>DATCUT010000090.1:0-32498 GCA_036561785.1 Rhodanobacter sp.
CGGCAGGCCGTCGGCGCGCATGCCGCTACCCGCCTGCCGGCGTTTCTCGACCGGCTGTCGGCACAGGCGCAACGACGCCTGCCGCGGCTGCGCCAGATCGGCGGCGTCGAGCTGCTCGATGATCCCGCCGGCGCACACGGCACCTGGCCGTTTTTACTGCTACTGCTACCCGATCAAAGGCATCGCGATGCCGCGCTGGACCAGCTTTGGTCATCCGGTTACGGCGTCAGCCGCCTGTTCATCCACGCCCTGCCCGACTATCCCTACCTCGCCGGCATCGTGCCTGCGCAGGATGTGCCGCACGCCCGCGATTTCGCCGCACGCAGCATCACCATCGGCAACAGTCCGTGGATGACCGATGCGGATTTCGAGGCAGTCTGCGGTGCGCTGGAAGCCGTACTGCGCTGAGCTCAACCGGAGTGCCGCGCGATGGCGGCCAGAAGCTGCAAGTTCAGCGTGTGCTGCTGCGCCTGCCAGTCGTTCAACTGCGCCGGATCGATGTCCGGTTGCGCGTCCAACGCGGACAACCGGCGTTTCCACCAAGTCCGATAGCGGTAGTGCGACACCTCGCCGTTGATGTCGCTGCCGACCAGCCCCTGGCGCAGGCTGCCGATCAGTTCCAGGGCGTGGTCGGTCAGCAGCCGGCCCTGGTCCCAGTTGGTATGCGCCACGACGGGGGCGAACACGTCCTTGTCGATCGACAGGTAGCTTGGCGTGGCCTGCGTGCGCTGCGACTCCGCGAATGCATCGACCATCGCCGCCGGCGTGTCGAAGCTGCGGAAGGCACGCGCCAGGCCGAGCCGGCGCGACCAGCCGGTGTCCACGCCCATGCTCCAGTAGCTCAGCTTGCCGCGGCGCAGCGGCGTCAGGTAGTTCTCCCATGCGTGGCCGCTGCCGATGTCGGACGACGTGATGCCGAGCACGTGCACATGACTGACCTGCGGCAGCATCGCCACCCGGCGCATCCACGAGCCGCAATGCACGCCGAACGGAAAGCGCATGTTGTCCGGATGGTTGTCCAGCACCACGACCTGGAACGGCGTGTCCGTCTGCAGCCGGGCGATCAGCGGCCAGCTCAGGTGATGGAAGTCGCCGCTGCCGGTGAAGACGGTGCCGTACTTGGCCGGCAGCAACTCGTCGAGCATCGTGCGGAAGCGTCGCATCGTCGCCAGCGAACAGCCGAAGCGGATCGATTCCTGCCAGTGTTCCAGCGGCAGCACCAGGCGATTCGGCAACGGCCCGACCGAGCGGTCGATGTCGAGTACCACCGGGCGATTGGCCAGGTTATTCATCGTTGGCCTCCGTGGTCGCCTGCCAGCTGCGATCGCTTTCGAAATGGCTGCCCAGGCGGCGCAACAACGCCCGCAGCAAGGGGTTGCGCGCATACACCGCGTGGCGGGTGAAGGTCATGCGGGCGCCGAGGAAGGCTTTCACTTCCGGATCGGTCCAGCCGGCCACGTAATGGCTGAGCCCGCGTTGCCGCGCATAGTCGAGATTGTGCATCCAGCTGACGAAGTACAGGTTGTGCTCGCGTGCCTGCGGGTAGGCGAAGCCGACGTACTTGTCGATCAGCCTGCCGCCGTACTCGTAGCAGAGATTCCAGCCGATCATCCGACCGGCATGGCGATAGACGAACACCACGCCGCCGCTCCCGCCATCCTGCAGCACGGCGCGGAAGAACGCCGCGTCCGGGCGATCAAAGTGAATTTCGCTTTGTGCGTACACATTGTCGAACAGCGCCTGGAACGCGGCCAGCGTCGCCTCGTCGCGGAAGCGCGCGTCGCCGGTCGGCACCGCCTCGATCTCCAGATCGGCCAGCGAGCGCAGCTTGCGCCGGATGTTCTTCCGGCGGCCGGACGACAGCCGCGCGAGGTACTCGTCGTTCGAGCCGAAGTCGATCGGCACCCACGCCAGCGCCTGGCCCTCCAGCAGCACGAAGCCGGCCGCCGCGCAGGCGCTGGCGAAGGCGCGCGCATACGCATTGTCGGCATCGCCAAGCAATGGCGAATCCCGGGCGATGTCCTTCACGATCAGCAGCCGGCATTCACGCCCGTACGCCGCCTTCAATCCCTGCGCCAGGGCAGCGGGTGCCAGCGTCGACGGCAAGGGCGCGTATTCGGATACGGTGGTGCCGGCGAAGCGCGTGCGCCAGCGCAGCAGGCGGCCCCAGCGGCGGTAGCCCGGCAGGCCGGTGAGTCGCCGGCGCAGCGCGTCGTCGGCCGTGGTCAGCAGGTCGAACGGCGCCACGAACACCGGCATGCCCTGCGCCGAATGGCCGGCCGCAAAGCCGGCCGGCGGGTGCGCCATGAAGGCGCCGAGCAGGGCATCGGGTTCGAGTTGTGCGATGAAAGGCATGCGTAAGCCAGCCCGTCTAGACTGCTTGGGACATGACATTGTCTCCAGCCGCCAGGGATCTCTCCGCCATGAACGATACCATCCAGCAGCAAGTGTTCGAGATCATCGCCAAGCAGGCCAAGATCGATGTGGCCAATGTGAAGCCCGAGTCCACCCTGAAGGACCTGGGCGTCGCCTCGCTGGAGGCGATCGAGTTGATCTTCGACATCGAGGAGCACTTCAACATCAATTTCCCCGACCAGCAGGGCGCCAACTTCGATAGCGACTCCGCGCAGAACCTGGTCGATGCGGTGCAAAAGGCGCTCGCCGACAAGGCCGCCGCCGACGAGGGATCGAAATGATGCAAAGCCCCACCTTGCGCCGCGTGGCGATCACCGGCATGGGCGCGATCAGCCCGCTCGGCGTCGGTGCCGAAGCATTGTGGCAGGGTCTGCGCGAAGGCCGCAGCGCGATCGGCCCGCTGCACCACCCCGATGCCGAACGGTTGCGCGTGAAGGTCGCCGCGCAGGTGCCCGACAGCTTCGACCCGGCGGCGAACATCGACGAGCGCACCCTGCCGATGCTCGACCGCACCTCGGAATTCGCGCTGCACGCAGCACGCGAGGCGGTCGCGCAATCCGGACTGGACTTCCGCCAGGGCCAGCTCGGCCTGCGTACCGCGGTGATCGTCGGTACCGGCGTGGGCGGCGAAACCACCCAGGACGAACAGAGCCGGCGCCTGTACGGAGAAAACGCCGCCCGCGCGCATCCGCTGACCATCGTGCGGCTGATGACGAACGCCTCGGCCAGCCAGATCAGCATCGCGTACGGGCTGCGTGGACCCACCTTCGCCGTGGCCAGCGCCTGCGCCTCGGCCAACCACGCGATCATCCAGGCGGCGCAGATGATCCGCTGGGGCCTCGCCGACGCCGCCATTACCGGCGGCACCGAAGCCTGTCTCACCTACGGCGCGCTGCGCGCCTGGGAAGCCATGCGCGTGCTGGCCGACGACACCTGCCGCCCGTTCAGCGCGAACCGGCGCGGCCTGGTACTCGGCGAGGGCGCCGGCATCTTCGTATTGGAGTCCATGGAACACGCGCAGGCGCGCGGCGCCACCATCCTGGCCGAGCTGGCCGGCAGCGGCATGACCGCCGACGCCACCGACATCGTGATGCCCAGCGCCGACGGCGCCGCCGCCGCGATGCGCCAGGCGCTGGACGATGCCGGCCTCGCACCGCAGGACGTCGACTACATCAACGCCCACGGCACCGGCACCCAGGCCAACGACGTCACCGAGAGCCGCGCCATCCGGCTCGCCTTCGGCGCGCATGCCGAACGCCTCGCGGTGTCCTCGACCAAGTCGATGCACGGCCACGCGCTGGGCGCCTCCGGCGCGCTGGAGCTGGTGGCGGTGATCGGCGCGCTGCGCGACAGCGTGGTGCCGCCCACCGCCAATCTCGACCAGGTCGATCCGGCCTGCGATCTGGACTACGTGCCGAATGTCGCTCGACCGATGCCGGTGCGTGCCGCACTCTCCAACTCGTTCGCGTTCGGTGGACTCAACGCGGTGCTGGCGATCAAGCGCGCCCCGTAGCGGCGACGCCTCGACTGCCCGCTTCGCAGGGTGGGCATTGCCAGCCGCTCTATGCCAAAACATGGAGCGGAAGCCGGCGGGCATTGCCCGCCCTACGCGCTGGCGCTCAAGCGCGCGCCGTAGCGCTACGCCCGTAGGAGCGCACCCTGTGCGCGATGCTTTTCGTGGGGGTTCGGAAAAAGCGTCGCGCACAGGGTGCGCTCCTACAAAAGGGTGATCGTCCCGGGCGCTCTTCAGCATCAGCCCTTCTTGGCCTTGGTCAGCAACTGGTCCAGCAGCGCGATCGCCAGGTCGATCTCCTCATGGGTGATCTCCAGCGACGGCGCGAACGTGATCACGTTCTTGTACCAGCCACCCACGTCGAGCACGAGGCCGATCTTCTTGCCGTTGTGCTCGAGATCGCCGGCCAGGCCGATGTCGACCATCCTGTCCAGCAGCGCCTTGTTCGGCGTGAAGCCATCGTCCGTGCAGATCTCCGCACGCAGCGCCAGGCCGAGGCCGTCGACGTCGCCGATCTCCTTGTGGCGCTTCTGCAGGTCGCGCAGGCCGTCGAGGAAGTGCGCGCCCTTCTTCGGCACGCTGGTCTCGTAGTCCAGTTCGTACCCCATCCTGATCACTTCCAGACCCAGCGCGGTACCGAGCGGATTGGAGTTGAACGTGGAATGGGTCGAGCCCGGCGGGAAGATCGTCGGGTTGATCAGCTCCTCGCGCGCCCACAGGCCGGACAGCGGATTCAGGCCATTGGTCAGCGCCTTGCCGAACACGATCACGTCCGGCGTCACGCCGAAATGCTCGATCGACCACAGCTTGCCGGTACGCCAGAAGCCCATCTGGATTTCGTCGACCACCAGCAGGATGCCGTACTGGTCGAGCACCTTCTTCAGGTCCTTGAAGAAGTTCATCGGCGGGATCACATAGCCGCCGGTGCCCTGGATCGGCTCGACGTAGAACGCGGCGTATTCGGCCTGCTTCACTTTCGGATCCCACACGCCGTTGTATTCGGTCTCGAACAGGCGCGCGAAGTGGCGCACGCAGTCGTCGGAATACTCTTCAGGGGTCATGCCCTTCGGGCGGCGGAACGGGTACGGGAACGGGATGAACATCGCACGCTCGCCGAAGTGGCCGAAGCGGCGGCGGTAGCGGTAGCTGGAGGTGATCGACGAGGCACCCAGCGTGCGGCCGTGGTAGCCGCCCTCGAACGCGAACATCAGGCTCTTGCCGTTGCGGGCGTTGCGCACGATCTTCAGCGAATCCTCGATCGCCTGTGCGCCGCCCACGTTGAAGTGCACGCGGCCATCGAGACCGAACTTCTTCTTCGCATCCAGCGCCACCGTCTTGGCCAGCTCGATGCGGGTCTGGTGCAGGTACTGGCTGGCCACCTGCGGCAACACATCGATCTGCTGCTTCAGCACGTTGTCCAGACGCGGATTGCGGTAGCCGAAGTTGACCGCGGAATACCACATCTGCAGGTCGAGAAACGGCACGCCGGCCGTGTCATACATGTAGCTGCCTTCACAGGTGCGGAAGATCTTCGGCGGATCCACGTAATGCACGGTGTCGCCGAACGAGCTGTACTTCGCCTCGTCGGCGAGCAGTTGGGCGTCGTCGATCACCACGGAAGCGTTCTTGTCGAAAACATTCATCGGAAGTCCGGAGTCGGGGGAGAGGGATCGCGCAGGCCGGCGCCGGTCAGGCCGACGTCGCCAGCGCAGGCACGGGGGGATGGTCGAACAGGCTGCCGTCGAGCAGCTGCGGCAGGAACTCGAGCGCATCCTCGAAGCCGGTGATCGGCACGTAGGGAATGCCGGCGGCGCGGCAGTGCTCGATCAGGCGATGCTTGGCGAACACGAAGTCGACGCGGTCGGCGGCGCAGAAGTCCGAGGCGCCATCGCCGATCAGCAAGGTCCTCGCGCCGCCCGCGCGGGCCTGGGCCACGCAGGCGCACTTGCAGGTGCCGCTGCGGCAGCCGTCGGCCTGGAACGGCGAGGTCAGCTGCCACTGCTTCGGCGGCGTGCCGGGCGCCAGGTGGTTCGCCGCCAGCGGCAGGTCGTTCAAGCCGTGGCGATCGAGAATCCGCCGGATCGCGTAGTCGAGGCCGTCGCTGACCACGCGGATCGGCACGCCGAGCTCGCGCGCCTTCGCCACGAAGCCCGGGAACGCGTGGTCGATCCATACCTCGGCTAGGTGCGCGTCGAGTTCGGCGCGGCTCATCTGCAACAGATCGACCTGCCCGGCCATGCATTCGCGCGAACCGATGCGGCCGGCGCGCCAATCCTGTTCCAGCACTTCCCAGCCGGGGCGGCCGAAACGGTCAAGCAGCGAATCGATCACGTCCTCGACGGAAATGGTGCCGTCGAAATCACACAGGATGGTCCAGCCAGAAACGGACATCGACGGCACGCTCGAATGACGATGCCACGCAGCGTAGGAAAGCTGTCTTTCGGCGCCCTTTCCCCTTTCCGAACGGATGCTGAGTGCACGCGCCGTGGCGTCTGCCGAAGCACGTCGGTAGCACCTATGCTGCTGTCCCATGCGCGACCACCGCCCCATCCTGATGCAATCTTGTCTGCCGCGACTTCGCCTGCTGCTGGCAGCATGCCTGCTGTGGCCGCTGGGCTGCATCGCGGCGACCGACTCGGCCGCGTTCGCCGTCGGCGTCGGCATGCAACGCATGCCCAGCTGGCCCGGCGCAAAGAACCAGCACAGCGAACCGGTGCCGTACCTCGACATCGAACTTCCCGGTCGCGGCAGTTTCTCCACGCTGGACGGACTGCAGATCGATCTGATCCGCGGCACGGAGTGGCACGGCGGCATCCATGGCGATTACCAGTGGGGGCGTTCGCGCGACGACCTCGGCAGCCTGCGCGGAAAGATCGCTTCGCTGCCGCCGCGCATCAACCTGGGCGGCTACCTGGAATGGCAGCTCACCCGGCAGATCGACGTGGGTGGCAACCTCGACCACGACATCAACGGCGCCGGCGCCTATCTCGAGCTGTATGCCGAATGGGATCTGCCGCCGGTCGGCCTGCTCGAACAGGCCGTCGCGCTGCACTGGCAGGCGATGAACGCGCCGGCGATGAACCGCTTCTTCGGTATCAGCCCGCAAGCCGCGCGCGCCCTGTCGGCGCCGGTGTGGCAACCCGGTGCCGGCAGCCAGCTGGCCTCGCTGGAGTACGACTTGTTCATGCCCACCAGCAAGCACACCGGCGTGGCGCTGGTGCTGGTCTACGGGCGCCTGCTCGGCGGTGCCGCCGACAGTCCGCTGGTCACCCGTTACGGTTCGCGCACGCAGCTGTCCGAATCACTGGCGTTCATGTACCACCTGTGAGGCCGCACGCGATTTCGGCAAGGCAGGCACCCGCTACCGGCAAGGCCTTCTGCCGCGTATCGGCGTTACGGTGAAGCCCGACGGACCTCAGCGGTCGTCGCACGTCCAGATCGCGCCGTCTTCCTCGCGCACCGGGAAGCTGGCGATCGGCTCGTACGCCGGCGGTTTCGTCACCGCGCCGGTGCGCAGGTCGAAGCGCGCGCCGTGGCGCGGGCATTCCACCTCGAAGCCGAACACCTCGCCGCCGGCCAGGTCGCCGCCGTCGTGGGTGCAGGTGTCCTCGACCGCGTACAGCACGCCGTCGATGTTGTACACGGCGATCGGCGTGTCGCCGTCCCACACCACCTTGAATTCACCCGGCAGGAAATCGCTGCGGGTACCGACCCTGACCCAGCCATTCATGCCGCGACCCCGTCGAAATCCTTCAGCAGCACCTCGAAACGCAGGTCGTCGCGGCGGGGGATGCCAAAGCGCTCGTCGCCGTACGGGAACGGCTGGTATTCACCGGTGCGCCGGTAGCCACGACGGCCGTACCACGCGATCAGTTCCTCACGCTGCACGATCACCGTCATGCGCATGCCGCGGCAACGCCATTCCTCTCGCGCGATCCGCTCCGCCTCGGCCAGCACCCGTTTGCCCAGGCCACTGCCCTGCTCGGCCGGGTCGACGGCGAACATGCCGAAGTAGCCGGCGTCGCCCTGCCGCTCGACATGGCAGCTGGCCTTGAGCCGGCCAGCCGACTCGGCCAGCAGTACGCGACTGCCGGGCCGTTCGATCAGCGCGCGCACATCGGCCGCATCGGTGCGCTGGCCGTCCAGCAGGTGCGACTCGGTGGTCCAGCCGCGCAGGCCGGACTCGCCGCGATAGGCCGACTCGACCAGGGCCACGATGGCATCGACATCGGCGAGGGTCGCCGCGCGGAACACGGGTAAGGGTTGTGCAGTCATGCGCGGATGATAAGGCCTCGCCTGTTTCGCCCACCATGACCTGGAACAGCTGCGCCTGCGCGTGACTTTCGACACTGGGCAGCACACGACCGGTTTGCCTAGCCTGCCGTTTACGCAAAATTTTGCGACGCCCGGATGAGCGGGCGTGCACGTGTGCCCACCGAAGGAAGCCACCCATGAAGCACCGTTTTGTAAAGCCATTGGCGTTCGCCGTGGCGATGACGCTGGGCACCAGTGCATTGGCCGCACCCACCACCGCGTTCGACGTGAACGAGATCGACAGCAGCATCAAGGCCTGCACTGATTTCAACGGCTTCGTCAACGCGAAATGGATAGCCGCGCATCCGATCCCCGCCGATCGCACGCGTTGGGGTTCGTTCGACGCGCTGCGCGAGGGCAGCCTCGACGTGCAGCGCAAGATCGTCGAGAAGGCCGCGCGCGAGGCGGCGGCTGCCGCGCCGGGTTCGATCGAGCAGAAGATCGGCTACCTGTACGCCTCCGGCATGGACGCGGCGGCGATCGACAAGGCCGGCTTCGACCCGATCAAGCCGCAACTGGCGCGCATCGACGGGCTGAAGAACCGTACCGGCGTGGTCGGCTACATCCGCGACAGCTACGCCCGCGGCGAGCCGGTGCTGTTCCGCTTCTACGGCAACGCCGACTTCAAGGACTCCAACCGGCAGATCGCCTACGCCGGCCAGGGCGGCCTCGGCCTGCCCACCGTCGACTACTACAGCAAGCCCGACTACGCGAAGATCCGCACCGCCTACGTGGCGCACATCGCGAAGCTGCTGGAGCTGACCGGCACCAGCGCCGCCCACGCGCAGCAGCAGGCCAAGGCGGTGCTGGCATTCGAAACGCGCCTCGCCGCAGCCTCGCTGCCGCCGGTGCAGATGCGCCAACCGGAAAACCGCTACCACTACGTCAGCATCGCCGACGCCGACAAGGTGACGCCGGACTTCGACTGGGCCGCCTTCTTCAAGGCGCAGAAAGCCGACGTGCAGGACGGCTTCTCGCTGTCGCAGCCGAAGTTCTTCGCCGAAGCGCAGAAGATGTTGCACGACGTGCCGCTGGCGCAGTGGCAGGCCTACCTGCGCTACCACGCGATTGCCAATGCGGCGCCGTACCTGTCCACGCCGTTCCAGCAGGAAGACTTTGCGTTCAACGCGCAGACCCTGAACGGCCAGAAGGAAATGAAACCGCTGTGGAAACGCGTGCTCGACAGCACCAACGACAGCATGGGCATGGCGCTGGGCCAGTTGTACGTGGCCGACAATTTCTCGCCGACCTCGAAGCAGCGTGCCGAGGAGCTGGTCGCCAACCTCAGCGCGGCCTTCCGCACGCGTATCGAGCAGCTTGAGTGGATGAGCGACGCGACCAAGCAGAAGGCGCTGCAGAAATGGGCCACCTTCGTGCCGAAGATCGGCTACCCCGACAAGTGGCGCGACTGGTCCGGCCTCACGCTGGCACCGGACAACTACTTCGCCAACGTGCAGGCGGCAAACAAGTTCAACTACGACTACACGGTCGCCAAGATCGGCAAGCCGGTCGATCGCACCGAATGGGGCATGACGCCGCAGACAGTGAATGCCTACTACAACGCGCAAAAGAACGAGATCGTGTTTCCGGCCGCGATCCTGCAGCCGCCGTTCTTCGACGCCAGCGCGGATGACGCGATCAACTACGGCGGCATCGGCGCGGTGATCGGTCACGAGATGGGCCACGGCTACGACGACCAGGGCAGCAAGTTCGACGCGCACGGCAACAACGTCAACTGGTGGACCGGTGCCGACCGCACGGCGTTCGAGGCGCGCACCGCGAAGCTCGGCGCGCAGTTCGACGGTTACGCGGCGCTGCCCGGCAAGCACGTCAACGGTCAGCTCACCATGGGCGAGAACATCGGCGACCTCGGCGGCCTGAATGCGGCATACACCGCGCTGCAGATGGCGCTGTCGAAGAACCCGGCCGAAGCGGGCCGCAAGATCGACGGCTACACCCAGGACCAGCGCTTCTTCCTCAACTGGGCCCGTGTCTGGCGCGGCAGCATCCGCCCCGAGGCGCAGCTGACCCTGCTCAACACCGACCCGCACGCGCCGGCGAAATTCCGCGCGATCGGCGCGCCGTCGAACATGCCGGAGTTCGCCAGGGCGTTCCAGTGCAAGGGCGGCGACGCGATGGTGCGCGACGGCGAGAAGCACGTGAAGATCTGGTAAGCCCGGGCGCCTGAGCCACCCGAAGCCGCGGCCGCAAGGCCGCGGCTTTTTCATGGCGCTCATCCGCCGTGTAGGGCGGGCACCGCCCGCCGGCCTGGCTTTCGGGTCGATGCGAAGAACAAGAGCGGCGGGCAATGCCCGCCCTACCGGAGCCTGGTCGTCACGGCGACTGCCTGCCCGCCTCGTAGACCTTCAGGTGGGCATACACGGTCGCCAGCAGCGAGCGCTCGTCGCGCGACCGGTCGGCGCGCGCCAGCATGTCGCCGACCACATGATCGGCCTCGATCGGATGGCCGTGCTGCAGGTCGCGCAGCATCGAGGCGGTCAGCGTGGAACCGGCCTCGGTCAGCACGCTGCGGGCGCGCTGCAGAGTCTTCTCGTCTGGTGCGTGGCCGGATCGCTCCGCCACGGCACGGCAGTCTTCCAGCAGGTCCAGCGCCGCGGCAGTGCCACCGGGCACAGCCACGATATCGCCGACCGAGCCGCGCATCAGGCAGGTGATCCCGGCCAGCGTGGCCAGGAAGATCCACTTGTCCCACATGTCCTGCAGGACCGTGCTGCTGGGGCGCGCGTCGAAGCCCGCATCGGAAAGGGCCTGCGTGATCTGCTGCATGCGCCCGGACGCGCTGCTGTCGCGTTCGCCGAAGGTGAGGCTGTGCGACGTGTTGAGATGCCGCACGATGCCCTGCGCATCCAGCGTGGCGGCGATCACGCACTGCCCGCCCAGCACGTGTTGCGCACCGAAGCGCGCGTCCAGCAAGTCGAGTTGGCGCATGCCGTTCAGCAGCGGCAGGATCGCGGTCTGCGGCCCTACTGCCGGCGCGATGTCGGCCATCGCCTGCCCCAGGCCATACGCCTTGCAGCTCAGCAGGATCAGGTCGTATGGGGAACGCAGCCCGCTCGCCAGCACGGTGGGCGGCGACGGCAGGTCGGCGTCGCCGGTGGCGCTGCGGATCAGCAGGCCATGCTGCGCCAGTTGCGCCGCCCGCTTTTCGCGCACCAGGAACGTCACGTCGCGCCCGTGCTGCAGCAGGCGACCGCCGAAGTAGCCACCGGTGGCACCGGCGCCAACGATCAGAATGCGCATATCAATCTCCTGTCGGTGCGGCATCCGCCGCCATCAGCATGCGTCCGGCCCGGGCGTCCTTCTCGCTCCACAGCGTATTCACCCACAGCTTGACGCGCCCACGAAACGCCGTGTCCTCGTCGTAGCTGCCTACGAGCGCCGCGTCGATCGGAAGCTCGCGCACGTGCACGCGGATATCGCGCACGCGGCCGGCGATGAGATCCATCATCGTGGGACGGCCCTGCGGATAAACGATGGTGACGTCGAGGATCGCGTGCAGCGCATCGCCCATCGCGTCGAGCACGAACGCCAAACCGCCGGCCTTCGGCCGCAGCAGATGGCGGTACGGCGAAGACTGCGCATCGTGCTTGGCCGGCGTGAAGCGGGTGCCTTCGACAAAGTTCATCACCGACACCGGCATGTGGCGGAATTTCTCGCAGGCGCGCCGGGTGGCCTCCCGGTCCTTGCCCTGCAGCTCGGGATGCCTGGCCAGGGTTTCCCTCGAATAGCGTTTCATGAAGGGGAAATCCAGCGCCCACCACGCCGGTCCCAGCAACGGCACCCAGATCAGCTGGCTCTTGAGGAAGAAACGCAGGAACGGAATGCGCCGGTTGAACACCTTCTGCAGCACCGGGATGTCCACCCAGCTCTGGTGGTTGCACAACACCAGGTAATTGCCGTCGCGGCGCAGGCCGTCCAACCCCTCGACCTGCCAGCGGATGCGGGTGAACACGTCGAACAGGATGTTGTTGACTCCGATCCAGCTCTCCGCGATCACCACCAGCACGCGCGAACAGGCCAGCCGCACCACGCGCACCGGTACGATCACCTTGACCAGGGTGAACGCAAACAGCAGCGTCACGTGCAGCAGGATGTTGAGGGCGAGCAGCAGCATCGCCAGCGGGATGCGGATCAGGCCGGGAAGTTTGGCGAACATGGAGTCGGTCGTGGCGGAAGGAACGGGAAGCATAATGCCGGCGGCAGCGACAAGGCCATGCGACCTTGCGCCGCCTCACATCAGCAGCTTGCGCACCTTGAGCAGGGCCACGATGAACGCGTCGATCTCCTCGCGCGTGTTGTAGAACGCCAGCGAGGCACGCAGCGTGGCGGGCACGCCGTAGAACTGCATCAGCGGATGCGCGCAGTGGTGGCCGGAGCGCACGGCGACGCCCTGCAGGTCGAGCAGGGTGGCCATGTCGGTGGCCTGCGCGCCTTCCAGCAGGAACGAGATCACCGGCTCCTTCTCTTCCGTCTCGCCGAAGATGCGGATGCCGGGAATCTCGCGCAGGCGTTCGGTGGCGTAGTGCAGCAGCTGCTGCTCCCACGCGTGGATCGCCGCGAAGCCCACCGACTCGTAGTAGTCGATCGCCGCCGACAGTCCGACGAAGCCGGCAATGTTCGGCGTGCCCGCCTCAAACTTGTGCGGTGGCGCGGCGAACGTGGTGCCGCTGAAGCGCACCTCGCGGATCATCTCGCCGCCGCCGAAGAACGGCGGCATCGCCTCCAGGTGTTCGCGCTTCGCCCACAGCACGCCGGTGCCGGTGGGGCCGAGCATCTTGTGCCCGGTGAGCGCGTAGAAATCGCAGCCCAGCGCCTGCACGTCGACCGGCCGGTGCGGCACCGCCTGCGAGCCGTCGACCAGCAGCGCGATGCCGCGTTTCCTGCATTCGCGCGCGATCTCGCGCACCGGATTGACCGTGCCCAGCACGTTGGAAACGTGGGTGACGCAGGCCAGTTTCACCTCCGGCGTCAGCATCTCGATGTACTTCTCCACGATCAGCCCGCCGCGCTCGTCGATCGGCGCGGCCTTGACCGTGGCGCCGCTGCGCGCGGCCACCAGCTGCCACGGCACGATGTTGGCGTGATGCTCCATCACCGTGGTGAGGATGCTGTCGCCGGCTTTCAACTGCGGCAACGCATAACTGTAGGCGACCAGGTTGATCGACTGGGTGGTGCCGGAGGTGAGGATCACCTCGTTGCGTGACGGCGCGTTGATGAAACGCGCCAGCTTGTCGCGCGCGCCCTCGTAGGCGGCGGTGGCCTCTTCGCCGAGCAGGTGCACCGCACGCGCCACGTTCGCGTTGTGCTCGCGATAATGCACGTCCACCGCCTCGATCACCGACAGCGGCTTCTGGCTGGTGTTGGCGTTGTCGAGATACACCAGCGGCTTGTCGTGCACGCTGCGCGCCAGCAGCGGAAAATCCGCGCGGATGCGCTGGACGTCGAAGACGGTGGGCGTGCTGGCTTGTGCGTTCATCTTCGACGTTTCCGTAGGTGGCTCCCTCTCCTGCGACCGAAGGAAGTCCCTTTTCGGGACAAGCAGGGGGAGGAGAAAAATCAGGCAGGCAATTGTGCGATCAGCAAGCCCGACAGATGCTCACACAGCGCCTTGTTCGGCAGATCGTCCAGCACGGCGCGGCAGAACGCGGCGGTCAGCAGCGCGCGGGCCTCGGCCAACGGAATGCCGCGCGAACGCAGGTAGAACAGCGAGCGTTCGTCGAGCTGGCCCACGGTGGCGCCATGCGCGGCCTTCACCTCGTCGGCGTAGATCTCAAGTTCCGGCTTGGTGTCGATCTCGGCGGTCGGCGACAGCAGCAGGTTCTTGTTGTTGAGGCTGGCATCGCTGCCGTCGGCGCCGGGGGCCACCACGATCGCGCCGCGGAACACCCCGCGCGCACGGTCGTTGGCGACGCCGCGCCAGTTGGACGTGGAGGTGGTGTTCAGCGCCTGGTGGCGGATCGCCAGCTGGGTATCGACATGCTGGCGGCCGTGCGGCATGAACGCGCCACGGGTATGCAGCTGCGCCCCGTCGCCGACCAGCTCGGCCTGCAGGTCATGCCGCACCAGCGCGCCGCCCAGTTCCAGCACGTGCAGCAGCGCCTGTGCGCGTGCGTGCAGGCGCAGGCTGCTGCGGCGAATCAGGTTCGCGCCGAGCGCGGCGTTCTGCAGCACGGTGTGATGAAGCTGCGCGCCATCGCGCAACACGATATCGCTGACCAGGGTGGCCAACTGGGCCGGTTCGCCGCTGCTCACGTAGTGCTCGACCAGGCTCAGCGAGGCGCCCTCGCCCAGCTCGATCACGTTGCGCGCATGCCAGGCCAGTTCGACTTCGGCTGCAGCACCGACGAAGACCAGGTGCACCGGCGCACCGATCTTCGCGTGGGCGGCGACCCGCAGCACCACGCCATCGCCGGCGCTGGCGGCGTTGATCCACGTGAACGCGTCACCGGCTTCGCGGACATGCCCGACCAGGGCCGGCCGCGACAGCGCGAAGCGCAGCGGCTCCGCATCGCCGCGCAGCGCCTGCGACAGCGGCTGCAGCGAGAGCCCGTCGGGCAGCGCAGCAAGCGCCGACAGGTCCGCGCGGAACACGCCGTTGACGAAGACCAGCCGCGGCCCGTCGACGCCGCCGGGCAACGCGAACGCCGCCGCATCGACGACACGCGTCGCGGCGGCAGCATCGCCACCGGCGAAGCTGCGCTCACCGAGTCCACGCAATGCGGTGTACTTCCACGCCTCGACCCGCGTATCGGGCAGGCCGCTGGCGGCGAACGCCGCGCGGTTCTCGCGCCGCGCCGCGTCCAGCCAGGCGATGCCGCTGGCCGGCAGCGGCGCGTCCAGCAGCGACGCGACCAACGGCATGGATGCCAGCTGGCTCATGCCACGGCTCCGGCTTGATGTGAGCCCGCCGGATGGCTTGCAGCGATGCCGGCATAACCATGCTCTTCCAGCTTCAGCGCCAACGACTTGTCGCCGCTCTCGACGATGCGGCCATCGGCCAGCACGTGCACGAAATCCGGCACCACGTAGTCGAGCAGGCGCTGGTAGTGGGTGATCATCAGGAACGCGCGCTGCGGCGAGCGCAGCGTGTTGACGCCCTGCGCCACCTGCTTCAGCGCGTCGATGTCCAGGCCCGAATCGGTCTCGTCGAGGATCGCCAGCTGCGGCTCCAGCACGGCCATCTGGAAGATCTCGTTGCGCTTCTTCTCGCCGCCGGAGAAACCCTCGTTCACCGCACGGTGCAGCAACTCGTCGGAGATCTGCATCACCTTCAGTTTCTCGCGCACCAGCTTGAGGAACTGCATGGAATCGAGTTCCTTCTCGCCGCGCACCTTGCGCTGCGCGTTCAGGGCCGCACGCAGGAAATAGGTGTTGTTGACGCCGGGAATTTCCACCGGGTACTGGAACGCCAGGAACACGCCGGCCGCGGCACGCGCTTCCGGCGCCAGCGCCAGCAGGTCGATGCCGTTGTAGGTCACCGTGCCGGCGGTTACCTCGTAACCGTCGCGGCCGGAGAGCACGTTGCCCAGCGTGGACTTGCCGGCGCCGTTCGGCCCCATGATCGCGTGCACCTCGCCCGCGTTCACTTCGAGGCTGAGCCCCTTGAGGATTTCCTTGCCCTCGACGCGGGCGTGCAGGTTTTCGATTTTCAGCATTTCAACATCCGGGATTTGATATTCGGGATTCGGGATTCGGGGCAGGCCGACGGGAAGGCTTTTTGCGAATCCCGAATCCCGCATCTCGAATCCCGATGTCTGTCAGCCCACTGCGCCTTCCAGCGACACCTCGAGCAATTTCTTCGCCTCCACCGCGAACTCCATCGGCAGTTCGCGGAAGACCTGCTTGCAGAAGCCGTCGACGATCATCGACACGGCGTCCTCTTCCGGAATGCCGCGCGCGCGGCAGTAGAACATCTGGTCGTCGGAGATCTTCGAGGTGGTGGCCTCGTGCTCGACGATCGCGGTGGGGTTCTTCACTTCCATGTACGGGAAGGTGTGCGCGCCGCACTTCTTGCCGATCAGCAGGCTGTCGCACTGGGTGTAGTTGCGCGCGCCCTCGGCGCCCTTCTCCATCTTCACCAGGCCGCGGTAGCTGTTCGAGCTGCGCCCGGCGCTGATGCCCTTGGAGACGATCTTCGACTTGGTGTACTTGCCGAGGTGGATCATCTTGGTGCCGGTGTCGGCCTGCTGGTAATGATGGGTCAACGCCACCGAGTAGAACTCGCCAACCGAGCGGTCGCCGCGCAGCACCACGCTGGGGTACTTCCAGGTGATCGCCGAGCCGGTTTCCACCTGGGTCCAGCTGATCTTGGAATCGTCGCCGCGGCAGTCGCCGCGCTTGGTGACGAAGTTGTAGATGCCGCCCACGCCGTTCTCGTCGCCGGGGTACCAGTTCTGCACGGTGGAATACTTGATCTGCGCCTTTTCCAGCGCGACCAGCTCGACCACCGCCGCATGCAGCTGGTTCTCGTCGCGCTTCGGTGCGGTGCAGCCTTCGAGGTAGGAGACGTGCGCGCCTTCCTCGGCCACGATCAGGGTGCGCTCGAACTGGCCGGTGTTCTGCGCATTGATGCGGAAATAGGTGCTCAGCTCCATCGGGCAGCGCACGCCCTTGGGGATGAACACGAAGCTGCCATCGGAGAACACCGCCGAGTTCAGCGCGGCGAAGAAGTTGTCGCCGGTCGGCACCACGCTGCCCAGGTATTTCTGCACGATTTCCGGGTATTCGCGGATCGCCTCGCTCATCGAGCAGAACAGCACGCCGGCCTCGGCCAGCTGCTTGCGGAAGGTGGTGCCGACCGAGACCGAGTCGAACACCGCATCCACCGCCACGCCGGCCAGCGCGGCGCGCTCGTGCAGCGGCACACCGAGCTTCTCGTAGGTTTCCAGCAACGCCGGGTCCACTTCATCCAGCGACTTCGGCGCGACCTTGGGCGCGGCGTAGTAACTGATCGCCTGGTAGTCGATCGGGTCGATGTTGAGCTTGGCCCAGTCGGGTTTGGGCATGGTCAGCCAGTGGCGGTAGGCTTCGAGCCGCCACTCGGTCATCCACTCAGGCTCGTGCTTGATCGCGGACAGCGCGCGGATGGTTTCCTCGTTCAGGCCCGGCGGCAGGCCGGTCATCTCGATCTCGGTGATGAAGCCGGCGCTGTAGCTGCGCCCAAGGACCTCGGCCACGCCCGCGTTGTCGCGCAGCGTGGCGGCGGTGCTGCTCTGGTTGTTCATGATCTCGTTCATTCGGTGGTGATCCGGCGGGCTTTCGCCGGCATGGCGATCTCGCTAAGCGGCACGGCGGCGATCCTGCGCGATGGCCGTGGCGGTTGCGGCTTGAGCATGTCGGCCAGACTGACCGCGCGCAGCGCGTTGTCCAGCACGTTGTTGACCAGCTGCCAGCTGCCGCGCACACCGCACTGCGACTCGCGATCGCACTGGCCTTCGCCCACGCTGCATTCGGTCATGCCGATCGGGCCTTCCAACGCCTCGACGATCTCGGCCAGCGAGATCTCGCCGGCCGGCCGGGCCAGCCGGTAGCCGCCATTGACGCCACGGAACGACTCGACCAGCGCGGCATGGCTGAGCGCCTTCAAGAGCTTGCTTACCGTGGGCAGCTCCAGCCGCGCCTCGTCGGCGATCTGCACCGTGCTGAGCACCTCGGTCGGGTGCGCGGCGATGCAGGTCATCACCACGGTGGCGTAATCGGTCAGTCGGCTGACGCGGAGCATGGGGCGCTCGGGCTGGATACTTGAATCGGGACTAAAATGGTACTGATTCGACGCCGCGCGGTCAATGCCGCGCTGTTCATCACCTCGTCACGACGCCGACGGATCGCTAAGCTGGCGCCATCCCGTTGCCCATGGTTGCCATGACCCCGATGCCCGACCGCGCCGCCGCCCGCCTCGCCTGGACCCGCCACGTGCTGGACGACGCCAGCCTGACCCTCGAATCCGCCTCGGCCGACGCCAGTTTCCGCAGCTACTGGCGCACCCGGCACGCCGGGCGCAGCTGGGTGGTGATGGACTCGCCGCCGGCGCAGGAGGATCCGCGGCCATGGCTGGAAATCGGGACCCGGCTGTCCGCCGCCGGCCTGCACGTGCCGGCGGTGCAGGCACAGGACCTCGCGCAGGGCTTCCTGCTGATCGAGGATCTCGGCTCGCAGCTGTACCTGCCCGCCCTGAACGACAACACGGTGGATGCGCTGTACGACGACGCGATGGACGCCCTGCTGCGCATGCAGCGCGACGTGGACACCGCCGGCATGCAGCCGTACGACCACGCCTTCCTGCAGCGCGAACTGGAGATCATGCCGGAGTGGTTTCTGCGGCGGCACCTGGGCTACACACCCGAGTGCGAGGAGTGGGACGTGCTGGAGTCGGCGTTCACCGTGCTGTTGAAGAACGCGCTGGAGCAGCCGCGCTGCTTCGTGCATCGCGACTACCACAGCCGCAACCTGCTGATCACCGCGAGCAACAGCCCCGGCATTATCGATTTCCAGGGAGCCTTGTTCGGCCCGATCACCTACGACCTCGCCTCGCTGCTGCGCGACTGCTACATCGTGTGGGATCGTGCCCGCGTGGAAGCCTGGGCCGAAAGCTATCGGCGGCGCCTGCAGGCCACACGGCTGATCGCTGCAGATATCGACCGTGAACGCTTCCTGCGCTGGTTCGACCTGGTCGGCCTGCAGCGCCACATCAAGGTGCTCGGCATCTTCTGCCGGCTGTACTACCGCGACGGCAAGCACGGCTACCTCGACGACCTGCCTCGCGTGTACGCGTACGTGGTCGACGTGGCGGGGCGCTACCCCGAGCTGGCCGATTTCGTGGCGCTGCTGCGGCGCCATGTCGGCGCGCGCGACCTGCGCCTGCCGGTGGCCGCATGAGGCACGCGCTGATCTTCGCCGCCGGCCTCGGCGAACGCATGCGCCCGCTGACCGACCGCACGCCCAAGCCGCTGCTGAGCGTGGGCGGCAAGCCGCTGATCGTGTGGCACCTGGAAAAGCTCGCCGCGGCCGGCGTGCATTACGTGGTGATCAACACCTCGCACCTGGCCGAACAGTTTCCCGACACGCTCGGCGACGGCTCGCGCTGGGGCCTGCGCATCCGCTACGCCTACGAAGGCCCGACGCCGCTGGAAACCGGCGGCGGCATGCTGAATGCGCTGCCGCTGCTGGGCAGTGCGCCGTTCATCGCGGTCAACGGCGACATCTGGTGCGATGCCGATTTTTCCACCCTGCCCGGTGAGCCGACCGGTCTCGCTCATTTGCTGCTGGTCGACAATCCGCTGCAGCACCCGCTGGGTGATTTTGCGCTGGATGCGCAGGGCATCGTGCACGACGACGGCGATGCGCGGCTGACCTTCAGCGGGATCGGCGTATATCGGCAGGAGTTGCTGCAGGGCTGGCGCGAAGTGATCGGCAACGTCGCCGGCACGGAAATGCGGCCACCCCGCTTCCGGCTCACGCCGCTGTTGCGCGCGGCGATGACGAATGGCGCGATCAGCGGCAGCCACCATCGCAAAAAGTGGACCGACGTGGGTACGCCGCAGCGGTTGGCACAGCTGGAAGCGGAACTGCGCGAATAGCGCGCGCGGATGACCTGAATAAAAAAACGGCCCGGTACGAACCGGGCCGCTATGTTTCGACAGAGTCGGTGCGCTTACGGACGCCGCGCCAGTTCCGGGTTTTCCTTGGTGACCGGCATCAGGTCCTTCTTCGACACGCCCAGCCACAGCAGGATCGGGCTGGCCACGAAGATCGAGGACAACGTACCGACCACGATACCGATCAGCATGGTGATGGCGAAACCGTGCACCGCGGTACCACCGAAGAAGTACAGCGCGCCCATGGTGATGCCGGTGAACAGCGAGGTGATGATGGTCCGCGACAGCGTGTTGTTGATCGAGCGGTTGAGGATCTCCTCCGGCTCGGCCTTGCGCGCCAGCCGGAACAGCTCACGGATACGGTCGAACACCACCACCTTGTCGTTGATCGAGTAACCGATCACCGCCAGCACCGAAGCCAGCACGGTCATATCGAACTCGCGCTGCACCAGCGCCAGGATACCCAGCGTCACCAGCGTGTCATGGATTTCGGTGGCCACCGCGGCGATCGCGAAACGGCGCTCGAAGCGGATCCACAGGTAGGCCATGATGCCGAGGATCACGAACACCGCAGCGACGGTGCCGTCGCTGCGCAATTCCTGACCCACCTGGGCACTCACGTAGTCGCGGCTCTTCAGCTTCGCGTCCGGACGGGACACGTGCAGCACCTTGATGACGTCGGCGGCGATCCGGTCGAGATTGAACTTGCCCACGGCATCGACGGCGCCGGGATCGTCCTTGGGTTGCAGTCGGATCGATACCTCACGGGTACCGCCCAGGCTCTGCACCATCGCGTTGTGGATGCCGCCCTTCTCGAGCGCGCCGCGTACCTCGGAGATTTCCACCGACCGCTCGTAGTCGATCACCATCGACACGCCGCCAGTGAAGTCCAGGCCGTAGTTGAGGCCCTTGAACGCGATCAGCCCGATCGACGCGAGCATCAGCAGGATGGCCAGCGTCACGGTGTACTTGCGCATCCCCAGGAAGTGGATGTTGCTGTCGTGATTGAAAATTTCCATGGTGGTTCCTTAGACCGACAGCGTCTTGAGCTTGCGGTGGCCGTGGATCGCCGCGGTGAACGCATGGGTCAGCGTCACCGAGGTGAACAGCGAAGTCAGGATGCCGATCATCAGCGTCACGCCGAAGCCCTTGATCGCACCGGTACCCATCGTGGTCAGCGCCAGGGCGGCGATCAGGTGGGTGACGTTGGCATCGAGAATGGTCGACCAGGCCTTCTCGTAGCCGGCGCGGATCGAGGCGTGCGGGCTTGAGCCGTTGCGCAATTCCTCACGCACGCGTTCGCAGATCAGCACGTTCGCATCGATCGCCATGCCCAGGGTCAGCACGATACCGGCCACGCCCGGCATGGTCAGGGTGACGCCGATCAGCGACATCACCGCCACCAGGATCACCAGGTTGAAGAACAGCGCGATGTCCGCGACCAGGCCGAACAGCTTGTAGTAGATCGCCGCCGCCAGCAGCACCAGCGCCAGGCCCAGCAGCACCGCCTTGAAGCCCTTGTCGATGTTGTCCTGGCCGAGGCTGGCGCCGATCACGCCTTCCTCGACGATGTCCATCGGCGCGGCCAGCGCACCGCCCTTTAACAGCAGGGCCAGGTCGGAGGCTTCCTTCGCGCTGCCCAGGCCGGTGGTCTGGAACTGCTTGCTGAAGGGGCTCTGGATGGTGGCGTCGTTGATCACCGTCTCGGTGACCTTCGGCACGCGCACTTCCTTGCCGTCGATCACCTTCGTCTCGTAGACCTGCTCCACGTACAGCACCGCCATCGGCTTGCCGACGTTGGCGTTGGTGAAGTCGCCCATCTTCTTGGCGCCGGCCGCGTTCAGGGTGACGTCCACCTTCGGCGTGCCGCTCTGCTGGTCGATGCCCGACGAGGCGTCCACCAGCTGGTTGCCGGTCACGATGATCTGCTTGCTCACCAGCACGGGCCGGTTGTCGCCGCGCATGTAGTACAGGTTCGCCTCCGGCGGGATGTTGCCGGTGCGCGCGGCCTCCACCGCGCGGGGATCGCCGGGCTGGCCGATGCCGGGGCGGTACTGCAGGGTGGCGACCGCGCCGATCAGCTTCTTCGCCTCGGTCGGGTCCTGCACGCCAGCCAGCTCGACCACGATACGGCTGTCGCCCTGCTGCTGGATCAGCGGCTCGGACACGCCCAGCGCATTGATGCGGTTGCGCAGCGTGCCCAGGTTCTGGGTGATCGCGCTGCGCGAGAGCTCGCGCAGTTTCTCCGGTTTGATCACCACGTTCAGCACGAAGCGATCGCCGGTGCTGGCGCCATCGGCCACGTTGAGGTCGGTGTATTCGTTCGCGATCGCGTCGGACGCGGTCTTGCGGTCAGCGTCCGAACGCAGGATCACCGCGATGCCCTGACCACTTGCCGCACTGCGCGTGACCGACTCATAGCGGATGTTCCTGTCCCGCAGCAGGGAACGGATATCGTCCGCGTAGCTGTTTTCCTGCTTCTCGATCGCATCCTTCTGGTCGACCTGCATCAGGAAATGCACGCCGCCCTGCAAGTCCAGGCCCAGCGGCATCGAGCGGGCGCCGATCGCACCCAGCCAGTGCGGCACGTTGGACTGCAGCTTGAATGCCACGGTGTAGCCGTCGCCCAGTACCGCCTTGATCTCGTCGGCGCCGCTCTTCTGCACGTCGGAGTTGGCGAACGTCGCCAGCAGATGGTCGCCTTCCACGAACACGTCGGTGACTGCGATCTTCTTTGCCGTCAGTGCCGCCGCCACCTTCTGCTGCACCGCCTGGTTGATCGGCGGCGCATCGCGGTTGGCCGTGACCTGCACGGCCGGCACCGGCGGGAATGCATTCGGCAACGCGTAGATGATGCCGAACAACATCACCAGCGCGACCAGCGCGTACTTCCAGCGAGGAAAATCACTCATGCCTTGCATCCATCAAAGCCGCGGCAGCAGGCCGCGGCGGTAGCAACAATCGGGAAATAGCCGCGTGGGAGGGCACCGCCGCAAGCTGCCGGGCGGTGCCTCGAACCCGTCCTCAGACGGACTTCAGCGAGCCCTTGGGCAATACCTGCTGGACCGCGCCCTTCTGCACCTTGACCTTCACGTTGGCCGCGATCTCGACCGTGATGAACGTCTCGCCCACCTCTTCCACACGCCCGGCGATGCCGCCGTTGGTGACCACCTCGTCGCCCTTGGCCAGGCCGGCGATCAGCGCGCGATGCTCCTTCTGCCGCTTCATCTGCGGGCGGATCATCATGAAATACATCAGGCCGAACAGCACCACCATCATGATGATCATGGACATGCCGCCACCGGCGGGCTGCGGAGCAGCGGCCTGGGCGATCACGGGAGAGATCGGAAAACTCATGGTTTGTCTCGCAAGTTATGGCGCCGCCGGGGATTTCAGCTGAACGCCCGATAAAAGATTCCCGATTATGCCATGCACCCCCGGGCCGTGCACGGCGCCATCAGTTCCATCGCAATCAGCCGTCTGATCACTACTGAGGGCAGCCCGCACCGGTTGCAAGGCCACCCCGGGCGCCCCCGACGCCTGTCCCCCTTACGAAACCGCGGCGCCCTGGCGGCGGGCGTAGAACTCCGCCACGAACGCCTCAAGCGTGCGGCTGGCGATCGCCTGGCGCAGGCCGGCCATCAGGCGCTGGTAGTAGCGCAGGTTGTGCATGGTGGCGAGCTGGCTGCCGAGGATCTCGTTGCAGCGGTCGAGGTGACGCAGGTAGGCCCGGCTGAAACCGTGGCTGCAGGCGTAACAGTCGCAACCTTCCTCGATCACCCCGGTGTCGCTGGCATACTTCGCGTTGCGGATGCGCAGTGTGCCCGCAGCGGTGAACAGGAAACCGTTGCGCGCGTTGCGCGTAGGCATCACGCAGTCGAACATGTCGATGCCGCGGCACACCGCCTCGACGATGTCCTCCGGCCGCCCCACGCCCATCAGGTAGCGCGGCTTGTCGGCCGGCAGCAGCGGCACGGTGAAGTCCAGCGTGTGGTTGCGCTCGGCCTCCGGCTCGCCCACGGCAAGGCCGCCCACCGCATAGCCGTCGAAACCAATGTCCACCAGACCCGCCGCCGAACGCCGGCGCAGGTTCTCGTACACGCTGCCCTGCACGATGCCGAACAGCGCGTTCGGGTTGTTCAGGTCGTCAAAGGCCTGACGCGAGCGCCCGGCCCAGCGCAGCGACAGCTCCATCGAGTCCGATGCCACCTTCTCGGTAGCCGGATACGGCGTGCACTCGTCGAAGATCATCGCGATGTCCGAATCCAGCGTCTTCTGGATCTGCATCGACACCTCCGGCGACAGGAACACCTTCGAGCCGTCCACCGGCGAGGCGAACGTCACGCCCTCCTCGGTGATCTTGCGTTTGTGCGCCAGCGAGAACACCTGGAAACCGCCCGAATCGGTGAGGATCGGCTTGTCCCAGCCGATGAACCGGTGCAGTCCGCCGAACTGTTCGACGATCTCCAGCCCCGGCCGCAGGAACAGGTGGAACGTATTGCCCAGGATGATCTCGGCGCCGATCTCGGTGACGTCGCGCGGGGTCATCGCCTTGACCGAACCATACGTGCCCACCGGCATGAACGCCGGCGTCTCCACCGTGCCGCGGGCAAACGTGAGGCGGCCACGGCGGGCGGCGCCGTCGGTGGCGTGGATATCGAACTGGAGGGAAGTCATCCGGCCATTATCGCGGGTTTGGCCGGACCTCGCACTGTAGGAGCCCACCCTGTGGGCGATGCTCTTGGTTTGGGATTCGCAGGAGCATCGCCCACAGGGTGGGCTCCTACAGTGGTGTTTCGATCACACGCCCCGCGGCAGGATCAGCATCGCATCGCCGTAGGAGAAGAAGCGGTAGCGCTGTTCGACCGCATGACGGTAGGTATCGAGGACGAACTCGCGCCCGGCCAGCGCGGACACCAGCATCAGCAGGGTCGACTGCGGCAGGTGGAAGTTGGTGAGCAGGCCGTCGATGCTGGTGAAGCGGTAACCGGGGAAGATGAAGATCTGCGTCTCGCCGGCGAACGGATGCAGTTCCCCATCCTTGCTGGCGCTCTCCAGCGCGCGCACCACGGTGGTGCCGACCGCGATCACCCGCCCGCCGTTCGCGCGGGTGCGGCGGATCTGCCCGATCAGATGCGCCCCGACATTGAGCCACTCGCGGTGCATGTGGTGATCCTTCAGGTCATCCACCCGCACCGGCTGGAACGTGCCGGCGCCGACATGCAGGGTGACGTAGCCGAACTCGACGCCGCGCTCGCGCAGTTTGGCCAGGATCGCCTCGTCGAAATGCAGGCCGGCAGTGGGCGCCGCCACCGCGCCGGGCTCGCGCGCGAACACGGTCTGGTAGCGCTCCATGTCGCTGGCGTCGGCGTGTCGCTCGATGTACGGCGGCAACGGCATCTCGCCCAGCTTCAGCAGCAGCTTCTCCAGCGGCACCGGCGCCTCGAAACGCAGCCGGAAGAAGCTCTCGTCGCGGCCCAGCACCACCGCATGGCTGCCGTCGGCCAGCTCGATCCGTGCGCCTTCCTTCGGCTTCTTGCTGACCCCCAGCTGCACGATGGCCTCGTGCGCGCCGGTGACCCGCTCGATCAGGATCTCCACCGCGCCGCCGGTGTCCTTGCGGCCGTACAGCCGCGCCGGCAGCACGCGGGTGTCGTTGAACACCAGCAGGTCGCCCGGCCGCAGGAAGTCGGGCAGCTCGCGGAACAGGCGGTCCTGGCGCGACTGCGCCGCCACGTCGAGCAGCAGCATGCGGCTGGCCGAGCGCTCGGGCAGCGGGGCCTGCGCGATCAGCTCGGGCGGCAGTTCAAAATCGAAATCGGATTTCTTCAAGAGGTATTCGGCCAGCGCACGTAAGCGGTGCATTATCCCGCAGCGCGCCGGTTCTTGCGCGGCGGCCTACAGCCAGCCTTTCTGTCGCGCCAGCCGATACGCCTCGATGCGATTGGCGACACCGAGTTTGCCGATCGCCTCGGAAAGGTAATTGCGCACGGTGCCGTGCGACAGGTTCAGTTGCGCGGCGATGTCGCCCGCCGATTGGCCCTCGCCGGCCAGGCGCAGGACCTGGCGCTCGCGATCGTTCAGCGGATCGGCTTCGGACCATGCCTCCAGCGCCAGCTGCGGGTCGATCGCGCGGCCGCCACGGTGCACGGTGCGCAATGCCTCGGCGAGGTTCTCGGCGGGTGCATCCTTCAGCAGGTAGCCGGACACGCCGGCATCCAGCGCGCGGCGCAGGAACCCGGGCCGCGCGAACGTGGTGACGATGACCACCTTGATCGGCAGTTCCTGGCGCTGGATGCGCTGCGCCAGCTCCAGTCCGGTCAGGCCGGGCATCTCGATGTCGGTGACCAGCACGTCGGGCTTGAGCCTTTGAATGTCCCGCCACGCCGCTTCGCCGTCCGCGGACGAACCGAGCACCTCAATGTCGGATTCAAGCTTGAGCAACGCCGAGAGCGCTCCCCGCACCATCGCCTGGTCTTCGGCCAGCAATACGCGAATCATGCCATTACCTGCTCGTCGAAAAAGGAAGGCGGCCGGAGGACAGCACCACGCCGATCAAGCCGCAGGATATCCGGGTGTGACCTGTGCCGACGACGCGGCTGTCGGCGGATGCCGCGAAACCTCCACCAGGCGCAACACCGGCACCGGCACGACCACCTGCAGGCGTGTGCCGTTTCCACGCGGCGACTCGACGCTCAGGCTGCCGCCCATGGCACGCACGCGCTCGCGCATGCCGCTCATGCCGTTGCCGTTGCCGTCGCCGGCGATGCCGCCGCGGCCGTTGTCGCTGATCTGCATGCAGACAGCGGCTTGCTCCCGCACCAGCTCGATCTGCACGCGGCTGGCGTCGGCATGACGGGCGACATTGGTGACCGCTTCGCGCAGCACCAGCGACAGGCCGCGCTCGATCTCGCCGGGCATATCGAACGGCGGCGAGCCGTACTCCAGGTGCACGTGGGAGGATTCCAGCAGCAGGCGTGCCGCCGCCAGTTCGGCTGCCAGATCGGTGGCGCGGATGCCGGTGACCGCGCTGCGCACCTCGGCCAACGCGTGGCGTGCGACCTTCTCGGCCTCCTCCACTTCGCGTTTGGCCGCGTCGACGTCGCGGTCGAACAGCTTGCGCGAGAGTTCGAGCTTGAGCGTGATCAGCGACAAGGTATGGCCGAGCAAGTCGTGCAGATCGCGCCCGATCCGTTCGCGCTCCGCCGTGGCGGCGAGCCGGCGCACCTCGTCGTGCGAAAGGCTGAGGGCAGCGTCCTTCTCGTGGTGAATCTGCTCGACCGTGACGATGGTGCAGATCACGAACACCGTGACCGGCATGATCACCAGCAGCGACTGCGGGTAGCCGATCCACCAGGCCAGCGCCACGTAGATGGCGTTGATCAGCACCACCTGGATCACGTAGCTGCGAAAGTGTCGCGTGTCGCAATGGCTCAGCATCACGCAGGCGTACACGAAGTAGCTGAGGCCACTGGGATACCAGCGCAGCAGGCAGAAACACAGCGCTGCCATGCCCCACGCATAGAGATGCGCGCTCCGCCGCGAAGCCAGCCGCAGCCTGGCGAACAGCAGCAGGAACACCGGATACGAGCCCAGCGTGCACAGCAGCCACGTCAGGGTGTAGCCACGCAGGCCATGATCGAACAGCGGCGTGATGAAGATCCACAACGACCACAGCAAGTGCACACTGTCGGCCCATGGCGACTTGCCCCGGCGAAGGTCGTCGGCCACGGCGGAATCGGGCGCCGGCACGAACCATCGGGCAATGAAATCGGGGGTCATGGCGTGGCTTGCCGCTGAGGGTTTGGTCTGCAGGGCATGCTACTTCAACCGTGCCGGCGCAGGCGCCTTGCGGCCAGCAGCAGAAATACCGCGGCAAAGCCGATCAGCACCAGCACATGGGTGGGCAATGCTCCCTGATTCATCCCCACCGCCGCCAGCGCCAGCATGTCCAGGTGATGGCTCGGCCACACCGGCGCGATCTGCTGCAGGAACTTCGGCAGCATCGGCAACGGAACCCACAAGCCGGACATGAACGACATCGGCAGGTAGATCAGCTGCAGCATGCCGGGTGCACCCTGCCCCTTGATCAGGGTGCCGACGAACATGCCCAGTGCGCAGAACGGCAGCACGCCGAACATGCCGGTGAGCAACAGTGCGCCGACCTGCGCCGGAGCCAGCGTTACGTGGCCCAGCGACAACGCCATCGCCAGCAGCAACAGGATCACCACTCCGGCAGCCACCATCGCCATCAGCATCTTGCCCAGCAGGTAGGCGCCGGACGGCATCGGCAGTGCGCGTTTGAAAGTCAGCAGACCGCCGTCGCGCTCCAGCGCCAGCGACACGCCGAAGCCGAACAGGCCCGGGCTCATCACGCCGAACACGCCATAGCTGGCCAGCAGGTAGCGCGCGGCGTCGGCGCCGTTGGACTTTGCCATCAGCACGCCGAACAGCAGATAGAACATGGCCGGGAACAGCATGATCGGCAGCATGAAACCAGGCGCGCGCATGTAGCGCAGACATTCGCTGCGCGCCTCTTCGAGATAGGCGCCGAGCACCCGGTGGCGCGGCATGCCGATGCCTGGTGCCGATGCGGTGATGGAAATGGCGGTTTGCATGTCAGGCAGCCTCGCGCTGGTCGATATCCGCAGCCTCGTCGGCGTCGCGGGTGAGTTCGGTGAAAGCCTCGGCGAGGCCGGCGCGCTGCACTTCCAGCTCGCCCAGTTGCGGGTCGGCATCGAGCAGGCGGCGCACCACGGCTTCGGCCTCGGCCGTTCCGATGTGCAGGCGTTCGTTTTCCCGGCGTACTTCGCTGACCTCGGGCCAGCCGCGCACCGTGTCGAGCGGCAAGCTGCTGAGGCAGCGGACGCGCTTCAGCGCCACCCGCGCCCGCAATGCCTCGACGGTGCCTTCGTGGATCATCCGTCCGCGCGACATCACGCAGACGCGATCGGCCAGCGCCTCGGCCTCTTCCAGGTAATGCGTGGTCAGCAGCACCGAACAGCCCTCGGCAACCAGCTGGCGGATCGCCGCCCACAGTTTCTGCCGCGCCTCGATGTCCATGCCCACGGTCGGCTCGTCCAGGAACAGCAGTTCGGGCCGGCCGCACAGCGCCAGCGCAAATTGCACGCGCCGCTGCTGGCCGCCGGAGAGTTTCGCGTAGGGTCGCTTGAGCAGGTCAGCGACACCGGCCAGTTCGGCCGATTCCTGCAGCGTGCGCGGGTTCGGGTAGTAACTGGCGGTCAGCCGCAACAGCTCGCCCACCCGCAAGGTCGGCGGCAACTCGGCGTTCTGCAGCATCACGCCGATGCGCCGGCGCGCCTCGATCCGCTGCGGATCCTGTCCGAACAGTTCGACCGTACCGGCATCAGCACGAATCAATCCGAGCAACAAGCCGATCGCGGTGGTCTTGCCGGCACCGTTGGGGCCGAGCAGCGCCAGCAGCTCGCCGCGACGCAGTTGCAGGTCGGCGCCACCCAGCGCGGTGAGCCGGCCGTAGCGTTTGATGGCGCCGTCGAGACGGGCAATGGGGTCGTGGGAATGCGGCATGGGAATCCTCCGGTGCCGTGCATCCTGCGCGTGGCCAGCCACGGCCGGCAGTCGCCGGCGTCAGCCATCCGGAATGACAGCCGTCACCCATGACCCTGGCACGGGGTTACGGCCACCGCCGCCGCAAGGTATCCTGTGAGGGATAAAGGCGCACCGGAAGCGCCCGTCCAGCGGCGTGAAACGCCTGAAAACATTGAGGAAGCGCCGGCTTTCGCGCTTCCCGCCACGCATTCACCAATCCCGCCATCCGGCACGGCATGCCGCTCCGGCGGAGCTACGGAGGATTCATCATGGGTGTGATCAACCAGCTGCGCGAACTGCGCGAATTCGGCGGCAAGCCGCGGACCACCGGCCTGGACGACGCCAGCATCGAGCGCATGGCGGCGAACGATCCCCTGCTGGGCCAGGCGATCGCCGAAGCGGTGGCACGCCACCATGAATTGCGCACCGAACTGGGTGACTTCCTGAAACTGGATGAAGCCGAACAGCTCACCCGGGTGCAGGCCGGCTTCGTCAACTTCTATCCGGACGACGCGATCAACCCGTACCTGCCTGCCGCCGCTCGCGGCCCGTGGATCGTCACCCTGAAGGGCGCCGTGGTGCACGACAACGGCGGCTACGGCATGCTCGGCTTCGGCCACAACGACCCGGCGATCCTGGCCGCGCTGGCCCGCCCGCAGGTGATGGCGAACGTGATGTCGCCCAGCGTGTCGCAGCTGCGCTTCACCGTTGCGCTGGACAAGGAACTGGGCCGCCGCCGCGGCGGCAGCCCGTATGCGCGTTACCTGTGCCTCAACTCCGGCTCCGAGTCGGTCTCGCTGGCCTGCCGCATCGCCGACGTCAACGCCAAGGCGATGACCGATGCCGGCGCCCGTTACGCCGGCCGCACGATCAAGCGCCTGGCGGTGAAAGGCGCGTTCCACGGCCGCACCGAGGCGCCGGCGCTGTATTCCGACTCCAGCCGCAAGACCTATCAGCAAAACCTCGCCAGCTATCGCCACGAGGACACCCTGATCACCGTCGCGCCGTACGACGTGGCGCAGCTGGAGGCGGCGTTCGCCGACGCCGACAAGCACGGCTGGTTCATCGAGGCGATGTTCCTGGAGCCGGTGATGGGCGAAGGCGACCCGGGCCGCGCGGTGACGCCGGAGTTCTACAAGGCCGCGCGCGCGCTCACCGAATCGCACGGCACCCTGCTGCTGGTCGACTCGATCCAGGCCGGCCTGCGCGCGCATGGCGTGCTGTCGTTCGTCGACTACCCCGGCTTCGAGCAACTGCCGCCGCCGGACATGGAGACCTTCTCCAAGGCGCTCAACGCCGGCCAGTATCCGCTATCGGTGCTGGCCGTCAGCGAACGCGCCGCCGGACTGTACCGCAAGGGCATCTACGGCAACACCATGACCGCCAACCCGCGCGCGCTGGACGTGGCGCTGGCCACGCTGGGCGAGCTCGGCGACGAGGTGCGCAACAACATCCGCGAGCGCGGCAAGGAATTCGTCGACAAGCTCAACGCGCTGAAGAACGAGCTGGGCGGCCTGATCACCAAGGTGCAGGGCACCGGCCTGCTGTTCTCCTGCGAACTGGCCCCGCAGTTCAAGTGCTATGGCGCCAATTCCACCGAGGAATGGCTGCGCCAGCACGGCATCAACGTGATCCATGGTGGCGAGAACTCGCTGCGCTTCACCCCGCACTTCGGCATGGACAGCAGCGAGCTGGACCTGCTGGTGGGCATGGTGGGCCGTGCGCTGCGTGAAGGGCCGCGTCGCGAACAGGCTGCCGCCGCGTAATCCCAGACCCTCGTAGCGCCGGGCGCTGCCCGGCTGAAGGGCTGGCCCTGATCTGAACGAAATATCGCCGGGCAAAGCCCGGCGCTACAGAGAACAACGGCAAGGCCTCATAATTGCCCGGACACCCCGCCCTGCGACCGGCTTCACTGGTTGACCGCGGGGCGTTTTCGTTTCCGGCCAAGACAGGAAGATCCATGAAGTCGATCTGTGTGTACTGCGGTTCCAATGCTGGCAGCAAGCCGGTCTACACCGAACGCGCCATCGCGCTGGGCGATCGCATCGCCCGCGACGGCATGCGCCTGGTGTACGGCGGCGGCAATGTCGGCCTGATGGGTACCGTGGCCAATGCCGTGCTCGCCGCCGGCGGTGCGGTCACCGGCGTGATTCCGCGCCAGTTGGCCGACTGGGAAGTGGCCCATCGCGGCCTGACCGAACTGGAGATCGTCGGTTCGATGCATGAGCGCAAGTCGCGCATGTTCGATCTTTCCGATGGCTTCGTCGCCCTGCCCGGCGGCTTCGGCACGATGGAAGAGATCTTCGAGATGCTGACCTGGCGCCAGCTCGGCATCGGCAACAAGCCCTGCGCGTTCCTCGACGTGGACGGCTTCTACGCACCGCTGATCGGCATGATCGATCGCATGGTGGAAGAGCGCTTCCTGCACCCCGAGCAGCGCCAGGACCTGTGGTACGGCTCGGACATCGAGGAGATGCTGGCCTGGATGAAGAACTACCAGCCGGCCCAGGCCTCGAAGTGGATCGACGAGAAGCGCCGCGCGGCGCTGCGTTGAAGACTACGTGCGCGGTGGCTCAGGCTGCCGTGCGCGTCCACGGTGCCGGCCGGCCCAGCAGGTAGCCCTGGCCGTAGTCGCAGCCGAGCTCGAACAGCGTGTCACGCTGCGCCTCGGTCTCGATGCCTTCGCCGATCGTCTCGATGCCCAGCGTGCGTGCCAGTGACAGCACGCCTTCGACCAGCGCGCGCGTGCTCTGGGCCTCCGGGCCGTGCAGGCCGGCAATGAAGCTCTGGTCGATCTTCAATGTGCTGATCGGGAAACGGTGCAGGTAGGACAGCGCCGAGAAGCCGGTACCAAAATCATCCAGCTGCACCTGGATGCCACTTTCACGCAGGCCCTTCAGGATGCGCAGCGTGTGCGGACCGTCGTCGAGCAGCGCGACCTCGGTGATCTCCAGCCGCAGCCGCCGCGGGTCCGCATTGCACGCCTCCAGCAAGCCATACAGCCGCGCGCTGAACTCGGCGGAGCGGAAATGCCGTGGCGACACGTTGACCGACACATAGCCACGCCCGCC
>DATCUT010000091.1:0-4370 GCA_036561785.1 Rhodanobacter sp.
CGGCAATCCTCGTGTCGCAGCGCGCGGATAGGCTTCGATGGCTGGCACGTTGGTGTCCAGCACCTGCACGCCGGCCTGTTCCTGGAACACCTGTCGCAGCGCCTGCTGGACCAGCCGCGCGTTCGACGACACCGGATGCACGCGGTTGATGAGCAGGCGCAGCGGCGGTGGCTCGATGCCCAGGTGCCGATACGGCGCGATGTCCTCGATCAGTTGCAGCGTGCCGCGCCGCAGCTCGCGCGCCGCGAGGATCTCCGGCGTCACCGGCGACAGCGCCAGGTCGGACGCCAGCACCGCCATCTCCAGCAGCACGCTGCGCGCGCCCTGGGTGTCGATCAACAGCAAGTCGTAGTGCGTGCGGAAAACGGGAAGCAAATGGCGCAGTCGCAGGCGCCCATCCGCTGCGTGCAGCAGCAGCGTGTTCAGTTCGCCGCGGTCGTCGTTGGAGAGCACCAGGTCCAGGCCCGCGATCGCGGTGCGCGACACCAGGTGCTCGATGCGCCGTTCGTTGCAGGTCAGCATCTCGTAGATGCCGCCAGGCGCGCGCACGTCCAGCGTGAAGTAGCTCGACAGCGTGGGCTGCACATCCAGGTCCAGCAGCAGCACGCGCAGCCCGGCATCGGCAATGAGGCCACCCAGATTGGCCGCCGTGGTGGTCTTGCCGACGCCGCCCTTGGTTGAAATGATGGACACCACCTGCATGAGCTTCTCCTGGTCTAATGGCATGAACCGAGAAGAAGCGTCAGGCGCGTTCCTTGAGGCGATCGACGATCCACTGTTCGATCTCCACCGAGTCCCAGCCCACCGCGCGCACGCCCAGACGCAGCGCCCTGGGGAACTTGCCTTCCTTCATCAGGCTGTAGATGTGCGCGCGCTTGAAGCCGGTCCTGGCCTCGACCTCGGCGCGGCGCAGGATGCGGTGTTCGGTCGGTGCCGCCGTGGCGGTGGTGGTCTGCGAAGACATGAGGGTCTCCTTAACGCTCAGTGGCGCTGATTGGCATGACTCGAATTAAGAACGCCGCGTTGAGGAAAGACACCGCAAATGCGGTTTCCGCGACCGCAGATACGGTCTGGTGTCGCTCAGGAAGTTGTGCTCTGCAGATTGCGTCGAGCCAGTGCGAACTTGGCCTGCAGGGTGCGCTCGGTGATGCCCATCGCGTTGCCGTGGTGCGCCACCATCGCGCTGATGATGGCCTCCTGCGTCAGGAAGCTGGAATACGGCGTGCCGCTGGGCGACTTGCCCAGCAGCAGCGTCAGTAATCCGCCCACGATGTTCAGGTAGGTCGATTCGCTGCGCGGCCCCAGCGTTTTCGCACGCCCCGCGTCGGCCGCGCAGGCGGCGTGCGTTTTCAGCAGCGCCTCGTGCTCGGCGCGCAGCGTCTGGTGCATGCCCAGGTGTTCCACCAGCCGCGCCTTGATCGCTTCCCGCTCGGCCAGCAATGCGCCCACGGTGTCCAGGCTGATCGCCGGGTGAAGCGCACGCTCGATCTCATCGAACAGAAACGCCGGTCTCTCGCCGGGGTAGTGGTGCGCCATCCAGGCTTTCAGATCGACGTGGCGCACCGTCAGCGACGGGTCGTCCATCGCGAAGCTTTGCGTCTCCCGCACCAAGCCCTCCTTGCCATACCGCATCTCGCCGTGGGCCAGCGCATCGAAGATTCTTTCGGTGTTCAATCGCAGCATCGGCCAGCGCGGAAACTCCGTTGCCTCCGGCAGAGGCCGCCCTCCCAAGGTCGCCAGGATGCGCCGCTCGAAGCGCAGCAATCCACTCCAGCGGATTGCCGCCTCGACCGGGCGGTAGTAGGTCTTGGCGCCATCGGCCAGGCTGCTCGACTTCGGCATATCGCGCGCCTCCTTTCGTCATCGAACCGAGTCCAGGCACGCGCACCCGCCGTACAGGCGGCGTGTGTGGCTGTGGACTCTCCGGGCGAAACGAGCAGATGGCGAAGCGGCGAAGACCGTGGCATCGTTGATGCTGCCGGTTTCGTTGCGAGATGCGCGCCTTGCTGCGCATGGCACCATCACTCACAATTCGCAAGCCGCGAACACGCTGTCACCAGCGTCATTCGCGGGCACCATGCCTGACCCGGATAACCAGGCCAAAGTCTTTGCAGGGAAAGAGGCCCAGTAAAGCGCGATCAGCTCAACACGCCAGAGCCGATGCACATATGGCAAGCACTGTTGCGCCTCGCGTCTTCGCTGTGACGCGCCACGTTGGGCATGCGAAGTTGCTCGCAGAATGCCAACGACAAGCGCGAGCAAGGCCTGAGTGCACCGCGGCAATGGAATCCCGCTATGACAAAACAGGTCTGGCGCTTTGACCAAAATGGAATCGGTCAACCCGCCTGAGGCAGCCTCATGCGAGCCGTTGCGTATCCAACGGCGTATGGCCGACACGCTGCGCACGGTCGATGAAGTGGCGCAGCGGCTCCGACATCGCGCCCTCGGGATGAAGCAGGTAGGTCGTCAGCGCTGCCGAGTCTTCATCCAACGGTCGGACGATCACGTCCGCCTGCCGGCGTGCCGCCACGTGCGCCGCGCTGGAAAATCCCACGCCATAGCCGGCCGCCACCAGGGCCAGCATCAGCGAGTGGGTCGTCACGTACTCGGCCACGACCGGCGGTGTCTCCACCCGGCGCAGCAGGCGCTCGCATTGCCGGCTGCACTCCGCACACACCTGCGGGTGGCACAGCACCAGCGGGTAGCTCATCACCTCGTCCAGCGGCACCCGCTTGTGCGCCAGCAAGGGGTGCCGCGCGGGTATGGCCACCACCAGCGGGTCTTGCCACACCGGCTTGGCGACCATCCCGGCCGCCATCTCGCCGGCCATCGCAAAGGCCGCGTCGTACAGGTCGTTGCCCAGCCCGCCCACCACCTGCGACAGCGGCGCCTCGAACAGCCGGATGCCCACTTCCGGCGCCTCCTCCCGGCACAGCGCGAGCAGCGCCGACAGCCGGGTCCGCCCGACGCCGCCGGCCAAGGCGATGCGCAGGGTGTCCCGGTGTCCCGCTGCCACCGCCCGCGCCTTGGTCTGGGCTTGCTCAAGGGTCAGCAGCACGCGCCGGGCTTCCTCCAGGAACACCTGGCCGGCCGGGGTCAGGCGCACGCCGCGCGGCGTGCGCTCTAACAGCATCACGCCCAGGCCTGCCTCCAGTTGGCGAATCGTGCGCGACAGGGGCGAATGCTCCACATGCAGCCGCCGCGCCGCCCGGCCGAAGTGCAACTCCTCGGCCACGGCGATGAAACAGCGAAGATGGCGTAAGTTCATGGACTTCTCCTCAGAAAGTGGAGTCCATTCCTCTGGCTTTAGGGAACTGCATGAGCGCTTCCCGGCGGCGATGCCGGTCACAGAGGCTTGCCAGTCGCCGCCGTCCGACCTTCTGTCGTGGCCACGGAGGGCGAGTGTCCAAGCAAGTCCGGTTATCCCGTCGGTGTTGCCTTATCGGAAAATTGCCAGATTGTCATTATTGTGTTGTCTGAGTGGAGTGAAGTCGATCAAGCCCGACTCGGCGACCCTGTCCATCACTGCCGACCGCAGCGTGTTCTGGAAAGACGAACGCATGAGCGACGAGCAGCTCGCGCAGTGGCTGCATGCTTCGGCGCAGCGTCATCCGCAGCCCAAGGACTTCATGCGCGGCGACCGCCAAGCGGGCCTACCGGCGCGTCGCCCAGGTGATGGCGGCTGCGCAGAAGTCCGGGCGTGTTAGAACCGGACTTCGTGACCGATCTGGGAGGCGATCGGGGTGACCCGAAAGACACCCAACTGCATCGGCATGCTCGCCCTGACGCCGGCGTGACGTCATCGGCTGCACCGATCGCGGACTCCAGCACACGTGAGCGCCTGCGCGCCGTGCCCGGCGCACCGTGCGGGCATGAGGCTTTGACGCGATGCCACCGAAGGAGGTGCTGACGGGATGCGGAAGGAGATGCTGGCGTCCGATAGGCTGAACCAGAAGAAGACAGACAGGAGGCGGCCTTGGATTTCAGATTGCTGCGTTACTTCGTCGCAGTTGCGGAAGAACTGCATCTGGCCCGTGCAGCCGAGCGTCTGGGCATCGAGCAATCGCCTGTGTCGCGTGCGATGCGCGACCTGGAAAGCCAGCTCGGTGTACAGTTGTTCGACCGCAGCACACGCCTGACGCGGCTGACCTGGGCCGGCCAGGTGTTCCTCGGCGAATGCCGGCGCGTGCAGGCTACCGTGGAGCAGGCAGTCAAGAGCGCCAAGGCCGCGGCGCAGGGCTACCAAGGCCATCTGCGCATCGCCATCTGCGACAGCCTGGCGCAGCCCCGCATCGCTACCTTGCTGGCACGCAGCCGCGAGGATGAACCCGAGCTGGAGATTCGCGTCTTCGAGTTGCCGTTCGTGCAGC
>DATCUT010000092.1:0-6249 GCA_036561785.1 Rhodanobacter sp.
CATCGCGACGCGTCCGCTGCGGCCGCGCCCCAACCCGGCCGCCACGGCCAGCGCCAGCGCATGCCATGCGTGGTAGTTCACCGCCGTATGCCACAACTCGGCGCCACGGGCATCGAGCACGCCGCGCAGCGCATGCGCACCGAAGGCGCCCAGCAGCACCGCGCTGGCGCCGGCGATGCCGATAAGCAGGGCGACGCGGGTACTGACAATTTGTCGCATCGTGTTCGTATCCCCTTGGTCGGCGGACCCGGCAACGCGGCCGGTGTCGTATGCTTGAACGGATGAAGACCCAGGATTCTCGCATGAAGCCCCGCCACTGGCTGCGCCCCGCCCTGCTGTTCCTGCTGCTTGCCGCCGTGGCGCTGCTGGGCGGCTGCCATCGCGGCGAACCGCTGCCGTTCCGGCTGACCAACATCAGCGGGCACATGCCCGACCTCGATTTCAAGCTCACCGACGACAGTGGCAAGGCCGTCACCGGCGCCGACTACCGCGGCAAGGTGGTGCTGCTGTACTTCGGCTACACCCATTGCCCCGACGTCTGCCCGCTGACCCTGGCGCAATTGCACGTGGTGATGCAGCGGCTGGGGCCGCTGGCCGACGGTGCGCGGATCCTGTTCGTCAGCGTCGATCCTGCGCGCGACACGCCGGCGATCATGCACGCCTACGTCAATGCATTCGACAAGCGGGCCGTGGGCCTGGTCGGCGATGCGCGCAGCGTCGAGGCGCTGAGCAAGCGCTATCGCTCCGCCTTCACCCGCGAGCCCAGCTCCGCCGACGGAGCCTACGAAGTCAGCCACAGCTCGGCGATCTACGTGTTCGACCGCGACGGCCGCGCCCGCGTGCTGGCCACGCCGTCCGCCTCGCAGGACGATCTGGTACATGACCTGCACCTGCTGCTCGACACCGGAGCCACCCCATGAAGTCATCCACGCTGTCGTTGCTGCTGTCCGGCCTGCTGCTGGCCGGCGGCGCCCACGCCACCGACGCCGACCACATCCGCGCCAGCCACGCCTGGATCCGCGTGCTGCCCGGCACGCTGCCGGCCGGTGCCTATGTCACGCTGGAAAACGATGGCGAGCAGCCGGTCGCGCTGCGCGGCGCCGGCAGCACGGTGTACGCCGAGGTGATGCTGCACCAGAGTTCGCGTGCGGGCGGCATGAGCCGCATGACGATGGTCGACGCGCTGAACGTGCCCGCGCACGGCAAGGCCGAGCTGGCGCCCGCCGGCTACCACCTGATGCTGATGCAGCCGAACGCGCCGGTGAAACCCGGCGACACCGTCACATTGACGCTGCAGTTCGGCGACGGCAGCATGCTGGCCACCGATTTCATCGCACGCCCGGCGAATGCGCTGGACGCCGGCGATGAACACGCCGACCACGCGATGCCGGCGATGGACCACGGCGCGATGCCGCACGGTCACTGATCCGCGGCGAAACTCTCAGTCCGGCACGGCCGTATCGACCGCGGCCGCGCGGCGGGCCGCGGGCCGATGCAGCGGCTTGCGCGGCAAGCGGCCGTTGCGCGACAGCCGCAGCCACATGCGCAGCGCCATCAAGCCGCCGATCGACTCCACCAGCGCCGACGGCACCCAGATGATCACGCCGCCGATCAGCTGCCCCGTCAGCACGTTGAAGGTGAACGCGCGGCCGCAGATCTCGAAGATCGGATACAGGTCGGTCTTGGAGAACGTGATGATCGCGCCGGCGATGATCTGCGGCGTCATCGTGATCGCCGGCGACAGCACACGCAGCCCGGCGGTCATCCGCCCCGGCGGATGCGGCCGGTGGTCCAGCACCAGCGACCAGTAGGCGAAGCCGCTGATCAACATGCTCCAGTTCATGAAGCGGTAGATGCGCCAGTCCAGCATCGCCAGCGTCTGCATGGACGGGATCAGCCAGATCAGGATGAAGGCGATGAACAGCAGCGTCGCCACGGTGGGATTCAGCAGCACCCCGGCGGTCAGCCGCCACGGCCATGAACGTTGCAGCGGCCGCAGCAGGCGTACCCGCCAGGCCAGCGGCAGGCCGGCGCGCAACACGGTAGCTGGATACGCGGTGACGATCAGCAGCGGCGCCAGGTGGTGCAGCAGCAACTGCTGGATGCGATGCATGAAGAACTCATGCTCGGCGTAGTAGTCCAGGTACGTGTGCAGCGACAGGTAGATGATCGCCATGCCGCACCAGAATGCCAGCTTGCGGCCGAAACCGACCGACAGCCGGCGACTGCCGCGCAGGTACAGCACACTGGCCGACACGAAGCACGCGAGCAAGACCCACGAGAACTCCCACGGCACGATCCATTTCAGCAAGGTTGCGGTCACTGCACCGGCACTTCTGTCTGCGCCGGCAACGGCCGGCGACTTCCCAGCATAATGCCGCGCGTCGGCAGAGTCAGCCGCAGCGGCGCCGCGGGCTTGCGACAGATTGCCGCTTTCAGCGGCGTCGGCGGCTGTAGCGGGTGCGCCGCCAGCCGTACAGCAGGCCGAGCAATACCACCAGCGCAGGCACCAGCACGATGTTGATGAATTTCAGGCGCAGGCCGAGCGCGTCGATCTCGGCATTGAGCTGGTGCTGCACGTCGCGCAATTCCTTGTTGATCGCCAGCTGGCGCTGGCGGAACTGCTCGATCTCGCGCCGCTGCTCGGCGGTGGCCGTGCTGGCGTGGCCACCCTTGGCCGGCTGCAGTTCGTCCAGCCGGCGCCGGGTGTCGGCCAGCTCCTGTTCCAGTTCCCGTTCCTTCTGCAGGAATTTCTGGTCGGCCACGTTGCGCAGCGCCTGCACCCGCGTGAACGGCCGCTGCGAGGTGGAGCGGCCACGGATCGACAGCAGTGCCGAGGAACCGCTGAGGTTGTCCACCAGGTTGGTGACGAAATCCCCGTTGTTGGCGAAGATCCGCATCATGGTCTGGCCGAGGATGGTCTGCGGCTCCACCCATAGCCGGTCGCTGAGCAGGTCGGTGTCGGCGACCAGGATCACCTCGGCATTCGGCGCCGATCTGGCCCGATGGCCCGCCACGCCGGCCCGCTCGGGGAACGCGCTCTCGAACGTGCCGCGCAGGCGCGCCGCCAGCACGTAGTGCGCGTTGTCCGGCTTGTAATCCTGCAGCAGCGCCGTGGGGTCGCTGTTCGCATCCAGCACCCGCTGGGTCGGCACCACCTCGGCCTCGGCACTGCTCTGCAGCAGCGGCACCAGCCGCGTGCGCGCGTCTGCGGCCAGGTCGAAGTAGCCCGCGGTGGACACGTTGATGCGTTGCAGGCTGGCGGTGACCACGTCGTTGCGGTTCAGTTCCTGCGCGCCGAGGTCGAGCATCGCCGGATGGTTGAGGCTGCTGCCGGCCAGCTCGATCTGCAGTGCACGGGCGCGGTCCAGCACCACCTTGTGCGGGTCGTAACTCACCCCCCAGGCCTTGAACAGCCGTGGCAGGTCCGAGCCGTGATCGGGGAAGGTGATGCTGTCGGGTCCGTACGGCGAGGCATCGAGTTCCGCATCGGGATCGACGAACACCGCCAGGTGGCCGCCGCGCAGCACGTACTGGTCGATCGCGTACTGCGCGTCGGGCGGCAACCGCTTGGGATGGATCAGCAACAGCACCTTGATACTGTCGTCGACCTTCTGCAGCGCCGACGCATCCAGCGTCTTCACGTCGAACAGCTGGCCGAGCTGCTGCAGCACCGTCCACGGCTGCTCGCTGAGCATCGGGTTGCCTTCGACCGGCAGCGCGCTGATCACCCCGATCGGCGGCTTGCTGGCCTGGTTCAACTCGTACAGCAGCTTGGCGATGTCGTATTCCAGGAAGGCCTCGCGGGCCGGGTCGAAGAACGCGATCGCCAGCGTCTTTTCCGGCACGCGGTCGTCCGTGCCCTCGCTCTCGAGGCCGCCGGACATGGCGCTGCCGGCCAGGCCGAAGAACACCCGCTCGCCGTTGCTGCCGCCGTTCGCCGCGGTCAGGCCGTTGCCTTCGGCGCTGGCCTCGTCGTCGGAATACGGCACCGGGTCGATGATCTGCAGGCGGATATGGCCATGCGAGCGCGCCACCATCTCCTGCAGCATCTCGCGCACGCGCTGTTCGTAGCTGCGCAGCTGCGGCAGGTCGCGGGTGGCATGCTCGGAGAAGTACAGGGTCAGCCGCAGCGGCCGCTGCAGCGTATCGACGATGTGCAGCGTGCCCGGCGTCAGGGTGTACAGCTTGTCGGTGGTGAGGTCGACCCGCGCGGCATGCAGCCAGCGGCTGCTGGCCACGACCAGCGGCACGAACAGCAGCACCAGCAGCACCAGCGCGCCATACAGCACGCCGCGCCGGGTCAGTTGCAGCGGCGTGGTGAACAGGCGATGCAGGCGCGAGCGGGACATGGCGTCAGCGCGTCCGTTTCAGGTCGAGCAGCAGCACACCGGCGACCAGCCAGCCGATCGTGCTGAGCAGGAAGTACGTCAGGTCGCGGATATCCAGCACGCCGCGCGCGATCGCCTCGAAGTGCCGCAGCATGGACAAGTGCGCCACCGCGTTGATCAACTTGCGCGGCAAGGTGCCCGAGAAGAAATCCAGCACCTGCGGCTGGCCGACCAGGATCAGCAGCACGCACACCAGTGCGGTGAGGATGAACGCCACCACCTGGCTGCGGGTCAGCGCGGACAGGCAGGCGCCGATCGCGATGAAGCTGCCCGCCATCAACCAGCTGCCCAGGTAGCCGGCCAGGATCACGCCGTTGTCCGGCGAGCCCAGGTAGTTGACGGTGATCCAGATCGGGAACGTCAGCACCAGCGCCAGCCCGATGAACAGCCACGCCGCGAGGAACTTCCCCAGCATCGCCTGCCACAACGTCAGCGGCAGGGTCAGCAGCAGCTCCAGCGTGCCGCCCTTGGCTTCCTCCGCCCACATGCGCATGGTGATCGCCGGCACCAGGATCAGGTACAGCCACGGGTGCATCATGAAGAACGGTTGCAGGTCGGCCTGGCCGCGCTCGTAGAAGTCGCCCGCGTAGAACGTGAGGATGCCGGCCAGCACCAGGAAGATCACCAGGAACACGTACGCCACCGGCGTCACGAAATAGCTGCGCAGTTCGCGCCGCAGCACCGCGTTGACCGGGCTCATGCGTGGCCTCCGGCAAAATCGCCTTCACCACCGGTGGTGATCTGGCGGAACACCTCGTCCAGCCGGCCGCGCTCGAGCTGGATCTCCGATACCTCCAGCCCCTGCTCGCGCAGCAGCGTCTCGACCGGCTCCAGGATCCGCGCGCCCGGCTTCGGGAACACCGTGATGCGGCCGTCCAGCGGATCGACCTCGATCGCCGCCACTTGCGGCAGGCGGCCCAGCATCTCCTGCGACATGCCGCTGCCCGGCGCACTGAACGACACCGCGCCGTGATAGCGCGAACGCGCCTCCAGCTCGGCCGGCGTGGCATCCGCCAGCAGCTTGCCGCGGGCGATGATCACCACCCGGTTGCACAGCGCGTGCACCTCTTCCAGCAGATGGGTGGAGATCAGGATCGTGCGGTCGCGCGCCATCATGTCGATCAGCTGGCGCACCGCATGTTTCTGGTTCGGATCGAGGCCGTCGGTGGGTTCGTCCAGCATCAGCACCGGCGGGTCGTGCAGGATCGCCTGGGCCAGTCCGACGCGCCGGCGCAGGCCCTTCGACAACGTGTCGATGCACAGCCCCAGCACTTCCTCCAGCTGCAGTTGCTGCACCACCGCGTCGAACTGCCGGTAGCCGGCCTCGGCCTTGAGTCCGCGCATGCGCACGATGAACTGCAGGAACTCGCGTACCGTCATCTCGCCGTAGCTGGGCGCGCCCTCGGGCAGGTAGCCGAGCGCACGCTTCGCCTTCAGCGGCTCGCGGACGACGTCGTGGCCACAAACCCGCGCGGTGCCCGAGGTGGGCACCAGGAACCCGGCGATCATGCGCATCGCAGTGGACTTGCCGGCGCCGTTGGGCCCGAGCAGGCCGAGCACCTGGCCGGGCTCGACACGAATGCTCAGCGCGTCCACTGCGGTCAGGTTGCCATAGCATCGGGTGAGCTGGTCGGTCTCGATCATGTCCGGCGGTGGGCTGTGGCGGGGTGTCGCGTCGTGCACGGGCGGCTTGGCCGGCCGGCACCGCGGGGGATCGCCCTGCAATGTACCGCAAGACACCGGCCCGCGGCCTGAAACGAAAAGGCCCTTCCGGATGGAAGGGCCTCTCGATGTGCTGCAGCGGCGACCGGCTTATTCGCCGGCGCTGGCTGCCTCGGCCGGTGCGGCAGCGCTGCCG
>DATCUT010000093.1:0-17430 GCA_036561785.1 Rhodanobacter sp.
GCAGCGCTGGGGCGAGCCGCTGGCCACGCCACCGCTGCCGGGACTGGAGCGATTGTTCCCGACGCCGACCGCGCTGGCGCAGGCGGACCTGCGCGAGACCGGCCTGACCACGACGCGCGCCGCGACGATCAGCACCATGGCGCAGGCGCTGCTGGACGGCCGCGTGGATTTCAGCGCGGAGCAATCGCTGGACACGTTCGTGGCGCGCTGGATCGCGCTGCCCGGCATCGGCGCATGGACGGCGCATTACATCGCGATGCGCGCCCTGGGCGACCCGGACGCGTTCCCGGCGGCGGACCTGATCCTGCGCCGTGAAGCGGCGCCGGACGCCGCGCCGCTCGGCACGAAAGCGCTGAACGAACGCGCGAACGCGTGGCGTCCGTGGCGCGCGTACGCCGTCATCCATCTATGGCGCGGCGCATCGGAAGCGCCGGCGCCAGCACGCCAGAAAAAACCGGAGGCGATCGCATGACGAACCTGCCCGATACCATTTACTACGACGAGATGGACAGCCCGGTCGGCACGCTGCGCCTGGTCGCGGACGGCCGCGGCCTGCGCGGGATCTGGTTCGAGCGCGAACGCCATCCGAAGCAGGCGCATCCGGGCTGGGTCCGCGCCGCCGCGCCAGTGGAGTTCGCGCGCGTGCAGCTGGAGGAGTACTTCGCCGGCGAGCGCCAGCACTTCGAGCTGCCGCTGCATCCCGTCGGCACGCCGTTCCAGTTGGAGGTATGGCACGAGCTGGGGCGGATTCCGTACGGCGTCACGATCAGCTACGGCGAACTGGCCCGGCGCATCGACAAGCCGCTGGCAGTGCGCGCGGTCGGCGCGGCAAACGGACGCAACCCGCTGCCGATCGTGCTGCCATGCCACCGGGTGATCGGCGCGAACGGCAGCCTCACCGGCTTCGGCGGCGGCCTGCCGACGAAGCGCTACCTGCTGAACCTGGAAGAACGCATCGCACGCGGCGATTTGTTCGGCTGAGGCACGGCCCTTGCCGCTGCTGTGGGGCGGGCACTGCCCGCCGGCTCCTGCCCCCGCGAGGCATTACGGCAGAGCGCAAGCGATGGGCACTGCCCGCCCTACGAAACTGTAGGAGCGCACCCTGTGCGCGAATGCTTTTATGCCCGGTAACGAAGGGCATTCGCGCACAGGGTGCGCTCCTACAAAAACCACCCGCCACCGGGGCGAGCGATCAGCCGCCGTTCTGCTTCGGCGCAGGCAGCGCCTGCGGTACCACCCGCGGCAAGTCTGCGGCAGCGCGCTCGCGGTCGAGCAGGTCCTGTTGCTGGGCACGGTCGCGGTCGCGCTGCGCCTGGTCGGCCTGGTCGAGTTGCCGGCGGGCGCGGGCGTCATTCGCCGACGGGCGCTTCGCGTTGTCCGACACGCTTTGACGCAATTGCTGCTGCAGCTGGCTCTTCTGCAATTCGTCGCGCACCTGCTGCTGTTGCGCGTCCTGCTGGAACCGTACGCTCGGTGGCACCGGCCGGATCACCGGCTGCGTGCCGGACTGCTGCCAGGCACAGGCGGCACCCAGCGGAGCGAGCGTCAGCACGCCGGCCAACAGCATGCGTATCAGCGGGGAGTGCCAGGCGGGACGTGTAATGGTCATGACAGTGCGCGATCATGCAGGGATGGCTTGAATACATCGTAAGGTTCCCCGCATGAAAATCCTGTTTCGCCTGCTGCTGTGTTCACTGGCAGCATTCAGCTTCGGCTGCGCCACGCAGCGCCCGGCCACGCCGGCAGCCACCGTGGCACTGGCCGGCAAACCCACGCCGCTGTTGCTGATCTCGATCGACGGCTACCGCCACGACTACATGCAGCGCGGGCTCAGCCCGACTCTGGCCATGCTGGCGCAAGGCGGCGTGCAAGCCGCGTCGATGCAGCCGGCGTTCCCGTCGCTGACGTTCCCGAACCATTACACGATCGTCACCGGCCTCACCCCGGACCACCACGGCGTGGTCAACAACACGATGTTCGACCCGCAGTTGGGCAAGTTCTCGCTGAGCAGCCGCAACGCGGTCGGCGACGGCCGCTGGTGGGCCGAGGGCACGCCGATCTGGGAGACCGCCGACCTGCACGGCCTGCGCACCGCCACCATGTTCTGGCCCGGTTCGGAGGCGGATATCCACGGCCATCGGCCGGATTACTGGAAGCCGTTCGACGGCAGCGTGACGGCCGACCAGCGAGTGGACCAGGTGCTGGCCTGGCTTGATCTGCCGGACGCCGAGCGGCCCGGCTTCCTCACCCTGTACTTCGACGAAGTCGATCACGCCGGTCACGTGCACGGCCCGGACACGGCACAGGTGAACGACGCGCTGCGCGAGACCGACACGGCGCTGGCGCGGCTGGTCGAGGGACTGAAACGGCGTGGCCTGTTCGACCGGATCAACCTGATCGTGCTGTCCGACCACGGCATGGCCGGCGTACCGGAGGCGAACAGCGTGATGATCGACGAACTGGTCCCGCTCGACCGCGTGCAGCCGGTGAGCATGGGCATCCTGGCCGGCTTCAACCCGAAGTCGGACAGCGCCGAGGCACGCGCGGATTTCGCGAAGGTCGAGCAGACCCTGGAGCAGCCGCACCCGCACATGCAGTGCTGGGACAAGACCCGCGTACCGGCACGGCTGGCCTATGGCCGGAATCCACGCGTGCCGCAACTGCTGTGCCTGGCGAACGTGCACTGGCGCATCACCACCAGCGACTACGCGGCGAAGCGCAAGGGCCGGCTGAGCCTGGGCGAGCACGGCTTCGACAACGCCGAGCCGCTGATGCAGGCGATCTTCGTGGCGCACGGCCCGGCGTTCCGCGTCGGCGCGAAGGTGCCGGCGTTCCCGAACGTGGACGTCTACCCGCTGATGACCCACCTGCTCGGCCTCCCCGCCGCCGCGAACGACGGCGACTACGATGCGGTGAAGGACATGCTGAAACCCGCGTCGCGCTGAACTCCCGGCTCCCTCTCCCCCGGGCACAGCTCGGGGGAGAGGGTTGGGGTGAGGGGGAGCTTCTGCCCTGGATATCCCATACATCAAAAGCCCCCTCTCCCCAGCCCTCTCCCCCGACGATAAAACCGTCGGGGGAGAGGGGGTCGGTGGCCTACGGCATCGCGCCCCGGCTCATCGGCGCGGGCGGCGTCGCCACGTTGACCAGCGGCGGCAGACGGAACAGCCGCAGCGCAATCAGCAGGCCGGCCAGCACCAGCACGCCGACGAACAGCGCCACGCCGTTCCAGCCGTGCGACGCGTAGAACAGCCCGCCGCTGGCGCCGGCGATGCTCGAGCCCATGTAGTAGCAGAACAGGTAGACCGAGGCGGCCTGCGCCTTCGCCGCACCGGCCCGCCGCCCGACCCAGCTGCTGACGATGGAGTGGCCGCCGAAGAAGCCGAACGTCACCGCCACGATACCCAGCATCACCAGCAACAACGGCGCGGTCATCGTCAGCGCCACACCCACCAGCATCAGCGCGAACGCCGTCCACAGCACCTTGCGCCGCCCGAGCCTGCCGGCCAGGTGGCCCATCCATGCCGAGCTGAACGTGCCGACCAGGTAGATCGCAAAGATCAGCCCGACTACCGCCTGGCTCAGGTTGTACGGCGGCGCCAGCAGCCGGTAGCCGAGGTAGTTGTAGACGGTGACGAACGCGCCGAGCAGCAGGAAGCCCTCGACGAACAGCCACGGCAGGCCGCGGTCGCGGAACATGCCGGCGAAGCGCCCCAGCAGCGTGCGCCAGCGCAGCGGCTGCGCCACGAAATGCCGCGACGGCGGCAGTGCGCGCCAGAAGACCAGCGCAGCCAGCACGCCGATCACGCCGACCACCGCCACGCCGATGCGCCAGCCGAAAAAGTCCGCCAGCACGCCGCTGATCAGTCGCCCGCCCATGCCGCCGACCGCGCTGCCGCTGATATAGAGGCCCATGCCCAGGCCGATCGACTCGACATCCATTTCCTCGCCGAGGTACGTCATCGCCACCGCCGGCAACCCGCTCAAGGTCAGCCCCAGCAACGTGCGTACCAGCAGCAGCGCAGTCCAGTCCGGCATCACGGCGGTCACCAGCACCAGCACGGCCGACGACAGCAGCGACACCACCATCACCGACTTGCGCCCCCACGCATCCGACAGCGCTCCGGCAAACAGCATCGCGAACGCCAGCACGCCGGTGGTCAGCGACAACGACAGCGCCGCACCCGCCTCGCTCACGCCGTAGTCGCGGCTGAACTCCGGCATCAGCGGCTGCACGCAGTACAACAAGCCGAAGGTGGCGAAGCCGGCCGCGAACAAGGCGAGGTTGGTGTGCCGGAACGCGGGCGTGCCGTGGTGGATATATGGCGTCGACGCTCCCGCCGCGAAAGGTTCTGCCGCACTTGGCTCCACGTCACGCTTCATCTCATCCGCCTGCTGCTGGGTATTTCAACCCGGCAAGGATAGAGCCGCCCGACCGAACGATGGCCAACGCGCGTCGCGCCCGGACCGATTTTTCACACCAGAAACACAGGCACCGGCAGAGGATCGCGCGCCTGAATGCCTGTGTTTCGCTCGACGGCAGGGGCTTCACCGCGGCATCCGATACCGTCCGCCCATCCCGGTCGAAGCCGCCGCGTTGCGCAAGCCGAACCTCCAACACGGACCAACGCCACGGGGCCGGCGTTGGCGCAGGGGCATCCCGGTCCCACGACGACCATGCATCGGGTGCAGGAGATTGCTCATGGCGACTTACATCGGTCTTACCCATCTCACGGATCAGGGGATGCGCAGCATCAAGGAAACCACCAGGCGAGCCGAGGCCGTCAAGGGAGCCGCCGGCAAGTTCGGGGTCAAGATCAAGGAAATCTTCTGGACGCTGGGGAAATACGACATCGTCATCGTCTCCGAAGCGGCCGACGAGGCGGCGGCAACCGCTTTCATCCTGAGCATCGGCAGCCTGGGCAACACCCGGACCCAGACCATGCGCGCGTTCTCCAGTGACGAGATGAACGCCATTCTTGGCAAGATGGCCTAACCCAACCGACATGCCGGCCTGACCGACAAGCTGCCGGCATGTCTCCCGTCTCACGCGCTGCGGTCCCCGCGCAGCGCGCGCACTTCCTCGTCATGCCCGGCCGCGCCACGCCCGCTGAACCAGCCGAACAGCGCGATACCGACGATGATCGCCAGCGCGCCGAATGCGGCGTAGCTGTGCGGCCACGCCTCGCCGAGGAACAGTACGCCGAGCACGGTGGCAAACAGCAGCTCCGCCGCCTGCATCGCCTCGACCGCGGCCAGCGCGGTCGGTTCGCTGCGCACCATATCGGTGGCGCGGAAGAACAGGATGGTGGCGATGGTGCCCGAGGACAGCGCCACGCCGCCGGCGAGCAGTGCCTCGCGCCACGTCGGCGGACCGACCGTGAACCACGCGACTACCGCGAACAGCAGCCACAGCGGCCAGCTGCACAGCGTCATGCCGAACACCCGCTGCACCGCGTTGAGCTGGCTGCCGCCCGGCTCCGCTTGAGCATGTTCCAGGTGCAGCAGCAGCTTGCGGTTGCCCAGCGGATAGGCGAACGCGGACAGCGCCACCGCGCCGATCGCGAGCCAGTCGCCGGCATGCAGATGGCCCTGCGCATGGCCCCATTGCAGCGCGAACACGCCAGCCACGATCAGCGCCCCGAGCGCCAGCGTGCGCCAGGCCAGCCGGCGCCGTTCGTCGCGATAGATCAGCGGCGCCAGCAGCGGCCCGGCCAGCACGGTGGTCTGGAAACTGCCCGCGACCAGCCACGACGGCCCGCTGCTGGCCGCCCAGGTCAGCGGCACGCCGAACAGCACGAAACCCACGCTGCTCCACAGCAGCCACGGCCGCGCATGCCGGCGCAGTTCGCGCGGCAACTCGCCCAGCCCGCCCTGCAAGGGCAGCACCATGGCGAGCATCGGCAAGGTAAGCAGGTAACGCAGGATCACCGCCCACGCCCAATGCCCGCCGCCTGCGACTAGGCTGCGGTTGAGCACGTAGGTGAGCGTGAAGAACAGCGCCGAGATCAGCGCCAGTCCCACCGCGGCCAGGGCATTCGTTCGCATGCGGTGCCATCGGGCAAAGCGCCGAGTGTGGCAAATCGCGCCGCGCTTGCGTAGCAGACGATGGCGCGATGGCCGCCATCGTTGCTGGTCACGCCAACCGCTCGGTTGGCGTGACCAGCGTTAAGCGGGCCCGGTGGAAAGCGGCGTTAGTTCCAGCGCCCGTTGCTGCCGCCCAGGCTGTAGCGGCCGGCGCCGAACAGCATGATCGCCAGTGCAGTGCCGAAGAACATGCCCTGCAGTTCCAGCGCCCAGCCGCCGGTGTCGGCCAGCGTGGCGAGCTGGCCCAGGTGCACCAGCCCGATCGCCACCAGCATGTTGATCACGATGATCAGCGCACCGACCCGCGTCCAGTAACCGAGCAGCAGCAGGAGCGGCGCCACCACCTCGCCCACATACACCCCGTAGGCCAGGAACGACGGCAGGCCGGCCCCAGTCACTACGCCGATGATGTAGCCCGGCCCGTGGACCAGCTTGGATACGCCGTGGAACAGGATCAACACACCCAGCACAACGCGAAGCACCAGCTTGCCCAGATCGGTGGAACCTTGCATGTGAACTCTCCTGGCAGGGATCGAGAAATACCGTCGAAAGCGACGGCGCGTACTGCCAGCGCAATCTAGCCTAATCGTGTGCGTCCGGACATAGGCCCGATTCCGGGGAGCGGATCAGCCACCGGCCAACCGTGCCACCACGCCGCGATAGCGCGCCGCGATGCGTTCCTCGTCGCGATGGTGGAAGCCGCGCACCTGCCAGCTGCCGCCAACCATCACGTCGCGCACCAGCGGCGTGTTGCCGGCGAACAGGAAGCTGTCCAGCACCGAACGCGCATCGCGTGCGGCGAGCAGCGGGGAGGAGTCGTCCAGCACGACCAGGTCGGCCCGCGCGCCATCGCGCAGCTCCCCGATCGGCTGCCCCGAAGCCTGGGCACCGCCGCGCAAGGCAGCGCGCCACAGCGTCTCGCCCACGCTGTCGCCCTCATGCCGTGCGGCGATGTTGCGGTGGCGGGTCGCCAGGCGCTGGCCGTATTCCAGCCAGCGCAGTTCCTCCACCGGCGAGATCGAGATGTGCGAGTCCGAGCCAATGCCGAGCGTGCCGCCGGCGTCCTGGTACGCGGCCAGCGGAAACAGGCCATCACCGAGATTCGCCTCGGTGGTGGGACACAGCCCGGCCACGGCGCCGCTGCGCGCCAGCTGCAGGGTTTCCGCCTCGGTCAGATGGGTCGCATGCACCAGGCACCAGCGGGCATCGACGCCGGCGTGGTCGAACAGCCACTCCACCGGTCGCGCGCCGCGGGTGGCCAGGCAGTCCTGCACTTCGCCGATCTGTTCGGCGATGTGGATGTGGATCGGGCCGGTGCCCGCAAGTTGGCTGCCCAGCACTTCGCGCAATGCCTGCTCCGGCACCGCGCGCAGCGAATGCAGGGCGATGCCGACGCACACGTCGTCGCTCTCCTGCCGGCGCAGCGTTTCCAGCAGGCGCAGGTAGGCGTCGACGGCATGGCCGAAACGACGTTGCCGCGCGCTGAGCGCACGGCCATCGAAGCCGCCGCTGATGTACAGCACCGGCAGCAGGGTCAGGCCGATGCCGGCTTCGCGCGCGGCCTCGACGAGCGCCAGCGACATCGCTTCCGGCTGCGCGTACGGCGTACCGTCCGGCTGATGGTGCAGGTAGTGGAATTCGCAGACATGCGTGTAGCCGGCCTTGAGCATCTCGACGTAGAGCTGGGCGGCGATCGCCTGCAGCTCGTCCGGGCCGATCGTGGCGGCGAATGCATACATCGTCTCGCGCCAGCTCCAGAAACTGTCATCTGCCCTACCGCGACGCTCGGCCAGGCCGGCCATCGCGCGCTGGAATGCATGCGAATGCAGGTTCGGCATGCCCGGCAGCACCCAGCCGCCGATCATTTCGCTGTCGTGATCGGCCGGTTCGCGCAAGCGGCCGTCGGCGCCCACGGCAAGGGCCGCGTCGGCATGCCAACCATCGGCGCGCCATAGCTGGCCTGCCCGAAATTGCCGAACGGCGGCGTGGATGCTCATGCAGGCGACTCCCGTGGACGATGCCGCGCAGTGTAGCGGGTGGATGAAAGCACCTTCACCCTGGCGTGTTTCGCGCTAGGCATAATGGCGAAATGGCCAAGAAAACCCTCGAAAACACCCCGAAGCTGTTGTTGCGGCAAGCGGTACTGGGCGACGTGCCCCAGCTTGCCGACCTCACCGCCCGGATCTACTCGGACGAATGGGGCCACTCGATGGAGATGCTGCGTTCGCAGCAGACGCACTTCCCCGAAGGCCAGTTCGTGGTCGAGTTTGAAGGCGTGATCGTCGGCTATTGCGCCACGTTCCGCATCGACGAGGCCACCGCGCTGGCACCGCATACCTGGATGCAGATCACCGGCGGCGGCATGGGTTCGCGGCACAAGCCAGACGGCAACTGGCTTTACGGTATGGAAGTGGTGGTGCACCCGGACTACCGCGGCATGCGCATCGGCCAGCGGCTGTACCAGGCGCGCAAGCGGCTGTGCATGGATCTGAAGCTGCGCGGCATCGTGTTCGGTGGACGCATGCCCGGCCTGGCGAAGAACCTCGCGCGCTACGGCAGCCCCGAGGCCTACGTGCAGGCGGTGGTGGAAGGCAAGCGGCGCGACCTCACGCTGAGCTTCCAGCTGTCGAACGATTTCGAGGTGGTCGGCATCCTGCGCGCCTATGTGCCATCCGACCATGAGTCGCTGGGCTACGCCGTGCACCTGGTCTGGCGCAACCCGCAACTGCTCGACCAGCCGGACATCCCGCCGATCACCTCGGCCCGGCTGCTGCCCGATTCGGTGCGGGTGGCCTCGGTGCAATACCAGCAGCGCCGGATCACCTCGTTCGGGGAATTCGCCACCCAGGTCGAATACTTCACCGACATCGCCGCCGACTACAGCGCCGATTTCGTCACCTTCCCCGAACTGATGACGCTGCAACTGCTGTCGATCGAGAACACCGAGCTGTCGCCGGTGGAGTCGATCCGCAAGCTCAGTCACTACACGCCGCAGGTGAAGGAACTCTTCAGCCGGCTGGCCGTGCACTACAACATCAACATCATCGGCGGCACGCATCCCACCGAGCAGGCCAATGGCGACATCCACAACGTCTGCTACGTGTGCCTGCGCGACGGCTCGATTCACGAGCGCGAGAAGCTGCACCCGACGCCGAGCGAGCGCAACGTGTGGAACATCAGCGGCGGCGACAGCGCGGCAACCGTGTTGACCGACTGTGGCCCGATCGGCGTGATGATCTGCTACGACGCAGAGTTTCCCGAAGTGGCGCGGCATCTGGTCGATCAGGGCGCGCTGATCCTGTTCGTGCCGTTCTGCACCGACGTGCGCGAAGGCTACCTGCGCGTGCGCTACTGCGCGCAGGCGCGGGCGATCGAGAACCAGTGCTACGTGGTGCTGTCGGGCAACGTCGGCAACCTGCCCGGCGTCAACAACTTCGACATCCAGTACGGCCAGAGCTGCATCCTCACCCCGAGCGACTTCGGCTTCGCCCGCGACGGTGTCGCCGCCGATTCGACCCCGAACATCGAGACCGTGCTGTTCGCCGACCTGCGCCTGGAAAGCCTGGCCCGCGCGCGCAACGCCGGCGCGGTGCAGAACCTCAAGGACCGCCGCTTCGACCTGTACGAGACGCGCTGGCGGCCGCGCTGACGAATATAACCATGAAGAGTGCAACGTCATTCCAGCGAAAGCTGGAATCCAGTGTCTTTGCGCATCAATGGTTCAGAGTCACTGGATCCCAGCTTGACCAGCTTCGCTATTGAAAAGCGCCTTGCTGGGGTTGACGGGCTCGGAGTCTGGTTATTTCGAGTTGCCCCGAGGGAGTGGTCAGGCACCCTGGAGCCGGCTGGAAACGGGGCGAGTCATGATGACGTCACGCTGAGGATCGGTGCCCAAAGGGAAGATATGGTCGCCAACCTCCCCAAACCCGAATTTTTTATAGAAGGCCATGGCTCTCGGATTTCGTTCCCATACGCCAAGCCAGACCACATCGGATTCCCGATTTTCCATTTCCCTGATGCAGGTTGCCATCAAGTCGTGTGCAACACCCTTTCCGTGCCAGGACTTCGCCACGTAAAGCCTTTGAATCTCCCCCGGGCTTTTCGCGGAGACGCAACTTGGCGCCTCGGACCAGCGAAGCTGCGCAAACGCCGTCAGGTTTCCGCCCTCCTCGCAGACCATGGTGACCATGCCGGCGTTTGAGATCTCTGCCAGTTGAATGTCTTCGCCGTAACTGGTCCGGCAATGAAGATTCATGTCCTCAACGGCATTCACGCTCTCGAAGGTGTCGCGGAAAGTTTCCTCGGCCAACGCGGCCAGCCTTTTCGCATCAGAAGGTCTTGCGTACCGAATGGATGGCATCGCCGGCTCCGAAATCGCCTGGCATCGTGTGCTTGCGCTGCAGCGCTCGCGGACACCGATGCAGGCTGCCGATGTTATCCGACACTTTCGGGGGCGGCGAGCCATGCCGGCGGAAGCTCAGGTGCAGCGGGAGCAAAACCGCCGCGGTTGCCATCAGATGCAGGCGCACTTGCGCTTGAGGCATGGCAGGCCGCCGTGGCGAGAAACGCGGGATGGCCGCAGGAAGGTGCGCGTCACCTGAGCGCAACTCGTGAATGGGCCCTGTTGGCGTCGATGACTCTGCGATAATCGCGCCATGTCCGAGTCCCCCGAACCCGCGTCGAAGTCGACGAACCCGCGCCTGCAGGCGTTGCTCGGCCATGAGTTCTTCGCACCGCATCACTGGAAGCGCCGGCTGGTGCTGTGGTCCGGCGCGGTGCTGGTGGCGCTGGCGGCGATCCTGTTCGCGAAGGCCAGCGTGTGGGCGTACCGGCTGTTCCTGAGCATTCTCGGCCACGGCAGCTGGATTCCGCTGATCCTCACCCCGATCGTGTTCGGCCTGCTCGCCTGGGTCACCGAAGGGCGCCTGCGCGCAACGCGCGGCAGCGGCATCCCGCAGGTGATCGGCACCCTGCATGTCGAGGACGAGGGCTTTCGCGCGCGCATGCTGTCGTTGCCGATTGCCGCCGGCAAGATGCTGCTGACCCTGATCTCGCTGGCGGTGGGCGCCTCGATCGGGCGCGAAGGTCCGACCGTACACGTCGGCGCCGCCTTGTTCTATTCCATCGGCCGGCGTTTCGGCTTCAGCGACGCCAAGGCCGCCTCGCGCTTCATCCTGGCTGGCGGCGCGGCCGGCATTGCGGCGGCGTTCAACACGCCGCTGGCCGGCGTCGTGTTCGCGATCGAGGAATTGGCCGGCACCTTCGAGCACCGCTTCAGCGGCCTGCTGCTGACCGCGGTGATCATCGGCGGCGTGGTCTCGCTGGGCATCATGGGCAACTACTCGTACTTCGGCGAAGTCGAGGCCAGCCTGCCGCTCGGCCATGCCTGGCTCGCCGTGCTGCTGACCGGCGTCATCTGCGGTCTGCTGGGCGGCCTGTTCGCGCGGCTGATCCTGCTCAGCCGACGCGGCCCGCTGGCGCAGATCGGCCGCCTGCGCGCGCGCTGGCCGGTATGGTTCGCCGCGGGCTGCGGCTTGGCGCTGGCCCTGCTCGGCGCATGCACGCACAACAGCATCTACGGTACCGGCTACGACCAGGCCCGCGCGATCGTGCAGGGCGCGGCCAGCATGCCCGACCAGAGTTTCGGCATCGCCAAGCTGCTGGCCAACGTGCTCTCGTACTGGGCCGGCATCCCGGGTGGCATCTTCTCGCCGGCGCTGGCGGTCGGTGCCGGCCTGGGCCAGAACATCGCGCACTTCCTGCCGGGTGCGCCTGCCGATGCGGTGGTGCTGCTGGGCATGAGCGCATACTTGGCCGGCGTCACCGGCTCGCCGCTGACCTCGGCAGTGATCGCGATGGAACTGACCGACAACCAGGACATGGTGATCCCGATCATGGCCGCCTGCCTGCTTGCCCGCGCAGCGGCGTCGCTGTTCTGCCCCACCCCGGTGTATCGCGATTTCGCCGAGCGCATGGTGCGCGACTTCGATCAGCCACAGACTGCGCATACCGACCAGACGTCCACGCAACCGCTGCCCACTGCCAGCGAAACCACTGCCTGCACGGAGCCCGCTGCACCTGCGGACCCGCCGCGCCCCAGCCAGCCATGACGGAGTGACAGCAATGACCGAACCCCGCTGGGACCATCTGCTGCTGAACGCCACCCTCGCCACGTTTGCCGGTGACGAGCCTTATGGCCTGATCGCGCGCGGCGCGATCGCGCTGCATCACGGCCGCATCGCCTGGGTCGGCCGGCAGGATGAGCTGCCGGATGCCCCGGCCTCTCTCGCCGCCACGGTGGAATCGCTGGACGGCGCGCTGGTCACGCCGGGGCTGGTCGACTGCCACACCCACCTGGTGTTCGGCGGCGACCGCGCCCACGAATTCGAGCTGCGCCTCAACGGCGCCAGCTACGAGGAGATCGCCCGCGCCGGCGGCGGCATCGCCTCCAGCGTCAACGCCACCCGCGCCGCCAGCGAGGAGCAGTTGTTCGCGCAATCGCTGCCGCGCGCCCAGGCGTTGCTGGCCGACGGCGTGACCACGCTGGAAATCAAATCCGGCTACGGGCTGGATCTCGACAGCGAACGTCGCATGCTGCGGGTGGCGCGACGGCTCGGCCGCGAACTGGGCATCAGCGTGCGCACCAGCTTCCTCGGCCTGCATGCGCTGCCGCCGGAATACCGGGATCGGCGCAACGATTACGTGGCGCTGGTCTGCGACGACATGCTGCCCGCGCTCGCCGCCGAAGGCCTGGTCGATGCGGTCGATGCGTTCTGCGAAGGCATCGGCTTCAGCCGCGATGAAACCCGCCGCGTGTTCGAGCGTGCGAAGCAGCTCGGCCTGCCGGTGAAGCTGCACGCCGAGCAGCTGTCCGATCTCGGCGGCGCCGCGCTGGTCGCCGAGTACGGCGGCCTTTCCGCCGATCACCTGGAACACCTCGGCGAGTCCGGCGTCGCCGCGATGGCCGCCGCCGGCACTGTGGCGGTGCTGCTGCCCGGTGCGTTCTACGCGCTGCGCGAGACGAAGCTGCCGCCGGTCGCGGCGCTGCGCGAACACCACGTGCCGATCGCCATCGCCACCGACTGCAACCCCGGCACCTCGCCGCTGCTGTCGCTGCGGCTGGCCGCCGGCATGGCCTGCACCTTGTTCCGGCTGACGCCGGAGGAGGCGCTGCGCGGAGTCACCGTGAATGCCGCGCGCGCACTTGGCCTCGACGATCGCGGCACGCTGGCGATCGGCCAGCGCGCCGATCTGGTGGTGTGGAACGTGCGTCGGCCGGCCGAACTGTGCTACTGGATCGGTGGCAGCCTGGCCCGCAGGGTCTACGTGGCTGGCGAACTCGTCTCGCGGCGCAAGCCTTCCAGACGCTCGTCCAGCGCTTCGTAAAATGCCTGCGGCAGATCCGCCTGCACCGGCACCCGCCACCACTGCGGCCGGGCAAAACGCCGGCATTTGACCGCATCCTTGTCGGTCATCAGCACCGGCAAGCCATCGGCGAAATCCAGATCCGTCGCCGCGAATTCGTGGTGATCGGCAAAGGCATGCTCGATCGGTTCGATGCCTGCAGCACGCAGGCTGTCGAAGAAGCGCTGCGGGTTGCCGATCGCCGCCACCGCGTGGACGCGCTGGCCGCCGAAGCTGGCCAGCGCTTGCACGCGGCCATCGTCCAGCGCGACCACGTCGCCACCGTGCAGCTGCATCGGATATTCGCCCGCCTCGGCCACGCCGCCGTTGCAGACGCGCAGGTCGACGCGCTGCAGCCGGCTCAACGGTTCGCGCAATGGCCCGGCCGGCAGCAGCCGGCGGTTGCCGAAGCGGCGCACGCCGTCGATCACGCAGATTTCCACGTCGCGTGCCAGGCGGTAGTGCTGCAGGCCGTCGTCGGCGATCAACACGTCGCAGCCGGCGCCCAGCAGCAGTTGCGCCGCCGCCGGACGATCACGCCCCACCGCCACCGGCACGCCGCTGGCGTGGATCAGGCAGGGTTCGTCGCCGACCTGTATCGGATCCGGCGCGTCGCCCAGCAACGTCGGCTCGCGCTGGCTGCCGCCGTAGCCGCGGCTAACCACGCCGGGCCGGTAACCGCGTGCACGCAAGGCGGCGGCCACGGCGATCGTCAACGGCGTCTTGCCGGTACCGCCGACGCTGATATTGCCGATCACCACGACCGGCGCCGGCAGGCGCACGCTGCGCAGGCCGCCGATCCGGAAAAGACCGCGGCGCAGCCGGATCACACCGCCGTACAACGCCGCCAGCGGCCACGTCCACCATGGTGCCCGGCCGCTGCCGTACCAGGCTGATTCGAGCGTGTCGATCAGCGCCATGGTCGATCCTCAGTCGCTGCCGGGACCGACGGCGTGGTCGTGGAACTGCATCCGGTGCAACGCGGCGTACTGCCCGCCCAGCGCGATCAGTTCGGCGTGCGTGCCGCGCTCGATGATGCGGCCCTGGTCCATCACCGCGATCTGCTCGGCGCCTTCGACGGTGGACAGGCGATGCGCGATCACCAAGGTGGTGCGGTCGCGCATCAGGCGCTGCAGGGCCTGCTGGATCAGTTGCTCCGATTCGGTATCGAGCGCGCTGGTCGCCTCGTCCAGTACCAGGATCGGCGCGTTCTTCAGGATCGCGCGGGCGATCGCGATGCGCTGGCGCTGGCCGCCGGAAAGCGTGTTGCCGCTCTGCCCGATCGGCGTGTGGATGCCCTGCGGCATGCGCGCGATGAACTCCATCGCATTCGCCGCCTCGGCGGCGGCAACGATGTCCGCCTCGCTGGCCCCGGCCAGTTCGCCGTAGGCGATATTGTTGGCCACGGTGTCGTCGAACAGCACCACGCTCTGCCCGACCCAGGCGATCTGCCGGCGCAGCGAAGCCAGCGTGTAGTCTTCGTAATTCTCGCCGTCCAGCACGATGCGTCCCGCGCTGGGCGCATAGAAGCGCGGCAGCAGGCTGGCCAGGCTGCTCTTGCCGCTGCCGGAACGGCCGACCAGGGCGGTCACCGTGCCGGGCGCGCAATGCAGGTCCACGCCGCGCAAGGCCTCGAACTCGCCGCGCGGATAAGCCATGCGGACATCTTCGAAACGGATGTCGCCGCGCGTCCGCACGATGTCCCGGCGACCCGCATCGGTCTCCGGCGGCATGTCGATGATCTCGAACAGGTCCGTGGCGGCGGACAGGCCGCGCTGAATGTTCGCCTGCACCGTGGTCAGCCGTTTCAGCGACGGCATCATGGTGCCCATCGCGGTCAGCACGGCGACAAACACGCCCGGCGAAATGCCATCGATCACCGATGGCCGCGTACCCAGGTAGACCAGCGCCGCCAGCGCACATGCCGCCACGGTCTGGATCGCGGTACTCGACATGGCGTTGGTGGCCGCAATCTTCAGGTTGAGCCGCTTCGCGCGCTGGGTGACCTCGTTGAACCGCGTTGCCTCATGCGGCTGGCCACCGTAAATGCGTACCTCGCGATGTGCCCCGACCGACTCCTCCACCGTGCCGGTAACCGAACCCATCATTCCCTGGATGCGCCGGCTGATCTGGCGATAACGGCGGCTGACGACGGTGGCGATCAACGCAATCGCCGGCACCATGATCAACAACGCCATCGTCAGGTAGGCGCTGTAGTACAGCATCACGTACAGGCAGCCGATGACGGTGACGCCTTCGGTCACCACGATCTTCACTGCATCGGTGGATGCCGAGGCCACCTGCTCGCTGGTGTAGGTGATGCGGGAGACCTGGTGACCGGAGGCTTCGGCGCCGAAAAACGCCGCCGGCAGCCGCAAGTAGGCAGCGAACACGTCATGCTGCATCACCTGCACCACGTTGCGTCCGATGTAGGCGATGCCGTAGCTGCTGACGAAGGTGCCCACGCCACGCACCGCAAAGATGGCGATGATCCAGATCGGCATCCAGAAGATCAGGTAGGGATCCTTGTGCGCGAACAGCTGATCGATCAGCGGCTGCAGCAGTTTGGTGAATACCACCAGACCCCCGCCGTCCACCGCCATGCCGACCAGGGTGACGAGTCCGATCATCCAGTAACGGCGGGTGTAGCCAAGCAGGCGTCGGTAGATGCGCCAGCTTTCGGCATCCCACACGCCGCTTTTCTGGCCGCTCACTGCTGGCTACCTGGCTTGCTCGGCGTGGTGGCGATCGACAGCCGGGTGAAGCCGAGCTGGCCCAGCGCGTCCATCGCGGTGACCACATTCTGGTTTGGCGTCATCGCGTCGGCGCGGATCGTCACCGGGCGCTCGCGGTCGTCGCCCGCATTGCGCGCGATGGTCTGCTTCAGCGCCTCGATGCCCTCGCCCATCACCTCGTCGCTGCCGACGTAGAAACGGCCGTCGTGGTCGATCATGATGGTCAGCGCCGGGGCGTTCATGTCGCGATCCTGCGTGCTCGCCTGCGGCAGGGTCACCTGCAGGCGCGAGTGCTGGATGAACGTGCTGGTCAGCACGAAGAACATCAGCAGGGTCAGCAGCACGTCGATCAACGGGATCACGTTGATCTCGAAGTCGTCGCCGCGGCGATCGTTGCCGATACGCATCGGCGCGCGCTCAGCCCGCGCTCGGCGCGGTCGGTACCGGCGCGCGCCGCGGCCGTACGGGTGCCGCCGCGGCAGAAGTCAGGGTCAGGTCGTCGAGCAAGGCGGTTGCCTGCTTTTCCATCTCCACGCAATAGCCGGCCACGCGCGAACGGAAGTAGCGGTGCAGCACATACGCCGGGATCGCCACGGTCAGGCCCGCCGCGGTGCAGATCAGCGCCTCGCCGATACCGCCCGCCATCCTGGCCGGGTCGCCGATGCCGCCGGCCATCACTTCCATGAACATGCGGATCAGGCCGATCACGGTGCCGAACAGACCCAGCAGCGGGCCGATCAGCGCGATCGTGCCCAGCGTGTTGAGGTAGCGCTCCATCCGGTGGATCACGTGGCGACCGGTGTCCTCGATGCGCTCCTTGATCAGCTCGCGCGGCTGCCGGCGCACGGCCAGCGCGGCGGCCAGCAGCTCGCCCAGCGGCGAACCGCTGGCCAGCGTCTCGATATGTTTCGGGTCGAGCTGGCCGGAACGCGCCCACTGGCGCACTTCGTCGCCCAGGCCCGGTGGCAGCACCGATTTGCGGCGCAAGGTCCAGCACCGCTCCAGCACGATCGCCAGGGCCACCGCCGAACAGATCAGGATGGGTGCCAGCGCCCAGCCGCCAGCCAACAGAATTTCCAGCACTTTTCGACCCCAGCGCACGACCTGACAGGAAGCGCGCATGATAGCAGTCTCGTCCCGCTGTACTGCGGCATGCGTGGCATTCCCCGCCTGACCCGTCACTCGCGCCAGTAGCGCGCCTGCC
>DATCUT010000094.1:0-10525 GCA_036561785.1 Rhodanobacter sp.
CAGCGCGGCCAGTGCCAGCCAGCGGCGCGCCGTCGTCGCCGTGCGCCAGGCCCGCATCGCACTGGAGCGTGCACAGCTCGACCTGGCCCGCACCGAAGTGCGCGCGCCCAGCGACGGCACCATCACCAACCTCGACGTGCGCGCCGGCGACTTCGCCGACGCGGGCAAACCGCGCATGGCCCTGGTCGAGCATGACGACATCTGGATCTACGGCTACTTCGAGGAAACCAAGTTGCCGAAGGTGCACGTCGGCGATCCGGTCGACATCCGCCTGATGGCCGGCGGCGTGCGCCTGCGCGGCCACGTCGACAGCATCGCCACCGGCATTGCCGATGCCGCCAGTCCCACCAGCGACAACCTGCTCGCCCAGGTCGAGCCCACCTTCAACTGGATCCGCCTGGCCCAGCGCGTGCCGGTGCGCGTGCGCATCGACGAGTCATCGATCCCGCGCGGCGCCGTGCTCGCCGCCGGCATGAGCGCCACCCTGGTCGTGCAGGGCAACGAGCGGAGCTGAGCGTCAGGCCGGCCGCTGCCGCCGCAGCAACCGAAGCCGTGCCGGAACGCCGCCGTCGGCGGTGAGGCCAGACATCACCAGCCGCTTGAACGGCCCCAGCCGCGCACCGGCGCCCAAGGCAAGTTTGCGCAACACCCGCGCCGGACGGCGGTCGTCGGTGTACAGGCCGGCCAGCATCTGCGTGGCCAGGTACAGCGGCCGCGTGGCCAGGCGGTGCTGGCGTTCGTAGCGTTGCAGCAGCACCGGGTTCCAGATCGGCCGCCCCGCTTCCACCGCCGCGCGCAACTTGCGCGCCAGCGTGGCCTGCCCGAGCAAACCGAAATTGAAGCCGTGCGCGGTCACCGGATGCATGCCCACCGCCGCATCGCCGATCAGCGCGAAGCGCTCGGCCACGAAACGTTTCGCGTACACGCCCACCAGCGGATAGGCGCAGCGCGGGCCGGCCACCCGCATCGTGCCCAGCCGCCCCTGGAAACGTTCGGCCAGCGCCGCCTCCAGCGCCGCATCGTCCAGCGCCAGCAAGGCCTGCATCGCCTGCGGACGCAGGGTCAGCACCACCGAGGACGTATGCGGGTCGTGCAGCGGCAGCAGCGCCAGGGTCTGGCCGACGCCGAACCACTCCCACGCCACCTGCTCGTGCGGCACGTCGTGCTGCATGCGCAGCACCAGCATGGTCTTGCCGAAGTCGTGCATGCCGGCGCCGATGCCCATGGCGCGGCGCGTCTCGGAGAAACGGCTGTCCGCCGCCACCACCAGTTGCGCGCGCAGCGTGTCGCCGTTGTCCAGGCCGACTTCGGCGCCATCGGCGCCGGTGCGTATCGAGTTGACCCGCACGCCGGTGATGCGCTCGACCTCGGGCAGGGTCATCACTTCGGCATAGGCAACGCGGCGGATCGCATGGTTCGACAGCAGCCAGCCCAGCTGCGGTTTGCCCGCCTCGTCGTGGCGGAACATCAGGCCGTCGCGGTTGTCGCCGTCGAGCACCATCGCGTCGCGCAGGGTACCGATCTCCTCCTCGCGCAGCCGCGCCCACAGGCCCAGCTCGCGCATCAGCCGCTGCGAGTGATGGGTGATCGCGATCTCGCGCCCGTCATCCGCGGGTTCCATCAGCGCCGCTTCGTCCTGACGCTCCACCAGCACGATGCGCAAGCCAGTGCCGGCCAGCGACCGCGCAAAACACAACCCGGCCGGACCGGCCCCGATGATCACGATATCGAACGACATGCGCCGCACTCCCAAAGGATGACCGCAGCAAGCTACGGGCAAGCACCGTCAACGGCGCTGACCTCGATCAAGAAACGGGTCACTGCTCCGGGCAACGGATCACGTGCTATCCGCCGCAACCGCCGCAGCAGATCGACGGCAGCTGCACCACCTGCTCCGGCGCCACCGGCCAGCCGACATGTCGCAATACCTCGACCAGGTCCGCCGCCGTCGCCGAGGCGGATACCCGCAGCACCAGGCCGCTCATGTCGAGATCGACCACCGCGGTGGGGTCGACATCGAACAAGGCATCCTGCACGACGCCGGGATCGGGGGATGCGCCGGTCAGGGCGATATGAAATTCCATCGGGTTTCCTCGTTTCATGGGCACCGCCATGGTGTCGCTGGAACCGATGTTCGGCAGTGCCGGTCGGCGTCGCCTTGACCCCGGTCAAGTGCGCCTGCGGCGGATTGTCCTCGGTCGCGGCGGGTGTCGATTCCGTGGCCGCCCATTCGTCGCAAGTACAGACTCACCGCAAAGGCGATCCGCGATGTCCCTCAAGCTCTACGCCCACCCGTTCTCCTCCTACTGCCAGAAGGTGCTGGTCGCGTTGTACGAAAACGGCATCCCGTTCGAGTGGCGCCTGCTCACGCCGGACGACGACGCCACCGACGCCGAGTTCACCGCGCTGTGGCCGATCCGGCGCATGCCTGTGCTGCGCGACGGCGAGCGCACGGTGATGGAGTCGAGCATCATCATCGAGTACCTGGGACTGCATCACCCCGGCCCGGTGCGGCTGATTCCCGCCGATCCCGGCGCCGCGCTCGAGGCGCGCCTGCTGGACCGCTTCTGCGATAACTACGTGCAGACGCCGCTGCAGAAGATCGTGCTCGACCGCCTGCGCGCCGAGGCCGACCGCGACAGCTTCGGCGTAACCGAGGCGCGCACGATGCTGGACACCGCCTACGCCTGGCTCGACCGGCAGATGGCCGGGCGTCACTGGGCTGCCGGCGACGCGTTCAGCCTCGCCGACTGCGCCGCCGCACCGGCGCTGTTCTACGCCGACTGGGCCCATCGGATCCCGGCATCACACGCCAACGTCACGGCCTACCGGCAACGCCTGCTCGCGCGCCCCTCGTTCGCGCGCGCCGTCGACGAAGCACGGCCATACCGTTCGTACTTCCCGCTCGGCGCACCCGACCGCGACTGAGCGAACCCGAAGGAGATCGCCATGAACCATCCCCATCGTCACCCGCGAACAATGGCAGGCCGCGCGCCGCGCCCTGCTCGTGGAAGAGAAAGCTTCGTAGGGCGGGCACGGTCCGCCGCTCTTGATCATGCACATCGCTGAAAAGCACGGCGGGCCGTGCCCGCCCTACAAAGCGGTGCGCGATGCTTTTCGCGGCAATCGACATCAGAGCATCGCGCACAGGGTGCGCTCCTACAGGAATGGCGCCCTCACTTCAGCGGAACACCGTCGGCAACGCCCCGCGACAGATGGTGGCGTGCTTCGGCCCGGGCCACGGCTGGTAGAGCCCGTGCCACCCGCGGCGAACGCAGCGCACAGCCACAGCGCCGCCCATCAGTTCGACCGAAGGATCACTCGGCGGGCAGAACCGCAGCCCGGCGCGCGCGGCGTCCCTTCCACAGGTAGCCGATGCCCAGCAGCACGAACCACACCGGGCTGGCGATCAGCGCTTCGCGGGTATCCGGCTGCAGGCTCAGCAGCACCAGCACGAACACGAAGAACACCAGGCAGGCGTAGCACATCGCCACGCCGCCGGGCATCTTGTAAATGGACGCCTCATGCAGATGCGGGCGCTTGCGCCGGTAAGCGATATAGGCAAACAGGATCAGCGACCACACGAACATGAAGAGCACCGCGGACAGCGTGGTGATCAGGGTGAACGCGGTGATCAGGTCGGGGATCAGGTAGATCATCGCCGCGCCCAGCAGCAGGCAGAAACAGGAAAACAGCAGGCCCAGCGACGGCACCGCCGCGCGCGACAGCCGCGCGAACGTCTTCGGCGCGTGCTCCTCCTCGGCCAGGCCGTACAGCATGCGGCTGGTGGAGAAGATGCCGCTGTTGGCCGAGGACGTGGCCGAGGTCAGCACCACGAAGTTGATCAGGCTGGCGGCGGCCGGAATGCCGGCCAGCACGAACAGTTCCACGAACGGGCTCTTGCCGGCTTCCACCATGCGCCACGGCGTCACCATCATGATCGCGACCAGGGCCAGCACGTAGAAGATGATGATGCGGATCGGGATCGAGTTGATCGCCTTCGGCAGATTGCGTTTCGGGTCGGCCGTCTCGGCGGCGGTGGTGCCGACCAGCTCGATGCCGACGAAGGCGAACACCGCGATCTGGAAGCCGGCGAAGAAGCCGCTCATCCCCTGCGGAAAGAACCCGCCGTCATTCCACAAGTTGGCCACGGAAGCCTTGTGTCCGGTCGGCGATTCGAAACCCCACGCCACCAGCGCGAAGCCGGTGGCGATCAGCGCGCAGATCGCGATGATCTTGATCAGCGCGAACCAGAACTCCATCTCGCCGAACAGCTTCACCGTCACCAGGTTCAGGCTGAGCAGCAGCAGCACGCACAGCACCGCGGGGATCCACGGCGCCAGCCCGGGAAACCAGAACTGCGCGTACGCGGCGATCGCGATCACGTCGGCGATTGCGGTGATGATCCAGCAGAACCAGTAGGTCCAGCCGCAGAAGAAACCGGCCCAGGGCCCGAGCAGGTCGGTGGAAAAGTCGATGAAGGATTTGTACTCGAGGTTGGACAGCAGCAGCTCGCCCATCGCCCGCATCACGAAGAACAGCATCACGCCGATGATCAGGTAGACCAGCAGGATCGACGGCCCGGCCAGGCTGATCGTCTTGCCCGAGCCCATGAACAGGCCGGTGCCGATCGCGCCGCCGATGGCGATCAGCTGCAGATGCCGGTTGGAAAGGCTGCGCCTCAGATGGTCCGGGTGTTCCAGCGATGCGGTCATGCGGCGCGCCTTTGCGATGGGAAGGCGCCAACATACAGAAAAGCGCACGCCGCATCCACGCAACGCACAACGCGCCGCCTTCCGTCCGTGCCTCGCTAACCCTGCCCGCGCGGCTTCGCCGGCAGGCTGCGGAAGTAGGCGTACAGGGCACCGACCTCCTCGTCGGTGAGGAAGCGGGTCACCCGCACCGGCATGTAGTCGGTCTTCAGGGCCCGGCCACCCGGCGCCATGCCGTCGCGCAGCGCCTTTCTCAGGTCGGCCTCGCTCCAGTTCGCCAGGCCACTCGGGTCCGGCGTGAGGTTGGCGGCGTCGGGCCAGTCCGGCGGCGTGCCGGGGATATGCCCGCCGGAGAAACCCTTGCCGTGGCAGCCGGCGCAGGCGGTGGCGAGGTAGGCGCCGTAGGCGGCGGTGGGACCGGCCACGGGCGGCTCGCCCCGCGGCACGGCGTGGTCGACGATCTCCGCCGGCAGCAGCGGCACCTTGCCGGCCACGAACAGCACGCGTCCGAGCGGACCGACCCGGTTCGCCGGCGGCGTGCGCTCGACCGCCGGCACGCTGTGCAGGTAGGCCAGCAAGTCGCCCATATCCTGGTCGCCGAGGTGGCTGAACTCCTGCGCCGGCATGAACAGCAGCGGGCGCCCGTCCGACGCCACGCCGTGGCGGATCGCGCGCACCCGGTCCACGTCGGTGAGCTTGCCGCCCGCCCCGCCGGGCGTGAGGTTGGTGCCCGACAGGCGGGCAAACAACGGATCGTCGATGAAGGTGGCCCCGCCAAGATCGGCGCCATGGCAGTCCTTGCAGCCGCGGATCGCGGCCAGGTGGCTGCCCCGTTCAACCGCAGCCGCATCAACAGGCACCACCGGCACCGGCGGATCGATCCGGTACACCTTCGCCATGCGCCGCTCGCTCAGCCCATAAGCCGAAAGCAGCACCACCGCGAGCACAACCAGCACGACGGCCGCCAGGCGGCCGAGCCACTTCCATGCCTTGCGCATAAAGCCCCCTTCCCCACTCCCCATGCGGAAGCGCGCAGGCTAGCGCGATGTCAGGTGCCGCGCCATTGGAATCCGGGGTCAACGGCCAGCCGGCAAACACACCATCACGGTCAGTACCATGGCATGAACCGGTTCCACGTCAGCGCGAAGCGGTAGACAACAGGCCAGACCGACCCGAAGAGAACCTGACTAACTAGATGGACGTCCAAACGGTGTTTCGGCCGATCCCCGGGCACCAGACAGTCCGATGAACGAACGAGGTCTTCGGGTGCGGTTTATACCCTGGTCCGCATCAGCCACACCGATGCAACAAGACCGCTTACGGAAATGCAGTCTGACAATCGTTGCAACCTGCGCAGCACTGACACGCACGACGCAACACAGAGGACAACACCACGACCAGCAGCGGCCCGAAAGCTCAGGGCAAAAGCGTCATGCGTCTGGGCTTGATCGGAAGTCTCTTACGGAATTGTTAGCCGCCCGCTTCTAGACCCATAGGCGCAGCGGCACCAATCCCCAGAAGGAAAGCACGATGCTCCACTGGAGCACACTAAGCATCGCCAGCTTGTCCTTCAACATGCCTCGATTTGTCGCATATCGACTAAAGGAACGCCATAGCCCAAAGATCATCGCGAGCGGCAGCATGCCTGTCACTAATGCCAGTAACCCACTTGCCAGGGTCAGGTCGCCAAGCTGCAAGAATGACTGGCTAAAGAAAAATGGGGCGGGGAGAAACAGAGCCACGGTTGCAAGGAACGGAATGAACAACGGATCAGCATAGTTCAATCGACGGCACAGTACGCGAACGATGCCAAACAGAATCAGGTAGGCCAGTCCAGCCAGTCCGGAAGTGAGACTGATCCAAAGCGGCACCATACGCCACAGGCTGATCTTCTCGTAGCTACGAAATCCATCGCTGATGACTCGTCGCGAGTCATCCGAAACGAGGAGTACGTGCGAGGCCCATGTTCTGTCCTCGGCACGGAACAGCCAGCCACCAACGGGCGACAAGAATCTCGTTGTCCCTTGAAAAGGGTCCAAATGAAGTTGCTGCCCGTCCCATCGGACAGTTGCGAAGTTCAGAACCCGATCAAGATAAGCGAAGCTTTCCGTGCGGTTGGGGGCAAGCACATAGACGCCTTGCCAGTCACCGATCCCGTTTGGCGGAGACTGCCTCCTCATCGGCGTCGCAGCAGCAATGCCGAGTTCCCGGACAAGCAAGGCATCAAACCGATCATAGTTTGCTGTCTCGACATCGGCATTCATTGCAACGAAGAACGCCTTCTGCTCTTCGGGGAACAGACAGAAGTTTGATCGGAAGCCCACCGTAGTGCCGATATGGCAGTTCCCGAGAACGCCATGCCGATCCCGGCTGTTCAAGCCTAGGCCATATCCCGCATCCACCAACCCCGCCGAAGCTGCTTCGGTGGTCGTCGGTAACGTGCTCAATCAGCATCCCGAGCAGTGTGTAGCCTATGTTTGAGTAGGAAAGACGGCTGCCCGGTCGACTGCGAATTTGCAGTCGACCGGGCTGAATGCTTGCGCTCAAGGGCGTATCGGGCTTGGCATTGAGGCTGAAAACCTGCCAGAGACGGGCATCGTCGAGTCCGGATGTGTGGTCTAGGAGGTGTCGCACAAGCACAGGATTACTTGATGCCCACGGGTTCTCGAATTTGACGTGAGGCAGGAGCGATGCCACGGGGCTATCGAGTTCCAACCTCCCCTCTGTCGCCAATCGCAATATCCCCGCAGCAATGAAGGTCTTGACGATTGAACCAGTCTGGACTTTGCCGTCAGTCGAAAGCAGTTCCTCTCGTTCGGCATTGGCAAGCCCGACTGCATTTGTCGTAGTCCCGTCGGGTGTCACGGTTGCCCAGACGACCCCTACGAGCCCCTCCTCTTCGACGGCAGTTTCCATTTCCGCGTGAAGTTCAGCCTGAGCCTTGGGTTGTCTGGCCTGAGCGGTCGTTAGGAATATTCCTACCCAGATGGCAGCTGTTACGGCAATCAAGCTGAGAAACGTCCTCATCGGATCTCCTGTCCAAGATGGAGGGTGTGCAGAATTTTGTGTAAGCGGAGTTTGAGTTACCGCTGAGGAAGTCGCCCCTCGAACTGGATCGTAAAGCGGTTCAAGGCGGCCTTCCAGTCACGGATCGGCATCGTCCATTTCTTGCTGATGTTGCGCAGCGCCAGGTAGAACAGTTTCAGCAGCGCCTCGTCGCTCGGGAACGAGCCACGGTTCTTGGTGAGCTTGCGCAGGCTCATGTTCACGGACTCGATGGCGTTGGTGGTGTAGATCACCTTGCGGATCTCCGGCGGGTAGTCGAAAAACGGGATCAGGCGCGGCCAGTTACGCCGCCACGACTGACCGATCGGCGGGTACTCCTTGTCCCACTTCGCCTCGAAGTCGGTGAGTCGTTGCTCGGCCTCCTCAACGGTGACTCGGCGAAGCTCCGCCTTCAGGCGCCGAACCTCCGCGCTCTGGTCCAGTTCGGCACGCTGCACGACGCCAGTCTTGCCGAGCTGCCTCAACCACGCATACAGGCTATGCGTGGTGACGCCGAGCCGCTCGGCGACTTCAGCCACCTTGAACCCCCGATCCGTCACCTGCCGGACCGCCTCAACCTTGAACTCATCTGTATATCGCTTGCTGCTCATAGACACCTCCGATCAGACCATTTTCCATGGCCTTGAGATGTCTAGGGAACCCTGGGCGATTCAGCAAAAACCCCGCAGTTACCTCGAACCGGTGCGAGCGCATTAGGGACATGGAGTCGGACTCATGGTCCCGAATCGGAAGCGCACTTGCCCCTGCCTCGGTCTCTCTACGCCCCCTGATTCCACGCCACCTGATTGCGCCCCTGGTTCTTGGCCCGATACAGCGCGACATCGGCGGCGCTGACCAGGTGCTCGAAATTCGCGTCAGTGGCGGCAGCTCCGCCGACGCTGGTGGTGATGTTGATGGTGCGGCCATCGAACACCGCCGGCTCCGCCGCCACGGCGGAGCGCATGCGCTCGGCCAGCGCGCCGACTTGTGCGGGCTCGATCGCGGGCAGCACCAACACGAACTCCTCGCCGCCGTAGCGCGCGAACAAGGTGTCGCGCGTCAGGCCCATGCTGCGGATCACCTCGACAAAATGGCTGAGCACCGCGTCGCCTGCGACATGACCCCAGCTGTCGTTGATCGACTTGAAATGGTCCAGGTCGAACATCAGCACGCTGCAGGCCTGCCCGCGCGTGCGGCAGGCATCGACCAGGCGAGCGCCCGCCTCGATCAGCGCGCTGCGGTTGAGCAGACCGGTGAGTCCGTCGGTGCGCGCCAGCCGACGCAGGTCCAGGGTCAGCCGTTCCGCCAGCATCAAGGTGAACCCGGTGCTCAACAGGAACGACGACAGGATGCCGAACAGGTAATTCCAGGTGGTAAGCAGTTCGTCGAGCGGCGTGTGCGCGAGCAGCTGCGGAAACAGCACGACCACCGAACGCAGCAGGTAGAAGACCGCGTCGATGATGAAAATCAGCGCGGTGAAGCTGCAGGTGTTGCGCATGTCCCGCGGCGAGCGCCACAACAGCACCCAGACCATCCACACGTCCCAGACCACGCTGTACGCGCCGAACATCAGCGCCGATACCGTCTGCGACGGCGGCAACAGGTAGACGTGGAGCTGATTGGCGACGAACAACCCGACGACCGCCATGGGCCAGCGCCAGCGCAGCGGGTAGCGCAGGTGGATGGCGATGCCCATCAGCATCAGCGCATTGGCCAGCGCGATCAGGCCGCCGCCCACGACCGCCGAAAGCAGGCTGCCGTCTTCGTTGAGGCCTTGCGCGAGCGCGGCGGCGGTCAACACCCAGAACGCGCTGGCCCAGATGCGCAACGCCGGCAGGCCGCGCAGCACCAGCCCGAGCAAGGTGAAGCTAATAGAGATGGCGATGCCGATGGCCGCGCCGATGACGCCAAGCGTAAAAAGGTCGAAATGCATGCCCATTCCCGTATGCAGACCCGAAAGCCAGAATCAGCGTGCCACTTCTGTCATGTGCGCACGCGGACCATCGGACTGATACTGCCCGCAAAATAACACGGCCAAACACCGGCCCCCTGGCCAGATGCGGACCGGGCCAGCCTCAGCCCGCTCGCCGCGTTCGCACAAACCTCCACGGAGCCCGCCACCATGCACGCCACCGGTCATTTCGACGTCAAGGTCACCCCACAGACTCCCGACAATCCTCAGGCCCAGGCCTCCGGTCTCGCACGGCTGTCGCTGGACAAGCAGTTCCACGGCGACCTCGACGCCAGCAGCCAGGGCGAGATGCTGACTGCGGGCGACGGCACCACATCCGGTGCTTACGTGGCGCTGGAGAAAGTCAGCGGCAAGCTGCATGGCCGCAGCGGCACGTTCGTGCTGGTGCACCGCGCCCTGATGGTCGCCGGCACGCCGCAGGAGTGGACCGTGGCGGTGGTGCCCGGTTCCGGCACCGGCGAACTGGCCGGCCTCGCCGGCGCGATGACGATCACCATCGCGGGCGGCAAGCACAGTTACGACCTCGGCTACACCCTGCCCGCGCGCTGACTCACCCTGCCCTCGGGCGGACGGTCGTTCGCCTCCATCGCCGTCTGCCCGGGGCCGCGCCGCGTGCAAAGCGGCCGGCACTGACTGGGCATCACATTGCGCACGGACGGCAGCGTCGACCAGCCGTCCGACCTCCGCCTGCCGACGTGTACGCCGCGCGGGTGAAGCACGACCCAGCGCACACCGAAACCGGGTCATTCCTGCCCCATGCGCGGGCGTCGCGAGGCGCCGCAGCGCCGTCGTGGCG
>DATCUT010000095.1:0-3212 GCA_036561785.1 Rhodanobacter sp.
AGCTGCGCAAGCGGGAGAGGGGGCGAAAGGTGGCGACGGGCGCGGCGGGGTGATCTGGCACACCCAGGGCTCGGGCAAGTCGCTGACCATGCTGATGCTGGCCGGCGCGCTGATCCGCGAGCCGCTTCTCGCCAACCCGACGGTGGTCATGATTACCGACCGCAACGATCTGGACGATCAGCTGTTCGACACCTTCGCCGCGGGGCGCGCGCTGCTGCGGCAGGCGCCGGTGCAGGCCGGAAGCCGGGAGCAACTGAAGGCGCTGCTCGACCGTGCGGCCGGCGGCGTGGTGTTCACGACGATCCAGAAGTTCGCCGAGGCGCAGGGTGTGGTGTCGGAGCGTTTGAACGTGGTGGTGATGGCCGACGAGGCGCACCGCAGCCAATACGGCTTCGTCGAGGGCGGCGCGCGCTGGCTGCGCGAGGCGCTGCCCAACGCTACCTTCGTCGGCTTCACCGGCACGCCGCTGGAACGCGACGACAAGAACACCATCCACGTGTTTGGTGAGTACGCCGATGTCTACGATATCCGCCAGGCGGTGGAGGACGGCGCCACCCGGCCGCTCTACTATGAGTCGCGCATCGTCAAGCTGAAGGTGGACGAGGCGGGCGCGCGCGTCGCCGAGGACGAGATCGAGTACGTCGTCAATGCCGATCGCAGTGGAGAGGCCGCGGACGAAAACATCCGCGTGCCACTGGAATCGCTGGTCGGCGCGCCGGAGCGCATCGAGCGGCTGGCCGCGTTCATCGTCGAGCACTGGGAGGCGCGCCGCGCCGCGATGGAAGGAAAGGCGATGGTGGTGACCATGAGCCGCGACATCGCCGCGCGGCTGTACGAGGCGATCCACGCACTGCGCCCGGACTGGCACGATGCCGACGACGAACGCGGCGCGATGAAGGTGATCGTCACCGGCAGCAGCGAGGACGTGGAGCCACTGCGCAGCCATGTGCGCAGCAAGGCCGCGCGCAAGCGGCTGGCAGAACGCTTCAAGAACCCCGACGACGATCTGCGCATGGTGATCGTGTGCGACATGTGGCTGACCGGTTTCGACTGCCCGCCCGCGCACACCATGTACCTGGACAAGCCGCTGGCTGGCCACAACCTGATGCAGGCCATCGCGCGCGTGAACCGCGTCTATGGCGACAAGCCCGGCGGGCTGATCGTGGACCTGCTGGGACTGGCCGACCAACTGGCCGACGCACTGGCGATCTACACCCAGGCCGGCGGCACGGGCGAAGCCGTCAGGCGGGTGCAGGACGAAGCGGTGCCGGCCATGCAGTCGGCGTTCGAGAAGCTGCGCGATTTCTTCCACGGCTGCGACTACCAGCAGGCGTTGCAGGCCGAACCGCGCGATGTGCTGCCGGTGTACCTGCGCGCCATCGACCACGTATTCGGCCAGAACGACGGCTGGAAGCGGCTGCGCACGCTGGTCAAGGAACTGTCGGCGGCCTTCGCGCTGGCGGTGCCGCGACCGGAAGCGGAAGCCATCGCACCGCATCTGGCTTTCTTCCAGCACGCGGTGGCGATGATCCGCAAGCGGCTGAGCGATGAAGCAGATGGCGGGGCTGGCCGCGGGCGGCAGCGCGACATCGACGCCGCCGTGCGCCAGGTCATCGGTGGCGCGGTCGATGCCGACGAGGTGATCGACCTGTTCGCCGTGGCGGGACTGGAGGAAGCGCGCCTCGACATCCTGGGCGATGAGTTCCTGGGCCGGGTGGCGGCGCTGGAGCAGAAGAACCTGGCCCTGGAGACGCTGCGCAAGCTGCTGAACGATCAGATTCGCACCACCGAGCGCACGAACCTTGTCCAGAGCAAGAAGTTCCGCGAGGCGCTCGAAGACGCCATGCTGCGCTACACCAACAAGGCGATTTCAACCGCCGAGATGATCAGCCGGCTGGTCGACCTGGCGAAACACTTGCGGGACGCGCAGCAGCACGGCGAGGCACTCGGCCTGAGCCGCGAGGAGACGGCGTTCTACGACGCGCTGGCCGAAAACGGCTCCGCCAAGCAGGCTATGCAAAACGACACGCTGCGGCTGATGGCCCGCGAGCTGACCGAGATGGTCAAGAAAATGCCCAGGCTCGACTGGACCCAGCGCGAGTCGGTGCGCGCCGACCTGCGCCGCAGCGTGCGCCGCCTGCTGGCCAAGTACGGTTACCCGCCCGATCTGGCCGAGGGCGCGACGCAGTTGGTGTTGCGGCAGGCGGAGTTGTCGACCGAGTATTCATAGCGAGCACTGAAGAACTTCCACCCTCAGGAGATCAAGACATGACCAACCACACCTACAAGATCGTCGAGATTGTCGGCTCCTCGCCGAACGGAACTGACGAGGCCATCCGTAACGCCATCGCCGAGGCGTCCAAAACGCTGCGCCACCTCGAGTGGTTCGAGGTGGTGCAGACGCGCGGTCATTTGGTCGATGGCAAGGTGGCGCACTTTCAGGTGAGTCTGAAAGTCGGGTTCCGCCTCGAAGGCTGAGGCCGTACCGGCATCAGGTACAGGGGTATCCACCATCCTGGATTACCCAACGCCGCCATCGAAAAAAGCATGGTTTTCCGATGGCTTAATAGGCACTGGGCTGCGCAACACGCTGATTGCGCCAGTGTTTTCTAAGCCGTGAAGCCGCCGTCGATGGTCAGGCTGGCGCCGGTCACGAAGCCGGCCTCGGCGCTTGCAAGATACGCCACCATGCCGGCCACTTCGTCGGCTGTGCCGTAACGCGGCACGGCCAGTATCTGCTCCCGCACGGCGGCGCCAAACTCACTGTCGGCGGGATTCATGTCGGTGTCGATCGGACCGGGCTGGACGTTGTTGACGGTGATGCCGCGCGGGCCCAGGTCCCGCGCCAGACCCTTGACCAGCCCCACCAGCCCGGCCTTGCTCATGGCGTAGACGGCGCCCCCGGCGAAGGGCATGCGCTCGGCATTGCAGCTGCCGATCATGATGATGCGTCCGCCCGGTCGCATGTGTTTCACCGCCGCCTCGGTGGCGACGAAGGCGGCGCGCAGATTCACGGCCACCGTTTGGTCGAACTGCGCCAGCGGAAACTCGCCGGCCGGGGCCATGTGAAACACGCCGGCGTTGTTGACCAGGATGTCGATGCCGCCGAGCGCCGCCACGGTTTGCTCCACGGCCGCCACCACGGCGTTCGCGTCCGCGCTGTCGGCCTGGATGGCCAGCGCCTGGCGGCCGAAGGCGCGGGCGGCCTGGGC
>DATCUT010000096.1:0-16426 GCA_036561785.1 Rhodanobacter sp.
GGCGAACTGGTCGGAGAAACGCGGCGCCCAGCGCAGCGGCAGGCTGGTGCGCACGTCGAGGCCCTCGCGCGCCATCAACGCGTCGAGCTGCTCGCGCGCCTTCGCCACCGCCGCCATGTCGGCGTCGAATGCATCCGGCAACACGAACAGGCCGATCGCATACGGCCGGTCGCCCAGCGCGCGGATCTGCGCCGCCTGCTCGATGATCGCCGACGGCTCCAGGTAGCCGGCGCCGAGCGATCCCAGGGCGCCCGCGCTCGACACGGCGGCCACCAATGCCGGTGGCGTCGAACCGGACATCGGGGCCTGGATCAGCGGGTGTTCGATACCGAGCCGGTGGGCAAATGACGCGGTCATGCTGCGTAACCTAGCCGCCCTGCCCGGCCACGATGTTCACCGTGATCGCGATGATGAATACGTTGAAGAAGAACGCGATCACGCTGTGCAGCAGCACCACGCGGCGCAGGTACTTGCTGGTGATCTGCACGTCGGAGACCTGGAAGGTCATGCCGATCACGATCGAGAAGTAGGCGAAATCCCAGTAGTCCGGCTCGGGCGTGTCGGGAAATTCCAGGCCGGCATGCTTTTCGCCGAAATCGCCGTAGTAGCCATGGGCGTAGTGGACCGCGAACATCACGTTGAGGAACAGCCAGCTCAGGACCACGCTCAGTACGCCGACCGCGAGTTCCAGCAGGCCGCCGCCTCTGGCCGCATGCAGTTCGTTGCCCAGCGCCGCCAGCACCACTGCCGACAGCAGCACGCCGCCCCACAGCACGCCCCAGCGTCCGGTATCCAGCGCCTGCGCCTGGCTGCGCATGCGGCTCGGCGTGGCCTGGTTGAACAGGCGCGCGAAGACGCCCAGGAACACCAGCGCCGCCAGGTCGAAACCCAGCAGCACCGCATTGGCCGGGCGCAGCCCGGCATGCAGCAGCAGCGCCATCGCCACCAGGAAGATGAGCAGCGACAGGACCGTCCACGGTCGGCCCTTCACGAAGCGCCATGGCCGCCAGCCGCGACGCCGCGACGCGCGTTCACCCGAGCGCTCCGATGGTTCGTCCATGCATGCCTCCGCGTCAGGGTTTCAGCCGAGCAGGTCGTGGTATTCCGGATGCCGCTGCAGCCACGCGGCAGCATACGAGCAGGCCGGCACCACCTTCCAGCCTTCGGCACGCGCCGTGATCATCGCCTCCTGCACCAGGGTGGCGGCGATGCCGCGCCCGCCCACCGCGGCCGGCACTTCGGTGCGGGTGATCGTCATCGTGCCGGCGGCCAGGGTGTAATCGAGCAGGCACGGCACGCCATCGACCCGGGTCTCGAAGCGACGGGCCACGCGATCGTGCTGGATGGCGAGCGGCATGCGAATTCCCGATCGAAAGACAATCGGCAAGCATACGACCTGCGCGCGGCAACCGGGCGTGAAGCCGGAATGCCGGTTCGTTCGCACCAACTGCATGCACCGTCGGGCACCGTGGGTGCTTGTTGCACCATCCCACAGGAGAACCCCATGAAACGATCCGCATCCGCACACTGGTCCGGCGGCATCAAGGATGGCCAGGGCACGATGTCGACCGACACCGGCGTGCTGCACGAGTCGCCGTACGGCTTCAAGTCGCGCTTCGAGGACGGCCCCGGCACCAACCCGGAGGAGCTGATCGCGGCGGCGCATGCCGGCTGCTATTCGATGGCGCTGTCGCTGGGACTGGGCAACGCCGGCTTCACCGCCGACGGCATCGACACCAAGGCGACGGTGACCCTGCTCAAGGACGGCGACGGTTTCAGCATCACCGCGGTGGAACTGACTTGCCGGGCCAAGGTGCCGCGCATCGACGCAGCCACGTTCGACAGCATCGCGCAGGCGACCAAGCTGGCCTGCCCGGTGTCCAAGGTGCTGAAGGCCGCGATCACGCTGGATGCCCGGCTGGAAAGCTGACTCAGGCGGCTGCCTCCGCAAGGAGCGCGGGGGTAGCGGCCCGGCGCCGCTGGCGCACCGCCTGCGCCAGCCGTTGCAGCACCTGCACCGAGCTGTCCCAGTCGAGGCAGCCGTCGGTGATGCTCTGGCCGTAACGCAGCGGCTGGCCGGGTTGCAGCTCCTGGCGGCCGCCGAGCAGGTGGCTTTCCACCATCACGCCGAGGATGCGCCGTTCGCCGGCGGCGATCCGTGCGGCGATGTCCTCGACCACCCGCGGCTGGTTCTCCGGGTTCTTGCCGCTGTTGGCGTGGCTGACGTCGATCATCACCCGGCCCGCCAAGCCGGCCTTGTCGATCGCGGCACAGGCGGCGTCGACGCTGGCCGCATCGTAGTTCGGCGCCTTGCCGCCGCGCAGGATCACATGGCAGTCGCCATTGCCGCTGGTGGCGGCCACGGCGGCCTGGCCGTCCTTGGTCACCGCCATGAAATGATGCGGCTGCGCGGCAGCCTGCACTGCGTCCACCGCGATCTTCACGTTGCCGTCGGTGCCGTTCTTGAAACCGACCGGGCAGGACAGCCCCGAAGCCAGCTCGCGATGCACCTGGCTCTCGGTGGTGCGCGCGCCGATCGCGCCCCACGCCACCAGGTCGGCGATGTACTGCGGCGTGATCATGTCGAGGAACTCGCAACCGGCCGGCACGCCCAGCGCATTGATGTCGCGCAGCAGGCCGCGGGCGGTGCGCAGCCCCTTGTCGATCTGGAAGCTGCCGTCGAGATCGGGATCGTTGATCAGCCCCTTCCAGCCGACCGTGGTGCGCGGCTTCTCGAAGTACACCCGCATCACGATCTCCAGCGCATCGCCGAGCTCGCGGCGCAGCGGCGCCAGCCGACCGGCGTACTCCAGCGCGGCGCGGGTGTTGTGGATCGAGCACGGTCCGACCACCACCGCGAGACGGTCGTCGTCGCCGGCGAGAATGCCGTGCAGCGCCTGCCGCGAGGCGTCCACGGTGGCCATCGCCGCGTCGCTGACGGCGCAATCGCGCATGACCTCGGCCGGTGTGCTGAGGCGGGTGATGGCGCGGATGCGCAGGTCGTCGGTGGTGTGCATGGCGGCTCTCCTGGAGGATTTTCAGGTGGCGGCCATAAAAAAACCGCCCTGTGGTGGCGGTTCGGTGTGGTTGTGTCGATCAGTTCAAAACGATCGCGCCCGCGCCGCCGCCGTTGGCTTCGGATAGCCGTAAAACCAGAAATACAGGCGGGCGGTGGCGGAATGCATGGCGACATAGATAACACAATGGACGTCCAAATCAAACTCCCGGCCGGCGGGAGGCTAGACTGACGGCATGCCTTCGCCCCTCGACCTGTTGACCCGCCCTGCCCGCGAACCGATCCGCCGCTGGGTCCTCAAGGCCTTTCCGCGCGCCGATACCGGCAGCGTCGACTATGACCATCCGCACGGCGATCCCGGCCTGTTCGGGCCGCACAGCGCGACCTGGCGCGTGCACTCGGACTTCCCCGGCATGCTGGCCGGCGGCCTCGCCGCGCTGACCCTGCAGACGCTGCACCCGCTGGCGCTGGCCGGGGTGTGGGACCACTCCAACTTCCGCGGCGACCTGCTCGGCCGGCTGCGGCGCACCACTGCCTTCGTCGGCGGCACCACCTACGCGCCGCGCGCACAGGCCAAGGCGCTGATCGAACATGTGCGGCAGATCCACGACCACATCACCGGCCAGGGCGAAGACGGGCGTCCATACAGCGCCAACGACCCCGACCTGCTGACCTGGGTGCACGTCAGCGAGGCTTGCTGCTTCCTGCAAGGCTACCGCCGCTACGGCCACATCGCGATGCCGGCCGGCGCGGCCGACCGCTACTACGACGAGGTGCGGCGGATCGCCGAGGCGCTGGGCGCACGCGACGTGCCCGCGTCCGAACGCGAGGTGACCGAATACTTCCGGCGCATCCAGCCCGAGCTGGCGTTTACCGAACGCTCGCGCGTGGTGCTCGGCCTGCTGGGACAGGTGCGCCTGCCGGTGCCGGCGGCCGGGCTGTCGCGCGACCTGTTCCTGTTCGCCGGCCATGCCTTGTTGCCGGATTGGGCGCTCGCGATGCTGGGCCGTACGCCGCGCCAGCAGCGCCAGGCGCGGCTGGCGGCACACGCGCTGTGGTCGATCGCACCGGTATTTCGCGCGGCGTTGAAGGATGGCATCGCCAGCCGCGCCTGCCGACGCGTGGAGGTTCCCCCGGAGCAATTGCACCTCTGGGGGTAGCAAGCCCGGCGCGGCATTGACAGCCCCGCTCCATCGGCTAACGTCGACGGGCAAGCTCAGTCAGGGGTTCTCGTGGCAACACTCATTCCCACCCGCAACAGCTGCCTGCCGCGGATGACCGGCGGCGAGAAGCGCGTTTCCGAACGGCTGGAACAGAAGCTCGAGGACGACTACCTGCTGTGGTACGACGTACCGGTCGGGCTGAAACAGCGTCACCCGGATTTCGTGGTGTTCCACCCTCGCCGCGGCCTGCTGGTGCTGGAGGTGAAGGACTGGAAGGCCGACACCATCCGCCATGCCGACAGCACCCAGTTCACCCTGGTCACCGAACGCGGCCTGATCAAGGAGAACAACCCGCTGCTGCAGGCGCGTGCCTATGCACTGGAGATCGGTGTGGTGCTGGAGCGCGACCCGGCATTGCGTCATCCGGAAGACTCGCGCTACGCCGGCAAGCTGATCATGCCGTGGGGCTGGGGCATGGTGCTGGCCAACATCACGCGCAAGCAGTTCGACGAGGGCGCGCTGGGCGAGGTGTTGCCCGAACACCTGGTGATCTGCCGCGACGAGCTGTACGAGACGGTCGAAGCCGAGGCATTCCAGGAACGGCTGTGGGCGATGTTCCCGCAGGTGTATCCGGTGGCGCTGACCCTGCCGCAGATCGATCGCGTGCGCTGGCACCTGTTCCCGGAGTTGCGCGTGGAGGCCGGCAGCGGCCAGTTTGGCCTGTTCGGCCCCACCGACGCCGCGGTGCGGCCGCTGGAGATCCCCGACCTGATCAAGGTGATGGATGCGCAGCAGGAGCAGCTCGCCCGCTCGATCGGCGACGAGCACCGGATCATTCACGGCGTGGCCGGTTCCGGCAAGACCATGATTCTCGGCTTCCGCGCGATGCAGCTGGCGCGCGAATTGTCCAAACCGATTCTGGTGCTTTGCTACAACAAGACGCTGGCGGCACGGCTGGAACAACTGATCGGCGAGCGCGGCCTCGGCGAGAAGGTGCAGGTCTACAACTTCCACAAGTGGTGCCGCAAGATGCTGGTGGCCTACAACGAGCCCCTGCCGCCGGGCAGTGGCAAGGCCTTCGTCGACGCCCTGCCGCCGGCGGTGATCGCCGGCGTGGATCGCAGCCGGATTCCACGCGCCCAGTACGGCGCCGTGCTGGTCGACGAAGGCCACGACTTCGAGCCGGACTGGTACAAGCTGATCGTGCAGATGATCGACCCGAACACCAACTCGCTGCTGGTGCTGTACGACGACGCGCAGAACATCTACGGCAATCCGAATCGCCGGAAAATCAGCTGGAAAAGTCTCGGCGTGCAGGCGCAGGGCCGCACCACCATCCTCAAGCTCAATTACCGCAACACGCTGGAAATCCTCTCGGTCGCGCGCACCTTCGCGCAGGACCTGCTTGCCTCGCGCAGCGACGATGCCGACGGCGACGGCGTGCCGCTGATCGCGCCGGAAAGCGCCGGTCGCCGCGGCGCCGTCCCCGAACTGGTCCGCACCGACACCGCCCGCGCACAGATGGACGTACTGACCGCCCGGCTGCGCGACGAGCACGCGCACGGTCGCCCCTGGTCCGACATGGCCGTGATCTACCGCAACCAGTGGGAGGGCGAAAAACTGCACGACGTGCTCAAGGGCCTGGACATTCCCAGCCGCCTCGCCGACAACGCCGGCAAGCAGACCCTGTTCGTGGTCGGCGACAGCGTCAAGCTGGTGACCATGCACTCGAGCAAGGGTCTGGAATTCCCGTTCGTGATCATCCCCGGGATCGGCGGCCTGCCCAAGGAGGGCCAGCCCGAAGCCGACGAGGCGCGCCTGCTCTACGTGGCGATGACCCGCGCCACCGAACGGCTGTTGCTGATCCATCACCAGGATTCGGTGTTCACCGCCCGCATCCGTGCCTCGATCAACGACGTGACGGCGCAGCTGGAACGCAACGGGTGAACATGCCCCGGAAGCTGCTTCTCCTGTTGCAGACCGTCGTCGTCGTGGCGGCGATTTTCTGCTTCGGCGAAATTTCGCTTTACGGCTTCGCCAGCGCTCCCGACAAGAGTGCTTTGCGAAGGATGGAAGGCGTCTACACCGGTCCCTGCTGTGATGCACTGATTGAAGTGGCGGTTCCCGAACGTGGCGAGATCTATCACCGATTGTTTTCGTTGTACCCGCGCATCGCCGATCGCGGCCACCTCAAGCGCGGGGAACAACTGAGGCTTCTGGTGGATAACCGCGGCGTGATCCTGCAGATCGAGTCAGCCGAGAGCGGCATCCAGCGAAGCTACGAGCAGGAACAGCGCCGCCACCGACGGGCCGTGAACTTGTCCACACTTGTCGGTGCGCTCGCGTTGCTGGGATGCGGCCTGCTGTATCTGGCCGGAAAGCGCGGCGCGAAGGGTTCAGAGGCATAAGGAACGGTTTCGGGGAACTCGCAACGCACTCCATCCCGCGACACTCCGCCACGGAGCATGCCCACAGGCGTGATTGCTGAACGGCACGGCCCTCTCTACAATAAGAATCATTCTCACTTGATGCCGCCTCGTACCCACGACCTGCGCCAGCCAGTGCAGAAAGACAGCCATCGCGTGGTGGCGGTTTGGTCGACCTCGATCATGACCGGCACCGACGCGAGCAGCCAGCCCGATCCACGCAAACCTGCCCACAAGGTTCCCGATGTCACCGCTTCCCTTTTTGCCCGTTTCGAGCGCCGCCGCCACGCGCCGCCCTTCCGCACTGCCGCGCGCGATCCGCACGGCCCTGTTCGGTTTGCCCTTGATGGCAGCACTGGCCCTGCCCGCGCACGCCGCCGACCCCACCACCGATGCGCAGCAGAGCACCGCAAAAACGCTTGAAGGCGTGCAGGTCACCGCGCCGATCGCCAGGGACAGCGACTCGGTGACCAAGACCGATACGCCGATCATCGAGATCCCGCAGTCGGTTTCGGTGATCACCGACGAGCAGATGAGCCTGCGCGGGATCCAGGGCATCGAGGAAGCGGTGTGGTACACCGCCGGCGCGCAGGGTGGCGGCTACGGCCCCGACTCGCGCAGCGACTGGCTGCTGGTGCGCGGCTTCACCCCCGCGCGTTACATGGACGGACTGGCGCTGGCCGAAGGTTCGGGCACCAGCATCACCCGCATCGAGCCGTACGGACTGGAGCGGCTGGAAGTGCTGAAGGGGCCGTCCTCGGTGGTCTACGGCGCGATGCCGCCGGGCGGCATGATCAACATGGTCAGCAAGCGCCCGACCGGGCAGCCGCTGCACGAAGTGGGCGTCGAGGTCGGCAGTTTCGATCTGCGCCAGGGCACGTTCGATTTCGGTGGCCCGCTGAACGATTCGGGCACCGTGCTGTATCGGCTCACCGGTCTGGCGCGCAACAGCGACACCATGGTCGACCACATCAAGGACGACCGTTACTACCTCGCGCCGGCACTGACCTGGAAGCCCAGCAATCAAACTTCGCTGACCGTGCTGTCGCACTTCCAGAAAGCCAACACCGCCTCCGGCGGCGGCTTCCTGCCGGCCGATGGCACTTTGCTGCCAAACTCGAATGGCAAGATTCCGCGCAACCGCTTCACCGGCGAGCCGGGCCAGAACGACTACGACAAGACGATCGCCTCGATCGGCTACGAGTTCCACCACGACTTCGCCAATGGCCTGGCGTTCAACCAGAACCTGCGCTACGGCAAGGCCGACGTCGACAACAACGGCGGCAACGTGGGCGCCTTCGGCCTGCTCGGCGACGGCCGCACCCTGCTGCGCTATCTGTTCCCGAACGAGAACCACACCAAGACCTTCGGCGTCGACAACAACCTGCAATACACCTTCGACACCGGTCCCGTGCAGCATGTCGTGCTGGCCGGCGTGGATTACCGCCGCGCGAACGACGACTACGCCTCCGCGTTCGACTTCAATGTCGCCGGGCTGGACGTGTTCGACCCGGTCTACGGCAGCCCGGTAACCGTTCCTGCCTACACCAGCCACACCGTGCAGACGCAGTCGCAACTCGGCGTATACCTGCAGGACCAGATCAAGCTGGGTCGCTGGGGCATCACCGTCGGCGGCCGCCAGGACCACGTGAAAACCGACACCGACAACCTGCTCGGCGGCAGCACCGCGCACCAGACCGACGACGCGTTCTCCGGCCGCGTCGGCGTCAACTACCTGTTCGACAACGGGCTGGCGCCGTACGTATCGTGGTCGCATTCGTTCCAGCCCACCGTGGGCACCGACTTCGCCGGCAAGGCCTTCGAGCCCACCACCGGCGACCAATACGAAGCCGGCCTGAAATACCAGCCGGTTGGCGGCAACGGCCTGCTCACCGCGTCGGTCTACCAGATCACCCAGCAAAACTCGCTGACGATCGACCCCAACCACACCCTGTACCAGGTACAGCAGGGCGAGACGCGCCTGCGCGGCGTCGAGCTGGAAGGCCGCTGGAACATCGGCCTCAACCTCAGCGTCTATGGCGGCTACACGTACAGCGATTCGGAAGTCACCCAGACCAACGACCTGCCCTCGCTGGGCAAGCAGATCGCCCTGCTGCCGAAGCAGCAGGCCTCGCTGGGCGCCGACTACACCATCGTCGGCGGAGCGCTGGCCGGACTCGGCTTCGGTGGCGGCGTGCGCTACGTGGGCGATCACTACGGCGACATCTACAACGACTGGAAAACGCCGGCCTACACCCTGTTCGACGCCGCCGTGCACTACGACGTGGGCGGCTGGCGGCTGCAGTTGAATGCCAGCAACCTGTTCGACAAGGAGTACGTCTCCGCCTGCAACAGCGCCTACTGGTGCTACTACGGCTACGAGCGCACGGTCACCGCCAGCGCACGTTACCGCTGGTAAGCCGCCGGCATGATCTGCCTGCTGGCCTTCGTGTTCGCGGTGTGCTCCGCCGTCGCGTGGTACGCCGCCTCGCCGCATTGCATGTGGTCGGCGCTGCGTGGCCACCCGCGGATGGCGCGCATCGCAGGCGGCGTGCTGGCACTGCTGTCGCTGGTGAGCTGGATCAGCGCGCTCGGCGACGCGGCCGGGCTGTGCGCGATGCTGATCAGCTGGATGCTGGCGCTGATCGTGCAACCGTGGCTGGCCTTGTTCGTTGGCAACCCGGACGCGGACGCCACTGCGGCGGAGAAGGATTGATGTACGTCCCATGCAACTTCTGCAGGAGCGCACCCTGTGCGCGATGTTCTTCGATGCGTGTGACGAAAGGCATCGCGCGCAGGGTGCGCTCCTACAGGGAGGCGTGCTGATGTGGGTGCGCGCCAGTGCCGGCGTGCTGCCGGGTTTCTTCCTTGCGGCCGCCCTGGTCGGCCTGGTCTGCTGGCTGCTGCCCGGACCGTGGGAGTCGACCATGGTGGCGGGCCTGGTCGCGATTTTCCCACTGTGGATCGGGGTGATCTGCGCGGCATTCCGGTTCTCCAGCGGCAGACGCGCATGGCCATGGCTGAGCGGATTGGCGCTGCTTGCGCTGGGCTTGCTGTGGCTGCTGCAGGCCTTCGGCTGGGTTCGTTGAGATCGTCCACATGAAACTGAAGCCCGCCACCTTGCGCACCTTCACCACGCTGCACTCGTGGATGGGGCTGGTTGCCGGCTTCGCGCTGTTCGTGGCGTTCTATGCCGGCGCGATCACGGTGTTCCATCACGACCTGCAGCAATGGGCGACGCCACACTCCGTGGCCACAGCTCCTACGCTCGACGATGCGCAGCGTCTGCTCGACGGCGTACTGGCACAGCACCCCGAGGCACGCGAACACGTGGGCATGACGTTCCCCGGCTACGAACTGGCGCAGCCCACCGCGTACTGGCAGGACCGCCACGGCACCTGGCTGTTTGCCACCCCGGACAATCTGGCCGGCAGCCCGACCCCGCCCGGAGCCAGCCTGCCCGAACTGATCAATCAGCTGCACTACACGCTGGGTATTCCCGTCGCCGGTACCTGGCTGATGGGCGTGGTCAGTTTGCTCTACGGCATCGCGCTGGTATCCGGCTTCGTGATCCATCTGCCGCGGCTGGTCAAGGACCTGTTCGCGCTGCGCCCCGGGCGCAACCTCAAGCGCTTCTGGCAGGACGCGCACAACGTGATCGGGGTGCTGAGCCTGCCGTTCCACATCGTGTTCGCGGTCACCGGCGCGCTGCTGTGCCTGATGTTCGTGCTGATGCTGGCGCTGAACCCGTTGATCTACGACGGCAAGCTGATGACCGCCTCGGCGGCGGCGATGGACACCGCGCCGATCATGCAGAAGGCCGACGTCACCAGGCCGCTGTCGCCGCTGGCGAGCTGGCATGCGCGTTCGATCGAGGTGGCGCACGACCAGGGCATCGCCGACTTCGTGCCGGGTTACCTCAAGCTCGCGCATGCCAGCGACGCGCACGCGGTGGTCGAGATCACCGGCACCGCGCCGCGCGGGCTGGGCGGCGGCGCGGTGGCGCTGGATGCCACCAGCGGCACCGTACTCGCCACCCAGCTGCCCGGCGCACGCGATGCCAACCACGCCACCCTGGCCGCGGTGTATGCGCTGCACTTCGGCGACTACGGCAACGTCGCGGTGCAGTGGCTGTACTTCCTGCTCGGGCTGGGCGGCGCGTTCCTGTTCTACTCGGGCAACCTGCTGTGGATCGAATCGCGGCGCAAGCGCCGGCAGCCGGAACAGGGCCGCTCGTCGATCATCATGGCGCGCGCCACCGTGAGCATCTGCATCGGCGTCTGCGTGGCGGTCTCCGCCGCCTTCGTCGCTGCACAATTGCTGCCCTGGCTGGGCTGGAACGCAGGCGCGGGCGAGCGCTGGGCCTGCTTCGGCAGTTGGGCGCTGTGCATGCTGTGGGCGTCACGGCGCGCGCCGCTGCACGCGGCGCAGGAACTGCTGTGGCTGGCTGCCCTCGTCACCGCGCTCATTCCATTGGCGCATGGCCTCGCCACCGGCTGGTGGTTCTGGCGCAGCGCCGCGGCCGGACACGGCGCGCTGTTCGCCGTCGACATCGGCGCGCTGGCATTGGCCATCGGCTTCGCTGCACTGGCCAGGGCTTCAGCACGGCGCGGCCGCACCGGCGAAGCCAACAGCGTGTGGGCAGTCAGTCACTCCTGAGAAACCCCGTAGGAGCGCACCCTGTGCGCGATGCTCTTTTTTTTGTCGCCCGACGAAGAGCATCGCGCACAAGGTGCGCTCCTACATCCGGTACGGCCTCAACGACAGATCGTCGTCGAACAGTCCGGCGGGCAGCAGATAGCGCGGGTCGCGCCCTGCAGCGAGCAGCTCGCGGATGCGCGTGGCGGAGATTTCCAGCGGAGTCACCGCCAGCTCGATGACCTTGCCCGCGGGCAGCGCGCGCAGGCTCGCTGCGTCGGCGATGCGCCGTCCGGCCACTTCGCGTTCCAGTTCGTCCGGCAGATCGGCGGAAACCCCCGGCCGGCTCAGCACGCCGATGTGCGCCGCCCCGAACAATTCGCGCCAGCGATGCCACGTGGCGAGGCCGGCAAACGCATCGGCGCCGAGCAGCAGCACCAGCGGGCGTTCGCCCTGCTCTGCGCGCAGTTCGTGCAGGGTGTCGATGGTCCAGGACGGGCCGGCGCGATCCAGTTCGCGCGTGTCGAGCGTGAGCCGCGACTGGCCGCGCAATGCGGCACGAAGGATCGCCACGCGCTGTGCCGCCGAAGCGATCGGTGGGGCGCGGTGCGGCGGCACGCTGGCCGGCAGCAGGCGCACTTCGGCGTCGAGCAGTTCGGCCGCTTCCCACGCCACGCTGAGATGGCCCAGGTGCACCGGGTCGAAGGTGCCGCCGAAGATCGCGAGCGGGTTGGTGGATGTCTGCGGCAAGAGCCTTACCCCTCCCCGGCCCTCCCCTGCAGGCAGGGGAGGGAGCAAGTCGCGACAGGGTGGTGGAATGTCATGCGAGCGCCCGGGCGGCGCGCGGCTCGGCGATCGCGGCGATCAACCGTTCGGCCTCCTGCCATGGGTTGCCCTGCTCGCGGCCCTTGACCATGCGGTCGATGCGCGAGGCGCGGGCCAGACACTGCAGCCAATGCTCGCGCGGCGCGCGGCGCAGGGCCTGGCGGAACAGGGTCTCGCGGGCCTGCCACAGGTGTTCGGCGCGGATCTGCGCGGCGAGGTCCGGCGCATTGGCCAGGCGCAGCGCCAGCTGCAGCTGGTTCACCAGCCAGCCCATCAGCGCCAGCAGTTCGTCGCCTTCGGAGCGCAGCCCGGCGAGGATGCGCAGCGCGCGCGCGCCGTCGCCGACGAAGGCGGCGTCGGTGAGCTTGAACACGTCATAGCGGGCGCTGTCGGCGACCAGGTTCTCCATCTCGGCAGCGTCGACGCGGCCCTGTCCGTGCAGCACGGCGAGCTTGTCGACTTCCTGCGCCGCGGCGAGCAGGTTGCCCTCGACGCGCTCGGCCAGCAGCGCCACCGCATCGGGCGTGGCGGACAGGCCGCGCGAAGCGAGCCGCGCGCTGATCCATGCGCCCCACTGATCCGGCCGCGGCGAGTTGAACACCACCATCGTGCCGCTGGCGTCGAGCTTCTTGCTCCACGCGCCGTCGTGCTTGTTGCTCCACTCCATCGCGGTGACCAGCAAGGTGACGTCCGGCGGCGGATCGGCACAGAACGCGCCGATCGCCTTGGCGCCGTCGATGCCGGGACGGCCGGTGGGCAGGCGCAGGTCGATCAGCCGGCGGGTGGCGAACAGCGACATGCCGGCGGCCGCGCGGGCCAGGTCGTTCCAGTCGAAATGCTGGCCGACCTCGAGCACTTCACGCTCGCTGTAGCCCAGTTTGCGCGCCTGAGCGCGCAGCGCATCGGCTGCTTCCAGCACCAGCAATGGCTCGCCGGCGAGCAGGTAGACCGGCTGCAGGCTGTCCGTCGCCAGCGCCTTCTGCCATTGGCCGGGACTGAGCGGCATCAGTGCGTGCTGGCGGCGCTTGCCGGTGCGGCCAGCTCATGTTTGCCGGCGGCCTGCAGGCGGAACAGGATCGCCTGCACCATGTCGTCGTTGAGGCTGCGCTGGATCTCCTCTACCTGGGATGCGTTGCCGACGGTATTGCTGGCGTCGTAGCTGTACTCGCGCGACATGTCGATGCGCTGGTGCGGCACCAGCACCTGCCCGGCGGCATCGGTGACGTCGAACTGCACCTGGTAGCGCACCGCATATTCGGTGATGCGCACGTAACCGCCGGCGCTCAACGTCTCGGTGCTGAAGGCCGCCACCGGCACGCGCAGCTCGGCGATGCCCGCACCACTGTCGTCCTCCACGGTGACGCCGGACGTCTGCAGCGCACGGGCCAGGTGACGTTCGAGCTCGCCGCCGCCGTTGACGGCGAGATGCACCCGCTGCATTTCGGGCGGCAGGGTCGCGTTCTCGCGCAGGTGGAAACCGCAGGCGCCCAGCGCGAGCGCCGTGGCCAGCAGCAGCGAGGCTTGGAACAGGCGGCGCGCTTTCATGAAGCTCATGGATTTCATCCTGCGACGATGTTGACGATCTTGCCGGGTACCACGATGACCTTGCGCACCGTCATGCTTTCCAGGAAGTGCGCCACCTGCGGCTGGGCAAGCGCCAGCGCCTCGGCTTCCTCCTTCGAGGCCTGTGCGGCCAGCTCGATGGTAGCGCGCAACTTGCCGTTGATCTGCACCGCCAGGGTAACCGTGTCGCGCACCAGCGCGGTCCGGTCCACCTGCGGCCACGGCTGGTCTTCCAGCACGGTCTCGGCATGGCCGAGCACCTGCCACAAGGCATGGCTGACGTGCGGCACCACCGGGTTGAGCAGCAGCACCATCGCCGCCAGCGCCTCGTGGCGCACGGCGCGGCCCTGCTCGCTCTGGTCGTTGAACTTGCCCAGCGCGTTCAGCAGTTCCATCAGTGCGGCGATCGCGGTGTTGAACGCGTGGCGCCGGCCGAAATCGTCGCTGACCTTCTGGATCGTCTCGTGCAGCTGGCGGCGCAAGGTCTTCTGGCCCGCATCCAGCGTGGCGGGATCGGTCACTGCATGATCCGGACCCGCCGCATGCGTGGTCACCTCGCGCCACAGCCGCTTGAGGAAGCGCGCCATGCCCTCGACGCCGGCCTCGCTCCACTCCAGCGACTGCTCCGGCGGTGCGGCGAACATCGAGAACAGGCGCACCGTATCGGCGCCGTACTTGTCCACCATGGTCTGCGGGTCGATGCCGTTGTTCTTCGACTTCGACATCTTCTCGGTGCCGCCGATGTGCACACTCTGGCCATCCGCCTTGAGCACCGCGCCGGCGACACGGCCGCGCTCGTCGCGATGAACCTCGACCGCGGCCGGGTTGATCCAGTCCTTCGAGCCGTCGGCGTTGTCGCGGTAGAACGTCTCGGCGATCACCATGCCCTGGCACAGCAGGTTTTGCGCCGGCTCGTCCGAATGCACCATGCCGGCGTCGCGCAGCAGCTTGTGATAGAAGCGGAAATACAGCAGATGCATGATCGCGTGTTCGATGCCGCCGATGTACTGGTCGACCGGCAGCCAGTAGTTCGCGCGCTCGTCGATCTGCGCCTCCGCGCCGGGGCTGGTGTAGCGCGCGTAGTACCAGCTCGACTCCATGAAGGTATCGAAGGTGTCGGTCTCGCGCTCGGCCGGGCCGCCGCACTGCGGGCAGGTGGTCTTGCGCCACTCGGGGTCGGATTTGATCGGCGACTGCACGCCGCCGGCTCCACTGAATGCGTCAGCCACGTCTTCGGGCAGCACCACCGGCAGCTGGTCCTCCGGCACCGGCACCGCGCCGCAGGCGGAGCAGTAGATCACCGGGATCGGACAACCCCAGTAGCGCTGGCGGCTGACGCCCCAGTCGCGCAGGCGCCAGTTGACCCGGCGCTGGCCGTTGCCGGCCGCTTCGAGCACGCCGGCGATGTGGTCGAACGCGGCGCGGTAGTCCTTGCCGTCCATCGCGCCGGAGTTCACCACGCGCATGTCGGTGCGGGTCTTGTCCGAATACCAGTCCTGCCACGTCGACGCGTCGTAGCTCTCGTCGCCGGCGGCAATCACCTGCTTGATCGGCAGGCCGTACTTGTGCGCGAACGCGAAGTCGCGCTCGTCATGGCCGGGCACCGCCATCACCGCACCGGTGCCGTAGCCCATCAGCACGAAATTGGCGACCCATACCGGCAGCTTCTCGCCAGTGATCGGATGCACCGCGAACAGGCCGGTGGCCATGCCGCGCTTGTCCTGGGTTTCCAGTTCGGCCTCGGAGACGCCGCCGTGCTTCAACTCGTCGAGGAAGGCCGCCAGCTTCGGGTTGCCCTGCGCCGCCTTGTGCGCCAGCGGATGCTCGCCGGCGATGGAGACGAAGGTCACTCCCAGCAAGGTATCGGGGCGCGTGGTGAACACGCTCAGCGGCGTGCTCTCGCCTTCGACAGCAAAGTGGATTTCCAGGCCTTCGCTGCGGCCCAGCCAGTTGCGCTGCATGGTCTTCACTGCGTCGGGCCAGCCCGGCAACGTGTCCAGGCCGTCCAGCAACTCCTGCGCGTAGTCGGTGATCTTCAGGAACCACTGCGGGATCTCGCGCTTCTCGACGACGGCGCCGGAGCGCCAGCCGCGGCCGTCGACGACCTGCTCGTTGGCCAGCACGGTGTGGTCGACCGGGTCCCAGTTCACCACCGCGTTCTTGCGGTACGCCATGCCCTTCTTCAGCAGGCGGGTGAACATCAGCTGTTCCCAGCGGTAGTACTCCGGCCGGCAGGTGGCGAATTCGCGGCTCCAGTCGATCGCGTAGCCCAGCGACTTCAGCTGGCTGCGCATGTGGTCGATGTTCGCGTAGGTCCACTTCGCCGGCGCGGTGCGGTTCTTGATCGCGGCGTTCTCCGCCGGCAGGCCGAACGCGTCCCAGCCCATCGGCTGCAGCACGTTCTTGCCGTTCATGCGCTGGTAGCGGCTGATCACGTCGCCGATGGTGTAGTTGCGCACGTGGCCCATGTGCAGCGCGCCGGACGGGTACGGCAGCATCGACAGGCAATAGAACTTCGGCCGCGAGGCATCCTCCTTCACTTCATAGGCGCGCTGCGCGTTCCAGTACCGCTGCGCGGCGGCTTCCACCGCCTGCGGGCGATAGGCGGCTTCATCCTGTTCGGGGGAGGTCGGGGCTTGAATGTCCTGCATGATTCCGGTGCCGTTGTGCGGTTGGTGCGGGCCGGCGCAAGCCGACTGAGTGAACTGACCAGACTAGCCCAGCGCAGGCCGGGCGCCAAGCTGATGGCCCTCAGCCGGGCGGGCAGGCAGGCGCCTGGCCGTCGCCGAGCGCCC
>DATCUT010000097.1:0-5959 GCA_036561785.1 Rhodanobacter sp.
CCCGCCGGCTCCTGCTTCATGCCGCGACGCAAAACGGCGGGCGGTGCCCGCCCTACGGGTCGCCAGCCTCGTCGTCGCCGTCATCCGGCGCGGGCACGTCGTCCAGCAATTGCAGGGTGATTTCGCCGGGCTCGGTTTCCACGCCGCGCAGTTTGCGTTCGATCGCACGGGTGCGCACACCTGTCGCGTCGATCTGGTTGCTGGCCTGGTCGAGATTCTTCTTGACCTTGTCCAGCACCGCGCCGAACTTGCCGAACTCGGTCTTGACCGCGCCCAGCAGCTGCCATACCTCGCTGCTGCGTTTCTCGATCGCCAACGTGCGGAAGCCGGCCTTGAGGCTGGTCAGGATCGCCGCCAGCGTGGTCGGTCCGGCGACCGTGATGTGGTGGTCGCGCTGCAGCGACTCGAACAGGCCCGGCCGCCGCAGCACCTCGGCGAACAAACCCTCGGTGGGCAGGAACAGGATGGCGAAGTCCACCGTGTGCGGCGGTGCCACGTACTTGCTGCGTATGCGCTTGGCCTCGTCGCGCACGCGCCGCTCCAGCGCGTTGGCGGCGTCCGCGGCGGCTGCGGCGTTGGCGTTTTCCTGAGCCTCCTGCAGGCGCTGGTAGTCCTCAAGCGGAAATTTGGCGTCGATCGGCAGCCACAGCGCGGCACCATCGACGCCGTTGGGCATGTGGATGGCGTATTCAACCCGTGCGTCGGAGTTGGGCACCACGGCCACGTTGACTGCGTACTGGTCGGGTGTCAGGAGCTGTTCGAGCAGCGCGCCAAGCTGGGTTTCACCCAGTACACCGCGCGTCTTCACGTTACCGAGCACGCGCTTCAGGTCACCCACGCCGGCGGCCAGGCTCTGCATTTCACCAAGGCCGCGTTGCACCGCTTCGAGCCGTTCGGAAACCAGCTTGAAAGACTCGCCCAGGCGGGTTTCGAGGGTGGCGTGCAGCTTTTCGTCGACGGTGGCGCGCATCTGTTCAAGTTTTGCCGCGTTGTCCTGCTGGATCGCACCGAGCTTGGCCTCCAGCGTGGCGCGCACTTCGCCCATGCGCTTCTCGTGCTCGGCGCTGAGCGCGGCGAAGCGTTGTTGTTGTTGCTCGCCGAAATGGTTGAGCGCGAGCGTGGTTTCCTCGCGGCTCTTGCGCGCATCCTCGGCGAGGCGTTGTGCCAGCGCCTGCAGGCCGGTGTCGGTGCGTTCGGTGAGCAGGTTCAGGCGCTGGCCGAAGCCGTCGATGCGCTCGGCCTGCTGCTGCGACATGCCGTTGAGCTGTTCGCCGAGGTGGCCGCGGAAGCGGTCGAAGCCCTGTTGCAGTTCCTCGCGACCGGCGCGTTGTTCTTCGCGCAACGTGCGCTCGACGCGGGCGCTGTCGTCCTTCAGGGCGTCCAGTTTCGCGCCCAGGCCGGGGTCGCCGCGGCCGCGCAGCAGCACCGCGACCTGCAACAGCAGCACCAGCGCAGCGAGGATGACGAGGGCGATCAGCAGGATTTCATTGAGCGGCATGGAACGTTTTCCCGGGTCGACGCATCCAGTGTACGTCGAGCGGTCTCATTGGCTGCGTCCGGATTTCACCTTGCCGCTGCCAGGGCGGTGCATCATGGGCCGATACGTCGGCTTGGGAGAGCGTCATGGAACATGTTCACGATTACCTGATCATCGGTGCCGGCATGGCCGCCGATGCGGCTGCCAAGGCGATCCGCGAGGTCGATGCTACGGCGAACGTTGGCATCGTCGGCGCCGAGGCGCAGCCGCCGTATCAGCGGCCGCCGCTGTCCAAGGCGCTGTGGAAGGGCGACAAGTCGGTGGCCGATATCGACCTGGCCACCGCGCAAAGCGGCGCGACGCTGCATTCGGGGCGGCGTATCGAGTCGCTGGACCGGGTGGCGCGCACGGCGCGCGATGGCCACGGCGATACCTATCGCTACCGCCGCCTGCTGCTGGCTACCGGCGCCACCCCGCGGCGGCTGCCGTTCGAGGGCGGCGAGCGGATCATCCATTTCCGCACGCTGGACGATTACCGGGCCTTGCGGCGTTACGCCCAGCCCGGCGCCTTCATCGCGGTGATCGGCGGCGGCTTCATCGGCTGCGAGCTGGCGGCGTCGCTGTGCAGCCTCGGCTGCAAGGTGACCTTGCTGTTTCCCGGCGAGACGATCGGCGCGGGGCGCTACCCCGATGGCCTGGCGCACTATCTCGACGACTACTACCGCAGCCGCGGCGTGGACGTGCGCAGCGGCGTCCGCGTGCAGGGCAGCAACCCCACCGACGGCGGCGTGGAGCTGGTGCTGTCCGACGGCAGCCTGTTGCGCGTGGAGGCGGCGGTGGCCGGTCTCGGCGTGACGCCGAACATCGCGCTGGCCGAACAGGCCGGCCTCGCCGTCGACGATGGCATCGTGGTCGACGTCCACCTGCGCAGCAGCGACGCGGACATCTGGGCTGCCGGCGACGTGGCCAACTTCTACAACCCGGCACTGGGCCGGCGCCTGCGAGTAGAGCACGAGGACGCGGCGGTCAGCATGGGCCGCCACGCCGGCCGCGCGATGGCCGGGGTCGAGGAGGCGTACACCACGCTGCCGTTCTTCTATTCCGACCTGTTCGACCTCGGCTATGAAGCGGTCGGCCTGCTGGATACGCGACTGCAGGTGGTCGAGGACTGGCGCGAGCCGAACCGCGAGGGCGTGGTGTACTACCTCGAAGCCGGCCGCGTGCGCGGCGTGCTGCTATGGAACGTGTGGGACCAGGTGGGTGCCGCGCGCGAGCTGGTCGCCGAATCCGGACCGTTCGATGCGGCGTCGCTGCGCGGACGATTGCCGCGCAGCCCATAGGTTACGGAAGCGCTGTAGGAGCGCACCCTGTGCGCGATGCTTTTCGGTGATGTGACGAAGAGCCATCGCGCACAGGGTGCGCTCCTACAAAAAGCCACAGTCTCAATCCACCCGGCAGAACACCGCCTTCAGGTAACGCCCTTCAGGCACGTCGGTGCGGAACGGGTGGTCGGCGTCGGCGCCGCGCACTTCCAGCACCTGGATTTCGCGGCCGGCGTTGAGCGCCACCCGGCGCAGCATCTCCAGGAACTCGCCTTCGCCGACCAGGCCGGTGCACGAGCAGGTCAGCAGCAGGCCGCCGGGCGGAATGATGTCCAGCGCCATGCGGTTCATCGCGAAGTACTTCTTCAGCGCGTCCATCACCTTGCTGCGGTCGCGGGTGAGCTTGGCCGGGTCGAGGATCACCGCGTCGTAGCGCTCGCCGCGGGCCACCGCGGCACGCACCCAGTCGAAGATGTCGGACTGCTCGAAGTTGACCTCGACGTCGTTGGCGACGGCATTGGCGCGGGCGACTTCGAGAATGCCTGCATCCAGATCGACGCCCACCGCCTCGCGCGCGCCAGCCGCCATCGCATGCACCGCGAAGCCGCCGGCGTTGCAGCACAGGTCGAGCACGCGGCGGCCCTTCGCCAGTTCGGCGAAGCGCTTGCGGTTGTCGCGCTGATCGGCGAAGAAGCCGGTCTTGTGGCCGGAACCCGGCGCGGCGTGGAAACGTAGTCCATGCTCGTGCACCTCGAACGCCGCGGGCACGTCGGGGCTGCGGCAGTCGAACGATTCCTGCTTCTGCACGTGCGACTCGGCGAACCAGTACAGCTGTGCACCGGGGAAGTGCGTCAGCAGGGCGGCGTGGATCGCCTCGCGGAAACGCCACATGCCGGCGGCGAAATATTCGATGACGATGACGCCGGCATAGCGGTCGACGATCAGGCCGGACAGCCCATCACCCTCGCTGTGCACCACGCGCCAGGCATCGCTGACTTGATCGAGCTGCAGCCAGTCGCGGCGCAACTGCACGGCACGGGCGATGCGCGCGGCAATCCACTCGGCGTCGATGCTGGCGTCCGGATGCGTGTCGAGCAGGCGCAGCGCGATGCGCGCGTGGCCGTTCCAGAACGCGCGGCCGACGAAGCGGCCCTTGGCGTCGTGCACCTCGACCACGCTGCCGGGCGGCAACTTCGACTCCGGTTTGTAGATCTGCGCCGACCACACCCACGGGTGGCCGGGGCTGCGATCGGATTTCAGGCGGATGACGGGGAGGACTGCGGGGATATTCATCCACGCATGATAGCTGGTGCTTCGTTCATCCCCGGCTGGCAGCGGAAGAGTTGTAGGGCGGGCACTACCCGCCGCTTTGTCACGGTGCCGCGAAGCAGGAGCGGCGGGCAGTGCCCGCCCTACAAGACACCGGGCGCAGCATCAGCGCAGACGCAGCACCAGCCACGACAGCAGCGCCAGCAGGTTGATGCCCAGTCGCGACACGGCCGGGCCGGCGACGGCGAGCACGAAACCCTGGGTGCCGAAGTGCCAGTCGATGCCCAGCCGCGGCGCGGCCTGCAGGGTGGCAAACACGTTGACGAAGGCGCCGCTGTGCAGTGCGTAGCTGAAGATTGGCGTGGCGATCAGCGGCAGTTGCAGCAGCTGCGCCCAGCGCGACAGCCGCACGCCGCTCTCGCTGCCTTCCAGCAGCAGCACGCCGGCGACCAGCACGAAGCCGAACAGGAGCAGGCCGATCAGCGCGACGATGCTGTCGTGGGTCGAGCCCAGCGGCAGCAGGCGGCGCAGCATCACCGCCGCGCCGTACAAGCCGCCGGCGACTTCGAAAATGCCGATCAGGCGGAAGAGAAAGTTGCGCACGCGTGGCCCCGTTCAAAAGACGCAAGCTTAGCCGAGCAGGGCCGGCGGGATTGGCGCGGGCGTCGCGGTTTTCCGCAGATGGCGACGCGGCTCAGGCGATCAATACGCCGCGCGCTTCCTCGACGATCGCATGCGGCACGAAGCGGGCGCTGTCCTGGGTGACCAGCGAGCTGTCCTCGCGGATGCCGATGCCGCAGGCGCGGTCGCCGACCACCCAGCTGCCGATCAGCGGGTAATGGCCGTCGAAACCGGTCAGCGGATGGCAGGCCTGGCGGATGCACGGGCCATCGCGGTACGGGCCGTCGGTGCGCAGCTCGCGGCCGTCGTCCAAATGCATCGCGATGTTGGCGCCCTCGCGCGAATGCAGCGGCTTGCGCACCCAGCCGCGCGGCAGCTCGCCGCCGGCGTCGAACTCGGCCGGCAGCAGGTTGGGGTGGCCGCGATGAGCGTCCCACAGCAGCGGCAGGATGCCCTTGTTGCTCAGCAGCGCCTTCCACGGCGGCTCGATCAGCTGCAGGCCGGAACGCGGCAAGTGCTGGCCGAACGATTCGCGGAACATGTCCTCCAGCGGATACAGCTTGAACAGGCAACCGATCACCTGGTCGTCGAGGTCGGTGAAGCGGCCGTCGGCGGAGACGCCGATGTCCTCGATCGCCAGCGCGCCGCAGTCGATGCCTGCCTGCAGCGCGCAATCGCGCAGGTAGGCGACCGTGCCCTGATCCTCTACCGAGTCGCGCACTGCGGCAAAATGAAACGGCCGCGCGATGCCGCGCGCGATCGTGCCGAACGCCTCCACCAGGGATTCGTAGATCGAGTTGAACTGGTCGCTGCCGGTCGGCAGCTGGCCGCGTGCAAGCTGGTCTTCCAGCCATTGCCACTGGAAGAACGCGGCCTCGAACAGCGAGGTCGGGGTGTCGTAGTTCAGTTCGTACAACTTGGCCGGACCGCTGCCGTCGTAGGCGAAGTCCATGCGGCCGTACAGGTGCGGCTGGCGCTCGCGCCAGCTCTGCGCGATCCAGTCGCGGTACGGTTCCGGGATCGCCAGCTGCTGCATGTGCTGCTCGCTGCCGACGATGCGCTCGACCATGTCCAGCGCCATCGCGTGCAGCTCCTCGCTGGGCGCCTCGATGTCGACCTCGATCTCGCGCAGGCTGAAGGCGTAATACGCCGACTCGTCCCAGTACGGCGCGTCGTCGATGGTGTGGAAACCGAAGCCGCACGCGGCGGCCTTGGCGCGCCAGTCGGGGCGCTCGGCCGTGCTGACCCGGCGCATCAGCCGCCGATGCCG
>DATCUT010000098.1:0-2211 GCA_036561785.1 Rhodanobacter sp.
GGCCAGCTTCCGGCGCTGGGTCGAGGCGGCGCTGCGCGGGGCGAAACGGCGCAAGCCGGCCGAACTGGCGATCCGCATCGTCGACGCCGACGAAGGCCGCGCGCTCAACCACGACTATCGCGGCAAGGACTACGCCACCAACGTGCTGTCGTTCCCCGTCGAACTGCCGCCCGGGGTGGCCCTGCCGCTGATCGGCGACCTGGCGATCTGCGCCCCGGTGGTGCTGCGCGAGGCCGCCGAGCAGGGCAAATCGCCGCGCGATCACTGGGCTCACCTGACCGTCCACGGCGTACTGCACCTGCTCGGCTACGACCACATCGAAGACGCCGAGGCCGAAGCGATGGAAGCGCTGGAAACCCGCATCCTGGCCGGCCTGGGCATCGCCGACCCGTACCGGTAAGGGGGCTTGTGCCCTGAACCGTCACGATTTTTCCGCTAGAATCGGCCTTCCGCCCGGTTTCGGGCAGAATCCCAACGAGTAATGAGCGACGACCCTGGCAGTACCAGCGGCCCGGCCCACCGAACCTGGTGGGATCGACTGGGCCACATGTTTTCCGGCGAACCGCGCAACCGCGACGAACTGATCGAGGAATTGCGCTCCGCCCAGACCAACGGACTGCTGTCCGTGAACACCCTCACCATGGTCGAGGGTGCGATCAAGGTCACCGAACTGAGCGTGGACGACGTGATGGTGCCGCGCGCGCAGATCGTGATGCTGGCGGCCGAGTCGCCGCTGCCCGACATCCTCGCTGCGGTGGTCGAGTCCGGCCACTCGCGCTTTCCCGTGCACGGCGAGGACAAGGACGAAATCCTCGGCATCCTGCTGGCCAAGGACCTGCTGAAGTACTTCGGCGCTGCCGAACACTTCGACATCCGCGCAATCATGCGCCCGGCCGTGCTGATTCCCGAGTCGATGCGCCTGAACGTGCTGCTGGAGGAATTCCGGCTCAGCCGCAACCACATGGCGCTGGTGGTCAACGAGTACGGCGGCGTCGCCGGCCTGGTCACCATCGAAGACGTGCTGGAGCAGATCGTCGGCGAAATCGACGACGAGCACGACGACGAGGTGGAACCCGAGCTGATGCACGAGCAGCCCGGCGGCGACTGGCTGGTCAGCGCGCTGACCCCGATCGAGGATTTCAACGAACAGACCGGCGCCGATTTCTCCGACGAGGAATACGACACCGTGGGCGGCATGGTCACCTCCGAATTCGGCCACCTGCCCGAGGTCGGCGAAGAGGTCGGTATCGGCGACTACCTGTTCCACGTCACCGAAGCCGACGACCGCCGCGTGCAGGCATTCCGCGTGGTCAAGCTGTAGGAGCGCACCCTGTACGCGATGCTCCCGGTTTCCCGTAAAGTCATTCGCGCACAGGGTGCGCTCCTACATATATCTGCCGATGGGCCGCATGAACCTGATCAGCCGTAACCTCCTGCTACTCGTGCTGTTGATGCTGGCCACGCTCTCGCCCGCCCATGCCAGCGTCGCCAACGCCCCCGGCGCCAACCTCGAAGTCTCGCTGGTCACCTACGGCCCCGGCGAAACCTACTGGGAGCGCTTCGGCCACGACGCGATCGAGCTGCGCGACACGGCTTCGGGCGAGGCGATCAACTTCAACTACGGCGTGTTCGATTTCAGCGAGAAGAACTTCCTGCTGAACTTCGCCCGCGGCCGCATGCACTACCTGATGGACGCAGCGCCCAGCCGCCTGGACGAAAGCTACTACGTCGAAGCTGGCCGCTCGGTCACGCGCCAGCAACTGGCGATGACTGCCGGCCAGGCCGCCGCGCTGCGCGACTACCTGCTGTGGAACCTGCGCCCGGAGAACGCCGGCTACGACTACGACTACTACGTCGACAACTGCACCACCCGCGTGCGCGACGCGCTGGACAAGGCGCTGGGCGGCGTGCTTGAGACCCGGCTGAAGGCACGCCGCGGCGGCATGACCTACCGCCAGCAGACCGACCGGCTGATGAGCGCACAGCCCTGGCTGATGCTGCTGATGGACCTGGGCCTGGGGCCGTATGCCGACCAGCCGCTGGATGCCTGGCAGGAAAGCTTCCTGCCCGAGGTGCTGCAGGCGCAACTGCGCGAGGTGCGCGTCGACGACGGCCACGGCAGCCTGCGTCCGCTGCTGCAGGCCGAGCAACTCGTCTCGCCGAACCGGCTCGAGGCACCACCGGCAGCCGCGCCCGACCTGCGCCTGCCGC
>DATCUT010000099.1:0-5204 GCA_036561785.1 Rhodanobacter sp.
CTGGCATTGCTGCCGATATTCATGATTTCTCCGCCGATTACATAGGTCGGATCCATTCCGCAGGATTCCATAACGAGCGCAATCATCGAAGAAGTCGTTGTCTTCCCATGCGCGCCGGCCACCGCAATGCCGCGCCGAACACCAGTTGCTGGGTCAGCCGGTTGTACGCCGCCAGGCCGTCGATCGGCAGGTAGCCGCGCGGCTTCGCCGCCGCGGCCAGCGCCTGCTCGACCTCGTGCACGGTCGGCAGCAGCGGGATGCGACCCTGCTCGTCGACGTAGACACCCACGCCAAGGTTGATCTTGCCCGGGCGCGGATCGGCCACGTAGGTCTCGGTGAGGCCCAGGATCGGATCGCCCGGGGCCATTTCAAGGGATGCAAAGAAGGACACGGCGGTTACTCGACAGACAGTGGAAGGGTGGACGGAATGTTCAAGCTTGCGGGTTCGCGGTCTCATCCGCCGCGTCGGCAGGCCAGGCCGCGGCAGACGACGCGCCCAGCGCGAAATCGAACAGCTGGCGATCCGCCAGATGCGAGGGTGACACATGCGTCAGCGCGCGGAAGATGTTCTCGCTGCGCCCGGGCTGCTGCTGTTCCCATGCGGCCAGCATGCGCTGCACCGCCTGGCGCTGCAGGTTGTCCTGCGAACCGCACAGGTTGCACGGGATGATCGGAAACTGCCGCTGCGCCGCGTATTCGGCGATGTCGCTCTCGCGGCAATACGCCAGCGGGCGGATCACCACGTGGTGGCCGTCGTCCGAACGGAGCTTCGGCGGCATCGCCTTCAACTGCGCCTGGTAGAACATGTTGAGGAAGAACGTGGCGAGGATATCGTCGCGATGGTGGCCGAGCGCGATCTTCGTGATGCCGTTCGCCGCGGCCCAGGTGTACAGCGCGCCGCGGCGCAGCCGCGAACACAGGCTGCACATGGTCTTGCCGGCGGGGATCACCCGCGTCACCGTGCTGTAGGTGTCCTGCTCGATGATGTGGAACGGCACGCTGCGCGCGGTGAGGTAATCCGGCAGCACGTGCGCGGGAAAGTCCGGCTGCTTCTGGTCCAGGTTCACCGCGATCAGTTCGAAACGCACCGGCGCCTTCGCCTGCAGCTGCAGCAGCAGGTCCAGCAAGGTGTACGAGTCCTTGCCGCCGGACAGGCACACCATCACCTTGTCGCCGTCCTCGATCATGCCGAAATCGCCGATCGCCTGGCCCACCTGGCGGCGCAGGCGTCGGGCCAGTTTGCCGGCCTCGGCGGCGGCGGGTGGGCGGGGAATCTCGAGCTGGGCGGACATGACGGCCAATCGGACGGCGAAGACCGCCTATTGTAGCCGGCCGGACGTCGGGCTACCGCGGCGGCAAACGGCGCTAAACTAGGCAGATCGCCCCCAGCAGCCGTTATTGCCATGCAGGTTCAGGATCACGCCGAGATCGTCCATCTCCTGGCCGAGTTGCGGATGGAGCATCGCGACCTCGACGTGGCGATCGACCGGCTGGCCTCCGCGATCGGTCGCGACGAGTTGCAGCTGACCCGGCTGAAGAAGCGCAAGCTGCTGCTGAAAGACAACATCGCGCGGCTCGAGAGCAAGCTGATCCCCGATCTCGACGCCTGAACGCCACGCCGGACTGCCCATGAACCCGTTCGCCCCGATCCGCCTGCAGGACGACTATGTCGTGCTGGAACCGCTGCGCCTGGACCACGTGCCGGCGCTGGAAGCCGCCGCCGCCGACGGCGAGCTGTGGAACCTCACGGTCACCAGCGTGCCGCCGCCGGGACAGGCGCGCGGCTACGTCGAAAAAGCGCTGCATGGCCAGGCCGACGGCCTGATGCTGCCGTTCGCCGTGCGCGAGGCCGGCAGCGGCGACATCGTCGGCAGCACCCGCTATTACGAGATCGACGCCGAGCTGCCACGCCTCGCCATCGGCTACACCTGGTACGCGAAACGCTGGCAGAAGAGCCATCTCAACACCGCCTGCAAGCGCCTGCTGCTGGAGCACGCGTTCGAGACGCTGGGCTGCGTGGCGGTGGCCTTTCACACCGACGAACTGAACGAGGATTCGCAGCGCGCGATCGAGCGCCTCGGCGCGCAACGCGAAGGCGTGCTGCGCGCCCACAAGCGCCGCATCGACGGCAGCCTGCGCAACACCGTCTGCTTCAGCATCCTCGCCGACGAATGGCCGAACGTGGCGAACTGGCTGGAGATGCGCCTCAGCCGCCTGACCGTTTCGTAGGGCGGGCACCGCCCGCCGCTTTTTCAGCGCTGCCGATACAGCCTGGAGCAAGAGCGGCGGGCAGTGCCCGCCCTACGAAGCTGCGTGTAGGAGCGCACCCTGTGCGCGATGCTCTTCGCCATGTTGCGTTAAAGCATCGCGCACAGGGTGCGCTCCTACAGCAGGCGATTGACCAGCCGATCCAGTCGCGTGCGGTTCAATCGTCGCAGCAGCCGGCGCACCTCGGCCGGGTAGCGCCGCGGGCTTTCCAGCGCGTGGTAATCGGCCAGGCGCGTGGCATGCCGGCGCAACGCCGCCCATTCCGCCGCGTGCTTCGCCTGCAGCAGGTGCGCGGGATCGCGCAGGACCAGGCCGTTTTCCAGATCCAGCGACCACGCACGCGGGTTGAGGTTGTTGCCGGTCAGCACGGCCACGTCGTCGTCGATGAACAGGCCTTTCAGGTGGTAGCTGTTGTCGCCGTCGCGCCACAGGTGCAGGTTGAGCTGGCCACTGTCGACCTGCCGGCGGTGCGCGCGGGCGAAGCGGCGCAGGTTGTTTTCGTACAGGTACGGCAGCAGGCCGATGGCCCTGAACGGCTGCCCCGGCGGGATATAGAAATCGTTCGCGGTCTTGTCGCCGACCATGATGTCGATGCTGCAGCCACGCCGAAGCAGCTGGCCCAGCACGATGCGCAGCGGCCGCGGCAGATTGAAGTACGGCGTCAGCAGGATCACCCGCTGGCGCGTGCCGCGCAGCAGCGCCAGCAAGGTCTCGTTGAGCGTGTTGTCGCTGCGTCCGAAGCCGGGCAGCGGCGTCACCGCCACCTCGCCGATGCCTAGCGTGTCGTGCGGGACGTCATACGCGGCGCGCTGCAGGTCCTGGCGGAACTCGCGGATCGCCGGGTGCAAGGCTTTCGCCGACGGCGGCTCGCCGTCGTCGAGGCGGCGCACCGCCTCGCTGCCGGCGAAGTGCCGCTGCACGAAGCCCGCCATCGCATCGGCCAGGCCGCGATGCTGCAGCAGGTGGTAGCGGTCGAGCCGGTAGCGTCCGTGCCGCGCCAGGTAGACCTCGTTGAGGCTGGCGCCGCTGTACAGCACGGCGTCGTCGATCACGAAGCCCTTCAGGTGCAGCACGCCGAACAGCTCGCGGTTCTGCACCGGCACGCCATAGATGTCGACGCCCGGACCGAGCCGTGCGGCGTACTCGCGGTACATGCCCGCGTTGCCTTCGCTCTTCTGCTTGCCGATCAGGCCGCGCCGGGCGCGATGCCAGTCGACGAACACCGACACCTGCAACCCCGGCTGCCGCGCCTTCGCCGCGTACAGCGCGTCGAGCACTTCGCGGCCGCCGTCGTCGTCCTGCAGGTACAGCGTCACGATCACGATGCGCCGGCTGGCCTGCGCGATCAGGCGCAGCAGCGTCTGCCGGAACGCGGCCGGATCGGGCAGCACGGCGATGGCGTCGGCCGGCACCGCGAAGAACGGCAGGTCGGCGTGCGTCTCCGGCCTGCGCCGGAACGGCAGCATGCGGCGCGCGAGACGACCCGGTGCGGTGATCAACTTGTTCATGGCGAGATCGGCAGGCAACAGCGCGCATCATCGCAAACCACGCCTGGCCCGCCTACCGCCGCTATTTGCCAGCCGCGCGCGGTTGCACCTCGATGGTGGCGGTCATGCCGGCGGCGATCAGCGTGTCGTCCGACAGGTGACTGGTATCGATCGCGATGCGCACCGGCACACGCTGGGCCAGCCGCACCCAGTTGAAGGTGGGGTTGACGTCGGCCAGCAGGTCGTTGCCGGTGGGGTTGTCGCGGTCGGTGATGCCGCGCGCGATGCCTGTGATGGTGCCCTTCAGCTTCACGCCGCCGGCCATCAGGCGGATGTCGACCGGATCGCCCACGTGCAGCTGCGGCAGCTTGGTTTCCTCGAAGTAGCCATAGAGGTAGTAACTGTGGCTGTCGATCAGGGCCAGCCGCGGCGTGCCGGTGGCCGCGTAGTCGCCGACGCGGATGTCGAGGTTGGTGACGTAGCCGTCCACCGGTGCACGCACCTCGGTGCGCTCAAGATTGAGCCTGGCCTGGTCCAGCGCGACCTGCGCCTGCTCTACCGCGGCTTGCGCCTGCTCGCGCACCGCCGAAGCCTGGCTGCCACCGGCCCGCGCCTGCGCCCAGGTGGCGCGGGCGGAATTCGCGGTGGCGGCGGCGTCGGTGCGTTCTTCCTGGGTGATGATGTCGCCCAGATGCTGGCGACGTGCGGCCTCTTCCGCACGCATGTCGTATTCGGCCTTGCGTGCCGCGGCACTGGCCAGCGCCGCATTGATGTTGGCGCCGGCGGCACGCGCGCTGGCCTCGGCGGCGTCCAGGTTGGCCTGGGCCTGGTTGACCGCATAGCGGAAACGGGTGGGGTCGATGGTGAACAACAGCTCGCCCTTGTGTGCCAGCTGGTTGTCGCTCACCGCCACGGCGGTGACCAGGCCGGAGACATCCGGCGCGATTCGCACCACCTCGGCACGCACGCGGCCGTCGCGGGTCCATGGCGAGTACAGGTAATGCTTCCACAACGCGTGGCCGAGCAAGGCCGCGACGATGACGACGACGCTGGTGATGGCAAGACGCAGCAGCAGGGGTTTGTTGTTCATGGGATGGACTCAGTGGATCAGCAGCAGTCCGGCAGCGCCGAACAGGCAGACGAACAGCGCCAGCCGCACCAGTGACGGATGCAGCACGTAGCGATACAGGCCGAGCCGGCCGATCATCGTATCGAGCAGCCACATCAGCAGCAGGCAGCCGCCGAAGACGACGACCAGGCCGGGCATCAAGGCCCCGCCCATCGAGATTTCATGGGGCATGGACAGGCTCCTCCGTCGCCGGCATGTACGACGCCAGCGCCGATTCGTCGTCGCGCAGCACGCTGCGCAGTTGATGCAGATGCAGCAGCACACGGCGGGCGCCGGCCTGCGCGCCCGCCTGGCCGCCGGCGATGCCGGTGATCGCATCG
>DATCUT010000100.1:0-8145 GCA_036561785.1 Rhodanobacter sp.
ACGGTGAAGCCGCTGCCGGCCAGCAGCCGGCCCAGCGCGTCGTCCGCCGACAGCGTGCCGTGCACGCCGGAGGTGCGCAGGCCCCTGAGCTGGTCGGCCTGGTAGATGAATTGCGCGCCGGATTGGCGGGCCAGGGTATCCAGCGCGGTGACAAGGTCACCGGCCGGAATGTCAATCGGTCGGACTGCAGCGGATTGCGCGGATGCCATGGCGGACACCGAACAAGCCAGCACGAACATCGCGCCGCGTAGCGAACGGATCATCGTCACCTCTCCCCAGGTGGGCGCACACGGTGTGCGCCATGTATTCCCGGGACGAACGGACGACGCAAATCCCGCCCGCCCCCAGTTGCCGTGTGCCGGCGTCAGCGCCGGGTCAGCACGATGCTGTCGCCCTGCTGGCGGGCCTTGATCGGGAAGCCCTGCGCCAGCAGCCGCACGAAGGCGTCGGTGTTGGACCAGCGGAAGTTGCCGCCCACGCGCATGGCGCCGACGCTGGCATCGCCGATCACGATCTTGCGCGCGTTGTAGCGGTTGAACTCGGCGGCGGCGGTGGCCAGCGGGGTGTCGTGGAAGTTGACGAAACCGCTGCGCCAGCTCAGGTATTCCTCGGCCTGCTGCACCGAGCCGGTGGTCACCACCACGCCGGTGTCGCTGGCCAGCGCCACGCTGCCGGCGGGCAGCAGGGTGGTGGGCTGGCGCAGGCCGTTTGGCAGGCGGTCCGATTCCAGCCGCACCAGGCCCTGGGTCACCACCACGCGCAGGTCGGCCGCATCGCGGCGCACGGAGAAGCGGGTACCGACGGCGGTCACCCGGCGACCGCCAGCGCTGACCACGAACGGCCGCGCGGGATCCTTGGCCACCGCGAAGAATGCCTCGCCCTGCTGCAGGTCGACGTGGCGCTCGCCGTGCGACAGGGTGACCAGGAGGCGGCTGTCGCTGCTCAGGGTGGCGATGGAGCCATCGGCCAGCGGCACCTCCTGCAGGTCGCCGATCGCCGTGCGGTAGGACGCCTGCTCCACCGCGGTGTAGTGGCGCCAGCCCAGCGCCAGCGACACGACCAGTGCCAGCACCGCGGCGGTCGCGAAATGACGAAACAGGCTGCGGCGTTGTTCGCGATGCCGACGAGGGATATGCCGGTGCGGGGCGGCGTCGGTGTGCGCCTGGTGCAGATGGCGCGGCTCCTCCGCAGGCTCATCGGCGTTGCCGAACGGTGAGGGCGTCCAACTGCCGCGCGCAGGTACCACGCCCGCAGGTACGCCGGCGCCGAGTGCCTTCAGCCGGTCGCTCTGCCGCCACGCTGCGTCGAGCCGGATGAAGGCGACGCGGTGGGCCACGGACGCGTCCAGCCACGCGTCCAGCAGCTGCCGGTCGCGTTCGCTCCAGTCGCCGGCATCGCGCCTGGCGAGCCAGGCGGCGGCGGTATGTTCAATCTCCCTGCTGCTGGCCATGTCCGTTCTCGTATGCGGTGTCCATCGCGTCGCCGTGGACCGGGCGACGTGCGGGGTTGCCGCCATGGAAATATTCCGCGATCAGGCGCGCACCCTTGGCGACCTGCTTCTCCACCGTCTTCTCGCTGATGCCCATGCGCGCTGCCACTTCCTTTTGCGACAGCTCCTCGACCCGGCGCAGCCAGACCACCTCGCGGCAGCGGTCGGGCAGGCGGTCGAATGCATCGGTCAGGCGCTTCAGTTCCTGCCGTGCGCCCAATCGCCGTTCCGGCGAGATCTCGTCTATCAGGACGTTCAGCGCGTCGATATCACCCACGGCCTCGATCGAGACGACGCGTCCGCGGCGCAGGCGGTCGGTCATCAGGTGGCGTGCGGTGGTGAACATGAAGGATTTCGGCATCGCCGGGCGGGCCTTCGCCGCGGCCTCGTAGATGCGCACGTAGATTTCCTGGCGCAGGTCGTGGATCTCTTCGCGGCGGAACCAGCTGCGCAGCAGATAGCGCATCAGCGCGCTCTCATGCACGAGGATTTCGCGGGCAAACCAGCTGTTGAGAGAGTCATCCACACGGCGACCTTAGCGTCAATCCGCCGCGGAAATACAGCCATGGGGGAAACGCTGCGCAGGTTCGTCCCGGTTTTGAGTGCGCCGCACTTTGACGCTTTCCCATGCCATCTTCACTCGGGATATCGACTGATGCTTCCGTTCAAGCAACTGCCCGTCTTCCTGCGCCCCGCCGCTTCCTGCCTGCTGGCCCTGGGCCTGGCGGTGATCGGCGCAAACGCGCTGGCCGGGGCGGCGGATCCGGCCGCCGTACGCGATGGCTACGAGTACTACCAGGTCGGTGACCTCAAGGCGACCCGGCCCGGCGCCACCGAGCCGGCGCTGCTGCTGATGGGCGGCGGCGAGTGGCCGCACCAGGCGTTCGCCTGGTTGGCGGCGAAGGGCGGCCACGGCCATTTCGTGATACTGCGCGCGTCCGGCGACGACGACCTGCAGAAGGAGCTGTACCACGACGTCGGCGGCGTGGCGTCGGTGCAGACGCTGGTGTTCCACAGCCGCGCAGCGGCCAGCGATCCGAAAGTACTGGAGGTCGTGCGGCAGGCCGACGGCATCTTCCTCGCCGGCGGCGACCAGGCGAATTACGTGCGGTTCTGGAAAGGCACGCCGCTGAACACGCTGCTGGACCGGCATGTGGCCGAGGGCAAGCCGATCGGCGGCAGCAGCGCCGGCCTGGCGATCCTCGGCGGCCATGCCTACGGTGCGCTGGACGGCGGCAGCATGGTTTCGGAGGAGGCCCTGCGCGATCCGCTGGGCAAGGGCGTCACCCTGGTCGACGGTTTCCTGCACATGCCGTACCTGCAGCAGGTGATCACCGACACCCACTTCAATGCACGCGCACGGCAGGGCCGGCTGATCGCCTTCGTCGCCCGGTTGCGGCACCAGGGTCATCCGGACGTGGTCGGCCTGGGCGTGGACGAGGACACCGCGCTGTGCGTCGATGGCCACGGCCACGGCCGCCTGTTCACGTTGAACAACGGCTTTGCCTGGCTGCTGCGCCCGGACGGCCAGCCGGTGCGGATCGGAGCGGGCAAGCCGCTGGACTATCGCGGCGTGCGGGTCACCGGCATCGGCACGCAAAGCCGGATCGACATGCGCGACCTCCGCGTGCAGCGGCCGGTGTTCGAGACGATCGCCGATGTGCGGGGCGGCACGCTGGATCTGCATGGCGAGGTGCCGCCGCTGCTGGTGATCCATGGCGGCGCCGGGGTGGAGCGTGCGCAGATGACGCCGCAGATCGAGGCGCAGGCTCGCGCCGCGCTGGAGCTGGCGCTGCGCAACGGCCATGCACGATTGAAGGCAGGCAAGCCGGCGCTGGATGCGGTGACCGCCGCGATCGCCGTGCTGGAAGACGACCCGCTGTTCAATGCGGGCCGTGGCGCGGTGTTCACGCATGACGGCAAGAACGAGCTGGACGCGTCGATCATGGACGGCTCGACGCTGGCCGCCGGTGCCGTGGCGGGCGTGCAGCGGGTGCGCAATCCGGTGCTGCTGGCGCGCGCCGTGATGGAGCATTCGCCGCACGTGATGATGGTCGGCGCTGGCGCGGAGCAGTTCGCCGTCGAGCAGGGCGTCAAGCTGGTCGATCCCGCGTATTTCCGTACCGAGAAGCGCTGGCAGGATCTGCAGAAAGCGCTGAAGGAAGACGCGGCGGGCGAGAAGCTCGGCGCGCGACTGGCGGCGCTGAAGCACTTCGGCACGGTCGGGGCGGTGGCGCGCGACAGCGAGGGCCGCCTCGCCGCGGCGACTTCGACCGGTGGCATGACCGACAAGCGCTACGGCCGCGTCGGCGATTCGCCGATCGTCGGTGCCGGCACCTATGCGAACGCCGCTTGCGCGGTGTCAGGCACGGGCTGGGGCGAGTTCTACCTCCGCGTTTCCGCCGCGCGCGAGATCTGCCTGCGCATGGCGATGCTGGACGAATCCGCGCAGCAGGCCGGGCAGGCGGTGATCAACGATGAGATCCCGCAGATGGGCGGCGATGGCGGCGCGATCATCCTGGGCGCCGACGGCAGCGTGGCGCTGCCGTTCAACACCGAGGGCATGTACCGCGGCTGGATCGGTGCCGATGGCGTGCCGCATGTGGCGATCTACAGCGGCGATCCGCTGGCACTGCCCGAGCCGGCACGCTGACGGCGTACCGCTCAGGCATCGTCGTCGGTGTTGCCCTCGGTGATCTGCCGCTGCATGCGGTCCAGGTAGGCATCGAGTTCCTGCGTGCTGGTGAAGACCTCGTTCACCGGCACGGCCTTGACGATGTCGAACACCTTGCGCACCTGTGGCTGCGGGTTCAGCAGCAGGGTGTGGCCGTTGCGGGTGCGCATGCTCTTGCGGATCCTGGCGAAACTGCGCAGCCCGGCGCTGCTGACGTATTCCAGCCCGGCCAGGTCGACCACCACGGTGCCGCCGTCGCCGAGTCGGGGCAGCAGGGCCAGCATGGCTTCATCGAGTTCGCCGAAGGTCATCGCGTCGAGGCGACCGCCGACGTGCACGACGACACGATCGGGTGCGGAGAATTCATGGTGCAGGCTGAGCGTCATGGCGGAGATCCGTCCAGATTCGGGTAGGTGAAGCGAAGCAGCAGGTGGTTGCCGTCGGCATCCCGTGTATAGCGCATTTCGCTGGCCATGGTGCGCGCGAGATGGATGCCGAGACCGCCGACCTGTTCACGGTCGGCGAGGTCGCCGGTGAGGTCCGGGGTGGCCGACTGCAGTGGGTCGAAGGCGACGCCATCGTCGATCAACTCGATCGCGACGGCGTCCGGTTGGGGCTGCAGCAGGATGCGGATCTGGCCGGGGCGGCCGTCGGGATAGCCGTACTCGACCGTGTTGACCATCAGCTCTTCCAGCACCAGGCGCATGTCACTGCGCAACGCGGCCGGCACGTCGGCTTCCTGCAGCAGGTTCTCGCAGCGGTCGAGCGCACCGAACACGTCGGCCAGTTGGTTGCCGATGCACATCTCGGTGCCCGGCGCGGTGGCGCCATGCCAGGTCAGCGCCAGCACGGTGATGTCGTCGGCCTGCGCGGCTTCCGCCACGAAACGGTCCACGTCGCCCAGCAGCCGTTCGATGTAGTCGGCGGTGGGGGCCGTCGGCGGCACCTGGGCGAGGCTTTCCACGGTGCGCCCGATGCCGTACATCTGTTGGGCGTGGTCGCTGGCCTCGGTGATGCCGTCGGTATACATCAGCAGGGTCTCGCCCTGGCGCAGGCGCAGGCGATGTTCCGGGTAGTCGGAGTCCTCGTACAGCCCGAGCACCGCGCCGGTGGGGAAGTCCAGCAGTTGCGGCGCGCCGCGGCCGCACAGGATCGGCGGTTCGTGTCCGGCGCTGGCCAGCACCAGGCTGCCGTTGCCGGTATCCAGCAGGCCGCACAGCAGGGTGACGAACATGCAGCTGTCGTTGCCGCGGCAAAGTTCGAGGTTGAGCAACCGCAGAAGGTTCTGCGGCGTCTGCGCGCGCGGTGCCAGCGCCTTGGCCAGGGTAATCGTCTGCGCCATGAACAGGGCGGCCGGGATGCCCTTGTCGGAGACGTCGCCGACCATCACGAAGAAGCGCTGCGGGTCGAGCATGAAATAGCTGTAGAGGTCGCCGCCCACCGCCCGGGCCGGGCGCAGCGCCGCGTGCAGTTCGAAGTAGGCGCAGACGGCATCGAGGTAATGCGCGCTCGGCAGCAGGCCGATCTGGATCTGGTGGGCGATCTCCAGTTCGCTGGCCAGCCGCTGTTTTTCCCGTGCCACCCGCGCGAGGTCTTCCAGGTGCAAGGCCAGTTCGCGGCGCATCTGGTCGAAGGACTGGGTGAGGCGGCCCACCTCGTCGGGGCGGCGCGGCGACGGCAGCTCGAAATCCAGTTCGCCGCGGGCGACGTGCTCGGCGCGGTCGGCCAGCACCCCGAGCGGCGCCATCGTGCGGCGGATGGTCAGCAAGGTGATCAGGGCTACGCCCAGCAGGGCCAACAGGCCCAGCGCCAGGCTCAGCAGGAAGATGCGCCGCACGCTGGCGTAGATCTGGTATTCCGGCACGCCGAGGCCGAGCCGCCAGTGGGTGCCTTCGATCGGCGCGGAATAGATCCACACCGGCCCGGTCACCCGCCGGTTCTGTGCCACCGGCATGCGTACCGTCTCGGCGCGGTCGCTGGCCAGCACTTCGAGCAGGGCCGCCATGCCGCGCTTGCCGACCAGGTCCGGGTTGTCGTGCGCCAGGTAGTTGCCGTCGCTGTCCAGCACGAAGGCGTAGGCGCCGGCGGGCTTGGCCAGGCTGCCGAGTATCTGGTGCAGCCAGTCGAGCGTGACGTCGGCGTTGATGATGCCGACGGGGTGCCCGTCGCGGCTGATCGCCACGGAGTAGTTGACCAACTGGCGGTGCCGGGACTGCGAAAAGAACGCTCGCTGCCAGCAGCCGTTGCTGCAGCCGAGTCCGCCGAGGAACCAGTTGTTGTTCCAGTAGGGGCTGGCGTCGCGCGACAGGTCGCGGCTGGTCAGGCTGCCGTTGTCCAGCCGGCTCACGAACGGCGAATACGGCGGGGCATCAGCCGGATTCGGCGAGGGCCTGAACACCGCGGCCAGCCCGTCCATGTCCAGGTTGGCGGCCAGGGTGTCGCGCAGCAGCGGTTCGGCGTCGTCCTGGCGGGTGGCGATGATCGCGGCGAGCATCCGCGCCGAAACCGCGACACGGTCGATCCGGGCCTGGATCTGGCTACCGGCGTTGGCCGCCAGGGCCGCTGCCTCATGGTGGGTGTGTTCGAGGATCTGCGTGCGGGTCAGGCTGAGCAACAAGGCGCCCATGGCTGCCAGCACCAGGGTGGAGCCGACCAGGACCCACAGCGCCGTCCGTGATGCAATGCTGCGCAAGACCAATGGATGGCTCCCCTGCTTCCCTGACCAGCATCTAGCCATGAAGCAGGGCGGGCCGCAAGCCGGCGGAGCGTGCGCCGACGCGGGCATGTGCGTGCGCTCAGGCATAATCCCGGCTTCGGATTTCGCCCACGAGACGCCAGCCCCATGTCCGGAAAACAGCACGAAGTGACGTTCCGCTTCCTCGCCCAGCCCACCGACGTCAACTTCGGCGGCAAGGTGCACGGCGGCATGGCGATGAAGTGGATCGACCAGGCCGGTTATGCCTGTGCAGTGGGCTGGAGCGGGGCGTATTGCGTCACCGCCTCGGTCAGCGGGATCCAGTTCGTGGCGCCGATCCTGATCGGCGACCTGGTCACGGTGCGGGCGCGCCTGATCCACACCGGCACCAGCAGCATGCACCTGGCGGTCGACGTGCTGGCGCGCGACCTGCGCAAGGACGAGCAGCGCCTGGCGACCAGCTGCGTGATGGTGTTCGTGGCGCTGGACAGCCCGGACGGCAAGCCAACCCCAGTGCCGCACTGGGAGCCGCGCGACGACAACGAGCGCCGGCTGCAGGCGCAGGCGAAACAGCTGCTGGAACTGTCCAAGGGCATGGAGCAACTGGTCGATCTGCATGCGGTTTCGCTGGACTGAGGATACCCGCGAAAAATCGCTGTCGCGGGCGGAATCGACGCCGCAAGGTGTTGACAGTTCGGGGTCCGATCCACACAATACGCGTTCTTTGTTGGAGGGATACCCAAGCGGCCAACGGGGGCAGACTGTAAATCTGCTGGCTTACGCCTTCGGTGGTTCGAATCCACCTCCCTCCACCAGCAAGAGTTCCGCGCAGGGCGGGAGTAGTTCAATGGTAGAACATCAGTTTTCCAAACTGATTACGCGGGTTCGATTCCCGCCTTCCGCTCCATTGGGTACTTCGTCTTTTTGAAAAGTCCGGCAGGATGCCGGTCTGTTCTTTGCTGCCAGGGAGGGCGGCTGAAATACACCAGTACACGCTCATGTAGCTCAGTCGGTAGAGCACTTCCTTGGTAAGGAAGAGGTCACAGGTTCGATTCCTGTCATGAGCACCACATCATTCGGCCGTCATGGTCAGCCCCGAAATGGGCAGTTTTCTCCAATTCATTGACTCCATCGGGGTTTAGCGCGCATGGCAAAGGGTAAATTCGAACGCACCAAGCCGCACGTCAACGTCGGCACGATTGGTCACGTGGATCACGGCAAGACGACGCTGACGGCGGCGCTGACGAAGGTCGGTGCGGAGCGCTTCGGTGGCGAGTTCAAGGATTA
>DATCUT010000101.1:0-5513 GCA_036561785.1 Rhodanobacter sp.
CACGCCGGCCCGCTTGAAGCGGCCGCGCAGCGCGTAGTGCCCCAGTTCCCACGGACAGATCCGGCCCATCACCGAAAACACCAGCCGGCCGCCGGGCCGCAGCAGGCGCGCGCATTCGGCCGCCACGGCGCCAAGGTCCGGCGCGCAGTTCAGCGGACCGAAGTTCGAATAGATGCCGTCGAATGCGTCGTCGAGCCGGTCGAGCTGCTGGATGCCGAGATGGATGGCGCTGACATGGGACTGCAGGTCCTCGGCGACGGCGCGCGCCTGCGTGCGCTCGACCATCTGCGGCGACCAGTCGCTGGCGACGACCTGGTGGCCGCGCCGCGCGAACTCGAGGGCGTCGATGCCGGTGCCGCAGCCCAGATCGAGCAGGCGCGAGGCGGCCGGGAACTCATCGTGCACGGTGTCCCACAGGGCCAGCCGCATGCGCTGGATCAGCTCGTTGTTGCCGCGCGGGCCGTCGTAGTCCACGGCAACGCTGTCGAAGGCGCGCTGCGTGTCGAGCAGCTGCGCCTCGTTCAAGGGCGCACCCCCGCGCGGCCGGCGAACGTCCGGGGCGGGCTCGGCCAGGTTTCCGGTTTCAAGTGTGTGCTGCCCGTTCATGTCGATCCCTGTTCCGCCGGAATGCTGTCCGTGATTCGCCACGACGCCCGGAACCCGCCGCCGGCCGGTCCCGGCATCTCCACGGCCTGACTGGTGAGTGCCGGTCCGGACCGCTTTGGTTGAATGCCCCGGCTGGCGAACGCGGAACTAGTCCCGCGCAGGCCGCCGCGCGACGTTTCTCGCCAGGGCCGCGGACGAGCCCAGGAAAATCCCCAGCAGCAGGCCGATCCCCCAGGTCAGCTCGGGATTCGGAAACGCCTGTTTGTCGGGGACATAGACCGGCCACATCAGCGATGTCTCATAGGTGTAGGCGGGGCCGAGGCGCTCGGCGAGATCGCTCCGCGCCTGCCGCAAGCTGCGGATCTCCTCGTTCTTGTTGACCAGCAGCAGGCTGGCCAGCATCGGATTCGCCATGTCCTTGCCGCCCGCCCCGCCCTTGTTTCCCGACGCGGCGGCCTGCTGATAGCGGGTACGGTCGGCCTCGGCGGTCTGCAGGTCGGACTCGATCTGGGCGAGGCGCGCGCGCGCCGACTTCAGCGGCGCCTCTTCCAGACCCTGATGGATCGCACGCAGCCGGGCCACCGTCGCCGCGGCGAGCTCGCTGGCCTGCTGCCGGGAGTAGGCCCGCACGGTCAACTTGACCAGCGAGCCCGCGTAGAGCATCGGCTCCAGTTTCAGGCTGTTGCGGTAAAGCTGGGCCACCGACGACGTCTTCGCATAGCCGGCGCTTTCCAGGACCTCGTTCTTGAACGGCACCAGTTGCAGCCGCTCGGTGACGCGCTGCAGCGGTTCGACCTTCGGATCCTGGCCTGCCGGTACCTGCCCGACCTGCGCGATCTGGATCCAGGCAGCCGCCTCCCACTGGCGCTTCACCAGGTGCGCGAAGGCATAGGTGCAGGCCAGGGTCAGCACCAGCACCAGCACGAACCACGTCCACTCGCGGGTGAAGATCCGCCACAGGTCGATCAGATAGATTTCATCGCGTTCCATGGTTTTGTACTCGCTGGAGAGAGGGTGAAGACGGGGTTGGCGCGGTGGCCGGAGCCTTCCGGTTCGGCAGCCATGTCGCCATGACCGGCAGGAACAGGCAGATGCCGATGAAGCCGGCATTGGTCCAGGTGAAGGCCTGCGGCGCGAACGGCGACATCACGCAGACGTAGGAAACACGCAGGAACATCAGCAGGGAAAACAGCGGCACCGTCGGGCGCAGCCGCTGCACGCTCCACAGCAGCATCGCGTACAGCGCGAACACCGCGAGCGCCGCGCCGAACGGGCCGAACGCCATCAGGAAGGGAAAGAACTCGGTACCCACGTTGATGTTCGGCGCATCCAACGGGATGCTCGTGCCGGCCGTCACCACCGAACCGTGCAGCGGCACCAGCTGGTTGATCAGGAAGTCGGCGTTGGCATAGTCCTTGGCCAGGATCGAACTGAAGTTGTAGGGCCCCGCGCTGACGTACAGGAGCAGCCATTTGATGCCTTGCGGAGCGGCGTGGTACATCGCGCTGAAAGGCAGCGTGATGTGGTCCAGCGGCCCCGAGCGCAGCATGCCGAGGATCGAGAAAATGCTGCTGCCGGCGAGCGCCAGGCCAAGCAGGGTTTTCCACGGCAACGGTCTGGCCTCGTCCCGGCGCAGCACGAGGACGAGTGCAAACGAGAAAAAGGTGGCGAACAGCCGGTTGCGGTCGATCACCAGTACCGGAAACACGAAGCCGATGGCGATGAGCGTGATGCGCAGCCGCCGGCTCCTGGCGCAGAGCAGCCCGATCGGCGGAAGCACCCAGCACATGTCCGAAACGTGCCGGATATGCGCGCGGCCGCCGTCCATCACGGCATAGGCCGACGGCTTGTCGAACAGCGGGATCGGGAACAGCGCGAGGTCGAGCAGGCAGAACAGCACGATCAGCCCGGCCAGGGCCAGCGCGAGAAACGCCTCGCGGGTGCCGGCGTAGTGGCGCGCGCGGAACTGCGCGAATTCCGGCAGCCGGACCCCCGCCCGCACGTCGAACAGGATGATCGCCGCCGCGAGCACGGCCAGCAGCAGCAGGCCTTCCAGGTAGTCGGCGGAAAGATCGTAGGTGAGCCAAGTCAGCCCGCAGGCGAACAGGATCGGCAGGCCGAGCCAGGTGGAAGGAAGGCGCAGCAATCGTTTCATGTCCCCTCCACGCCGCGGCCCGCCGAGGGCAGCCTTGCCTTCGCAGCGACGACCAGCGACAGGTAAGCCGCCATGTGCAACAGCAGCGGCCCCGGCTTCCGCTCCAGGAATGAAATCTTGGCGCCGATGTAATGCGACTGCGCGCGCAGCAAGGTCCGGTAGGGCTCGTCGAACAGGCTGGTCCGGCGCAGCGCGATATGCCGCGACTCGATGAGGTTGCTGACGCGGGTTTCGGCGTGCCGCGTCCGGCTCAGGTTCGCGTCGTGCATGCGGTAGGCGCAGACGCTGACGTCGACGAAGCCGAGCGCGTCGCGCGCGGCCAGGCGCAGGAACAGGTCCCAGTCCTCGATGCGCAGTCCTTCGCTCCAGCGGTCGACGGTATCGAGTGCGCTCTTCCTGATCAACGCGACCGGCCCGCCGATGGCCCACTGCCGGATCACGGCGCGACGGATGCCGTCGTCGGAGCGGTACAGGCTCTTGTCGGCGCCGTGCAGGTCGCACATGCCGCTGTCGTGCAGCTTCTTCCCGTCCTGGTCGACCACGATCGAATCGCCGATCACCGCGCCCTTGCCCGGATGCGCCTGCAGGTAGCGGACCTGGGCGTCGAGGCCGCCGGGCAACAGATAGTCGTCGCTGGCGCCCGGCCGCAGGAACTCGCCGTTCGCACGCGCCGCCAGCTCGTTGAGGGTCGCCGCGATGCCGCGGTTCTCCCGCTGCACGTACTCGATGGGAATGTCCATGCAATGCGTCGCCACCCAGTCGGCGATCCGCGCGCCGGTGCGGTCGGTCGAGCCGTCATCGATGATGATGAGTTCCTTGGCCGGATAGGGATCTTCCAGCACGCTGTCCAGGCAGCGCTGCACGAAACGCTCGTGGTTGAAGGCCGGAATGAGCACGGAGACCAGCGGCAGCGCCGTGCCTTTCGATACGTCGGACGCCATCGTCACAGCCCTCCCAGGTAACGCCGCACGATCAGCACGTTGAACACGAGGTAGCCGAGGTAGTTGGCCGCGAAGGCGTACATCGCGCCGACCAGGCCGAAGTGCGCGGTGAACACGTAGACCAGCGCCAGATAGCTGGCCGCGAACACGCACTCGGAAATCACGAACAGCCGCGTCATGGCCTTGGCCAGCATCACGTAGGAAAGAATGAAGGAGGCGATCTTGATGACGTCGCCCACCAGCTGCGGCCCGTACAACGCGTTGGCGGGCGCGAAGTCCGCGCTGAACAGCAGGCGCGTCACCCAGTCCCGCAGCACATACACCGCCGCCGCCAGCACGACGACCACGGGCAGGATGTAGCGGTACGCATTGCGCAGCTCGGCCACCAGCGCGGCGCGTTCCTGGATCGACGCCAGCTTGGGCAGGTAGTAGATGTTGATGGCCGCGGTAATGAACAGCAGGTAGGCATCCGACACCTTGCTCACCGCCTGCCAGTAGCCGACCTGCTCCCAGCCGAGCTGCAGCGCCAGATGATCGCGCACCGCGATATTCACCAGCGGCGCGACCAGCGCGGCGGTGAGCGTCATCACCGAAAACGCCGCCAGCCGCCAAGTCATCTCGCGGTCGAAGCGCAGCCGCAGCATGCTGCGCTGGAAGTACGGGCTGCGCCACCACGCCGGCAGGCCGACGACGAGCCACAGCAACTGGCTCACGATCAGGGCCAGCAGGGCGCCGTACAGATGCAGCCAGCGCGCCAGCCAGATCACCATCACGATGCTGAGCAGCGAGCCCAGCACCTGGATCAGCGCCAGCCGGCGCACGTCCATGAAACCGTTGATCACGGCCAGGATGTAGTTGACCAGCGCGATGCCGAGCTGGGCCACCGCGAGCACGCGGATCAGGCCCGCATAGGCGGGGTCGTCCAGCAGCCATTGCGCCAGCTGCCGGCTGAACAGCAGCGCCAGGCAGCCCATCAGGATGGAGGCGCACAGCGCGTACCACAGCGCGGCGGCCAGCAGGCGCGCCAGCCGTTGCGGATCGTGGCGGTATTCGGCGACGTACTTCACGATGCCGGCGCTGATGCCGCCGCCGGCGAGCACGGCCAGCAACGACATCAGGCTCATGAACTGGCCCAGCTTGCCCACGCCCTCGGGCCCGGCGAACCATGCCACCAGCTTGATCACCACCAGCGCCGCCAGCAGCCGCGCCCCGGTGGCGATGGCGGAATAGAAGCCGGCACGCACGATGTTCATGCCGGACACTCGAACGCCTGGCAGGCCTGGATGACCCGCTCCACCGCGTCCTCGCCCAGGGTCGGCCCCATCGGCAGGCTCAGCACCTCATCGTGCAGGCGCTCGGTCAGCGGCAGCCGGAGATCATGCAGGGCCGGATAAGCCGGCTGCCGGTGCGGCGGCACCGGGTAGTGCACCTGGCTGTGGATACCGTGCGCCTGCAGGTGCCGCTGCAACGCATCGCGGTGGGGACAGCGCACCACGAACAGATGCCAGGCGTGCTGTTCCTCGTGCGCCATCTGCGGCAGCCGGATCTGCGGATGGCGGATGCCGTCGCGATAGCGGCGCGCCACGCGGCGGCGCCAGGCAACGTCCTCGTCGAGATGGCGCAGCTTCACCCGCAGCAGCGCCGCCTGCATCTCGTCGAGCCGCGAATTGACGCCCTGGAAAAGGTGGCGGTACTTCACCTCGGAACCGTAGTTGCGCAGCGCCGCGACCCGCTGCGCCAGCACGGCGTCGCCGGTCACCACCGCGCCGCCGTCGCCCAGCGCGCCCAGGTTCTTGGTCGGGAAGAAGCTG
>DATCUT010000102.1:0-14824 GCA_036561785.1 Rhodanobacter sp.
GCAAGGCGTTGGCCGACGCGCAGGCCGCGCTGGATGCACAGCGCGCGCTCGGTGGCGGCAGCGCGCAGGAAACCGTCAGCGCGCCGGCCGATGGCGTGGTCAACGCACTCAGCGTGGGGCTGGGCGAGCGCTTCGCCGCGAACGCACCGTTGCTGAGTTTCACCCCGGCGCATGCGCTGGTCGCGCAGCTCGGCGTGCAGCCGGAAGACGGTGCGAGGCTGCATGCCGGCATGCAGGTGCAGTTGCGCAGCGTGTATGGCGACAAGGCCGGTTTCGTGGGCACGTTGCGCATGATCGGCCAGTCGATCGACCCGCAGACCCATCTGCTCGTCGCCCAGGTCGAACTGCCGGCCGAAGCCAGCGCCGCGCTGGTGGCCGGCGCGGCGCTGGATGCGCAGATCCGCACGGCCGATTTCAGCGCGTGGGCGGTACCGCGTGCGGCGGTGCTGCACGATGAACACGGGGATTACCTGTTCGAGCTTGAGCACGGCCACGCCAAACGCATCGCCGTGACACTGCGCAGCCCGGAGGGTGATCCCGTCGGCGTGCAGGGCCCGCTCGATGCGCAGGCGAAGGTGATCGTGCTCGGTGCCTACGAACTGGCCGACGGCGATGCGGTGCGGGAGTCCGCCCGGTGAGCATCACCGCATGGATGCAACGGCATCGGCGTTCGCTGCTGTTCCTCGCCCTGATGCTGGCGATCGGCGGCATCGCCAGCGCGCTGCTGATGCCGGTGGCGCTGTTCCCGAACGTGGCCTTCCCGCGCGTGCAGGTGTCGCTGGATGCAGGCGACCGCCCGGCCGACCAGATGGCGATCGAGGTGACCACGCCGGTGGAGGAGGCGATCCGCCACGTGCGCGGCGTGCGCGACGTGCGCTCCACCACCAGCCGCGGCAGCGCCGAGGTGGCAGTGACGTTCGATTGGGGCGCGGACATGGCCGCGGCGCTGCAGGAAGTGAATGCGGCGGCCGGGCAGATTCTGCCGCAGCTGCCGGCTGGCACCCAGCTCAGCACCCGGCGGATGGACCCGACCACGTTCCCGGTACTGGCCTACAGCCTGCGCTCGCACACGCAGTCGCCGGGTGTGCTGCACGACCTGGCCGAGTACCAGCTGCGTCCGCTGCTGAGCGGGATCAGCGGCGTGGCCCGGGTCCAGGTGCAGGGCGGCGAGGTGGCCGAGTTCCACGCCGATGTCGATCCGGGCAAGCTGCGCGCGCTGCAACTGAGCCTGGCCGACGTGACCACGGCGGTCAGCCGTGCGGCGACGATCCAGGCGATGGGCCGCGTCTCCGATCACTACAAGTTGTACCTGCTGCTGGCCGACAACCAGCCGAAGACGCTCGCCGCGTTGCGCGGCATCGTGTTGCGCGCCGGCCCCGGTGGCGCGGTGCGGCTGGGCGACGTGGCCGCGGTGAGCCTCGACCACGTGCCGCAGTGGATCCGCGTCAATGCCGACGGCCAGGATGCGGTGCTGCTGCAGGTCTACCAGCAGCCCGACGGCAACAGCGTGCAGATCGCACAGGAAGTGAAGCAGCGGCTGGCCGACTATGCGCCGCAGATGCCGGCCGGCGTGCGCATCGCCAACTGGTACGACCAGACCCAGCTGGTGACCGGCGCGGCGGCCAGCGTGCGCGATGCGATCCTGATCGGCATCGTGCTGGCCGGACTGGTGCTGTTCGTGTTCCTGCGCAACACGCGGGTGATCCTGGTCGCATTGATCGTGGTGCCGGCGGTGCTGGCGATCACCGTGTTGCTGCTGTCGGTGCTCGGCATGAGTTTCAACATGATGACGCTGGGCGGCATGGCCGCGGCGGTCGGCTTGATCATCGACGACGTGATCGTGATGCTCGAACACATCATGCGCCGGCTCCATCCGGGCGAAGGCGGGCAGGGCGAGGGCGAAGTGCACGAACGGATCGCCGCCGCGGCGTGGGAGTTCACCCGCCCGCTGACCGGCTCCAGTGCCGCCACCGTGGTGATCTTCCTGCCGCTGGCGTTCCTGTCCGGGGTCACCGGTGCGTTCTTCAAGGCGCTGTCGCTGACCATGGCCAGCGCACTGGTCATTTCGTACCTGCTGACCTGGATCGCGGTGCCGCTGCTGGCCGAGCGCTTCCTCGACGAGCGTCATCGGACCGAACATCCGCCGGGCCGTTTCACCCGGCGCCTGATGCAGGGTTACCAGAACATCCTGCAGCGCTGGTTGCGGCGGCCGTTGCTGGTGCTGCTGCTGATCGTGCCGTTGATCCTGGTCGGCGGGCTTGCGTATACCCGCGTCGGCACCGGCTTCATGCCGAACATGGACGAGGGCGGTTTCATCCTCGACTACCTGTCGCCACCCGGCACCTCGCTGCAGGAAACCGACCGCCTGCTGCGTCAGGTCGAGACCATCATTCGCGCGAATCCCTATGTGGACACCTACTCGCGGCGCACCGGCCTGCAGCTCGGCGGCGGCCTCACCGAGGCGAACCAGGGCGACTTCTTCGTTCGTTTGAAAAATGGCTCGCGCCCCGACACCGAGGCGGTGATGGCGCAGGTACGCGGGGAGGTCGAGGAGCACGTGCCGGGGCTGGACATCGAGCTGTCGCAGTTGATGGAGGACCTGATCGGCGACCTGGTGGCGGTGCCGCAGCCGATCGAGATCCAGCTGTACAGTGACGACCCGACCCAGCTTTCCGCCACCGCCGGCAAGGTCGCCGCGGCGGTCGGCAGGATCGGCGGCGTGGTCGGTGTGCGCAATGGCATCAACCCGGCCGGCGATGCACTGACCGTGCAGGTCGATCCGGCCAAGGCCGCGTTGGAAGGTCTCGATCCGGCCAGTGTCACCGACCAGGTCGCCGCGGCGATCGACGGCACCGTGGCCGCGCAACTGCCGACGGAAGGCAAGGTGGTGGGCGTGCGTGTGCGCCTGCCGACCGCGACACACCAGCGGCTGGAGCAGGTCGCCGCACTGCCGATCCGCGCCGGCGACGGCCATCTGCTGCCGCTGTCGCGGGTGGCCACGCTGCAACAGGTGCAGGGCCAGCCGCAGATCACCCGCGACAACCTGAAACGGATGGTCGCGGTGACCGGACGCATCAGCGGGCGCAGCCTGGGTGCCACCATCGCCGACGTCAAGCGCGTGCTGGCCAGGCCGGGGTTGCTGCCCAAGGGCATGTACTACCAGCTCGGCGGTCTGTACCAGCAACAGCAGCAGGCGTTCCGCGGCCTCAGCATCGTGATGCTGGCGGCGATCGCGCTGGTGTTCACCCTGCTGCTGTTCCTGTACGAGAGTTTCCGGGTGGCGCTGGTGATCCTGGCAATGCCGTTGCTGGCGATTCCGGCGGTGTTCGCCGGGCTGTGGCTGACCGGCATCGAGCTGAACATCTCGGCGATGATGGGCATGACGATGATCGTCGGCATCGTCACCGAAGTGGCGATCTTCTACTTCTCCGAACTCGAACAGGCCGCCGCCGGCATGCCGCTGCACGAGGCGTTGCACGAAGCCGGCCGGCACCGCACGCGGCCGATCCTGATGTCCACGCTGGCCGCGATGCTCACCCTGCTGCCGCTGGCGCTGGCGCTCGGCGGGGGCTCGCAGATGCAGCAGCCGCTGGCGGTGGCGATCATCTCCGGCCTGCTGGTGCAGGTGCCGCTGGTGCTGCTGCTGATGCCGGTGCTGTATGCGCTGCTGCGCCGCCGCGATGCCGGCAAGACGGCAGGTTAGGGAGGGCCTGGGCAGGTCCTTCGACAGGCTCAGGACGAACGGTTATCTCGTTGATCTGTTCGCGGAGCAGCGTCTCCCTGATTCCGTTCGTGGTGAGCTTGTCGAACCATGATCGGAATCAACGTGTGCACACCTTTCCTAAGGTGCGCATAAGCCAGCACTCGCATGCTGGCCTGCCATCTCCTTACGCCAAGGGTGCCATCATGCAACGACTGCTTCGCAAGCTTCTTCCCGCTGCGCTGCTGATGCTGGCGGCTGTCCCGCAGGTGCCCGCGGCCGCCGTACCCCCGCCCGCCCGGTTGCTGTCGCGACTGGCGCTGGGCGGGCCGGGCGGTTGGGACTATCTGGCTTTCGATACGCCCAGCCGCCACCTGTTCGTCAGCCGCGGCGACCGCGTGCTGGTGATCGACGTCGATGCCGGCAAGCAGTTCGGCACGATCGCCGGCACGGCGGGCGTGCACGGTATCGCCCTCGCCGATGACCTGCATCGCGGTTTCGTCAGCGACGGCAAGAGCGCGTCGGTGACGATGTTCGACCTGGCTTCGTTGAAGACCGTGGCGACGATTGCAGGCACCGGCCAGAATCCCGATGCGATCCTGTACGACAGCGCCTCGCACCACGTGCTGACCTTCAATGGCCGCAGCGCCAGCGCCAGCGTGATCGACCCGGCGAAGCAGGCGGTGATCGGCAGTATCGCGTTGCCCGGCAAGCCGGAGTTCGCGGTGGCCGATGGCGCCGGCCATGTCTACGTGAACATCGAGGACAAGTCCGAGCTGGTCCAGCTCGATTCGATCGGCGACAAGGTGCTGCAGGTGTGGCCGCTGGCGCCGTGCGAATCGCCGAGCGGATTGGCGATCGACAACCCGCACCATCGGCTGTTCGCGGTGTGCGACAACCGCACGATGGCCGTGCTCGATGCCGTCGACGGCCACCACGTGGCCGACGTGCCGATCGGCGATGGCCCGGATGGCGTGGTGTTCGATCCGGCCGGGGCGATGATCTACAGCGCCAATGGCGAGAGCGGCACGATCACCGCGGTGCACGAGGAGGATCCGGACCACTACCGCGTGACCGCGACCATTCCCACCCAGGCCAGCGCGCGCACGCTCGCGCTCGATCCGAAGCTGCACCGGCTGTATCTCTCCGCGGCGCGGCTGGGCGCCACCCGGCAGGCCAACGGTCGCCGCACGATCGAGCCGGACAGCTTCGGCGTCCTCACCGTCGGGCGGCCTTGAGGGCACCTCGAATAACCTTGCTTCCAGCTCGTCATTCCAGCGAATGCTGGAACCCAGTGCCTTGCATTTCATCGGCATGGGGCGCTGGATCCCGGCTTTCGCCGGGATGACGTTTCGTGGAGGGTTTTTCGATGTTCCCTTGAGCAGATATCAGGGTCGCAGCGGGATCGCCACGCGCACGCGCAGGCCGCTGCCATACGGTGAGTCGAGCAGTTCGATCGTGGCATCGTGCAGCTGCGCCGCGCGCTGCACGATCGACAGGCCCAGCCCGTAGCCGTCGCCGCGGCTGCCGGCTTCGCGCTGGAAGCGGGCGAACACGCTGGCGCGGCGTTCGGCCGGAATGCCCGGGCCATCGTCGATGACGTCGATCAGCGCCACGCGCTCGCCCTGTTCGATCGACAATTGCACCTGGCCGCCGGCCGGTACGTGACGCAGCGCGTTCTCGAGCAGGTTGCGCAGCAGGGCCGCGAGTGCGGCCTCGTAACCCTGCACGGACACTTGCGGTGTCAGCCGCGCAAAGCTCAGCTCCACGCCGCTGTCGGCGATCACCGGCGACAGCTCCTCGATCACGCCCATCGCCACGGCCACCAGGTCGACGCGGCTGCGCTGGCTCGACGCCGCGCCTGCTTCCAGCCGGGCCAGCGCCAGCAGTTGTTCGATCCGGCGCGCCAGCCCGGCAATGCTGTGCTGGGCGCTGCCGAGGCCGAGTTTCAGCTCGGCCGGATCGGTGGTGGCCATCGCGCTTTCGAGGTTGATCATGGCGGTGGACAAAGGCGTGCGCAGTTCGTGCGCCACGTCGGCGCTGAAGCGGCGCTCGCGTTCCAGCGCATCCTCCAGTCGCGCCAGCTGGCCGTTCAGTGCGGCCAGTACCGGCTGCAATTCCAGCGGCGCATCGGGCAGCTGCACCGGTTCATGGCTGCCCGGCTTGCGTGCCGAGAGGGCGCGGGTCAGCGCTTCGAGCGGGCGCAATCCCCGCCTTACCGCCCAGCCCACCAGCAGGGCCAGCAGGGGCAGGCCGATCAGCAGCGGCAGACTGTGCTCCAGCCACACCGCATGCATGATGTCGTGGCGACTGTCGTAACGTTCGCCGGTGCGGATCACCACGCCGTCGGCCATGTCGCGCAGGGTGAAGACGCGCCAGCGGTAGCGCCCTTGCTGCACGTCCCGGAAATCCGCATCGCCGGCCGCCGGTGGCGGCAGGGCGGCGAGATTCGCGGTGGCCAGCATCGTGCGCCCGGCATGGTCGAATACCTGGAAGCCGACTTCGGACTCGTAGGTGTTCCGATGCCGCTTCGGCGGGTGGGTGCGGCTGGCTTCGATCGGCACCAGCGTGTCCGCGTCGTCGCGTCCCTGCAGTGCCTGCACGTCGGCATGCTTGATCAGCACCTGCAGCGTCCGCGCCGACTGCGCCAGCCGCCCGTCGGACAGCTCGTCGACCTCGGTGATGGTGCGATGGAAGCTGAGCACGCCCAGCGGCAGCAGCGCCGCCAGCAGCACGACGATGATCAGCAGGCGCAACCGGCCATGCAGGCTGGCCGGCCTCAGCGGGCCCGCCAACCTCATTTGGGCTCCCGCGGAATCATGTAGCCGAAGCCGCGCACGGTCTGGATGGTGTCGAAGCTCAGCTTGCGGCGCAGCGTGTGCACCAGCACCTCCAGCGCGCTGCTGCCGACCATGTTGTCGAGGCCGTACAGCGAGTTCTCCAGGTTTTCGCGGCGCACCAGCCGGCCGGCGCGTTCCATCAGGATCTGCAGCAGGGCGAATTCGCGCTTGGTCAGCTCGACCCGCTCGCCGCGGAAGCTCACCTCGGAGGTGCCCAGGTCGAGGCTCAACGTACCCGCATCGATGCGGTTGGCGGCCAGGCCCTGCGCGCGCCGGGTCAGCGAGCGGATGCGTGCGCCCAGCTCCTCCAGGTGGAAGGGTTTGACCAGGTAATCGTCGGCACCGGCGTCGAGGCCGCGCACGCGGTCGTCCAGCGTGTCGCGTGCGGTCATCACCAGCACCGGGGTCTTGACGTGCAGGCGGCGGGCCTCGACCAGCACGTCGAGCCCGTCCTTGCCGGGCAGGCCGAGGTCGAGCAGGACCAGGTCGGCGGTCTGGTCGCGCAGCGCGAGCAGCGCCTCGCGGCCGTCGCGCAGCCAGCTGACGGTATACGCGAGGCGTTCCAGCGCGCGCTGGATCGCCGCGCCGAGCTGGGGATCGTCCTCGACCAGGATGATGTGCACGGACAGGCTCCTTCGATCGCGGGGACCACCGAGGCGGCGCGACTCGTGGGGAGATTATCCGGTCATCCGCTTACGAAGTGCTTAAACCCGGTGGCCGCCCTCGCGCTGCGCATTTGCCGACCGGTCGGGCCGGCCTATAGAATCGAACGCAGCGGTGTGAGGCCATTCGGGCGATCGCAATGATTGCCCGCGCCAGGGCACGCACAGGCGTTTCATCCGCCGAGGCGTGCGAACGCTCATGAAGTGCCGGGGTGTCTGCCCCGGTTGCCGGAGACACCGACAACCTTTCGACCGAGCGCAGTGACTGATGCCTGACAACGCCCTGCCAAGCGCCATCATCTGCCTTCCGTTCGTGGCCAGCGTCGCGGTGTTCCTGTTGCGTGGCCGCGGCCGCAGCCACAATCTGGCGGCATGGCTGATGACCGCCACGGCGCTGCTCGGCCTGCTGCTTTCCCTTTGGCTGTACCCGGCGATTGCCGCCGGCAACGTGCTGCGCCAGGTGATCCCGTGGGTGCCGGAGCTGGGGCTGGACCTGGTGTTCCGGGTGGACGGCTTCAGCTGGCTGTTCATGCTGCTGATCTGCGGCATCGGCACGCTGGTGGGCCTGTACGCCCGCTACTACATGTCGCCGGACGATCCGCTGGCGCGCTTCTTCGCCCTGCTGCTGGCGTTCATGGGTTCGATGCTGGGCATCGTGATGTCGGGCAACGTGATCCAGCTGGTGTTCTTCTGGGAGATGACCAGCCTGTTCTCGTTCCTGCTGATCGGCTACTGGTACAACGGCGCGTCGGCGCGCGACGGCGCGCGGATGGCGTTGATCGTCACCTCCGGCGGCGGCCTGTGCCTGTTCGCCGGCGTGCTGCTGCTGGGGCATGTCGTGGGCAGCTACGACCTCGACGTGATCCTCGCCGCGGGCGATACGGTGCGCGCGCATGCGCTGTACACGCCGACGCTGCTGCTGATCCTGCTCGGCGCGTTCACCAAGAGCGCGCAGTTCCCGTTCCATTTCTGGCTGCCGCAGGCGATGTCGGCGCCGACGCCGGTATCGGCCTACCTGCATTCGGCCACGATGGTGAAGGCCGGAGTGTTCCTGCTGGTGCGCTTCTGGCCGGTGCTGGGCGGCACCGATCAATGGCTCTGGATCGTCGGCGGGGCGGGCCTGGTGACGCTGATCCTGGGCGCGTACTCGGCGATGTTCGAGCAGGACCTGAAAGGCGTGCTGGCTTACTCGACGATCAGCCACCTGGGCCTGATCACCATGCTGGTCGGCCTGGGCAGCGCGCTCGGCGTGGTCGCCGCGATCTTCCACATCGTCAATCACGCCACCTTCAAGGCCTCGCTGTTCATGGCTGCCGGCGCGGTCGATCACGAGGCCGGCACGCGCGACCTGCGCAAGCTCGGCGGGCTGCGCCGCTTCATGCCGGTCACCGCGACGCTGGCGCTGATCGCCGGCGCGGCGATGGCCGGCGTGCCGCTGCTGAACGGTTTCCTGTCGAAGGAGATGTTCTTCGCCGAGACGCTGGCCGCCCGCCAGGGTCCGTTGCTCGACATGGTCTCGGTGGTGATCGCGGTGGCGGCCAGCGCGTTCGGCGTGACCTATTCGATCCGCTTCGTGCGTGGCGTGTTCTTCGGCCGCGTGCCCGCCAGCTTGCCGCGGGAACCGCACGAACCGCCGCTGTGGATGCGTTTCCCGATCGGCTTCCTGGCGCTGGCCTGCCTGCTGGTGGGCATGCTGCCGGCACGGGTGATCGGCCCGTCGCTGCGCGCGGCGGCAAGCTCGGTGCTGGGCGCCGGCCACCTGCCGGACTACAGCCTGGCGGTATGGCATGGCGTGACCACGCCGTTGCTGATGAGCATCTTCGCGTTCGTGGCGGGCTGCCTGTTGTATGTGCGCCTGCGCGGCTATTTTGCCGGGCGCGAGGTGGCGCCGCTGACCGGGCGGCTCAGCGGCAAGCGCATCTTCGAGCGTGTACTGGCCGTGTTCGCTGCGGATATCCCGCAATGGATCGAGCGCCGTTACCCGAGCCGCCGGCTGCAGTCGCAGCTGCTGTGGATCGTGCTGCTGGCACTCGTCGCCGGAACGCTGGCCGCGACCAGCGCGCCGTTCGGCTTGCATCCGCGCTGGTCCAGCGTCGACCCGGCGTTCGCGCTGCTGTGGCTGCTCGGTGCGGCCTGCGCGATCGGCGCGGCGAGCCAGGCCAAGTTCCACCGCCTCGCCGCGCTGGTGCTCACCGGCGGCGCGGGGCTGGTGTCCTGTGTCAGCTTCGTGTGGCTGTCGGCGCCGGACCTGGCGGCGACCCAGCTGCTGGTCGAGGTGGTCACCACGATCCTGATCCTGCTCGGCATGCGCTGGCTGCCCAAGCGCATCGAGGGGCTGGCGCCGGAGAGCCGCCTGCACCGTTTCCGGCGTCGCCGCGATGGGCTGATCGCGGTCGTGGTCGGCCTCGGCGTGGCCAGCCTGGCCTATGCGGCGATGATGCATCCGGTGGCCGACTCGATCTCGCGCTTCTTCCTCGAGCGCGCGTACACCGAGGGCGGCGGCCGCAACGTGGTCAACGTGATCCTGGTCGACTTCCGCGGCTTCGACACGCTGGGCGAGATCAGCGTGCTGGCGATCGTGGCGCTGACCGTGTTCGGCCTGCTGCGGCGTTTCCGCCCGGCCGCCGAGAGCATCAACGTGCCGCTGCAGCAGCGCCGGCAGGTCGTGCCGGATGCGGGCGAAGCCAGCCGCGCGGTCGATCATTCGCTGACCGATTACCTGATGATCCCGGGCCTGATCATCCAGCTGATGTTCCCGGTGATCCTGCTGTTCGGGCTGCACCTGTTCCTGCGCGGGCACGACCTGCCGGGCGGCGGTTTCGTTGCCGGCATCACCGTGGCGGTGGCGCTGATCCTGTTGTACATGGCGCGCGGCGCACGCTGGGTGGAGGCGCACCTGCACGTGCTGCCGGTGCGCTGGATCGGCGCGGGCCTGTTGCTGGCGGTGTCGACGGGCTTGGCTTCGCTGGCGTTTGGCCGTCCGTTCCTCACCTCGTATTTCCGCTACGCGGAACTGCCCGTGCTGGGCAAGCTGCCGCTGGCCTCGGCGGTACTGTTCGACCTGGGCGTGTTCAGCGTGGTGGTGGGCGCCACCACGCTGCTGCTGATCGCGCTGGCGCACCAGTCGTTGCGCCGCCCGCGCCAGGTGCCCGCGACCGAGACGGGAGGGCAGGGCTGATGGAACTGGTCCTTGCCGCCGCGATCGGCATTCTCGCCGCCTCCGGCGTGTGGCTGCTGCTGCGCCCGCGCACCTTCCAGGTGATCATCGGGCTGACCCTGATCTCCTACGCGGTGAATCTCTTCATCTTCTCGATCGGCGGCCTGCGCACCGGCGCCGACCCGGTGCTGCGCGACGCCGCCGGCGACATCGCGCAGTACGCCGACCCGCTGCCGCAGGCGCTGGTGCTCACCGCGATCGTGATCGGCTTCGCCACCACGGCGCTGTTCCTGGTGGTGCTGCTGACCTCGCGCGGGCTCACCGGCAACGACCACGTCGACGGCGAGGACGGCACGCCGTGAGCAACCACCTGATCATCGCGCCGATCGTGCTGCCGCTGCTGGTCGCCGCGCTGCAGTTGCTGGTCGGCGAGAAGCGCCGGCGTACGGTGCTGGCGTTGAGCGTCGCCTCGTGCGTCGTGCTGGTGCTGCTGGCCGCGGCGCTGATGCTGGCCGTGTCCGACGACGGCGCGCTGGCGGCGGTCTACCGTATCGGCGACTGGCCGGCGCGCTTCGGCATCGTGCTGGTGGCCGACCGGCTGTCGGCGCTGATGGTGCTGCTCACCGGCGTGCTGGCGCTGTCACTGCTGCCGTACGCGCTGGGTCGCTGGCAGCATCGCGGCGGCCACTTCCAGCCGCTGCTGCAGTTCCTGCTGATGGGCCTGAACGGCGCGTTCCTCACCGGTGACCTGTTCAACCTGTTCGTGTTCTTCGAGGTGCTGCTGGCGGCGTCCTACGGCCTCGCCCTGCATGGCTCGGGCGCGCGCCGGGTCAGCGCGGGGCTGCACTACATCGCGGTCAACCTGACCGCCTCGATGCTGTTCCTGCTCGGGGTCAGCCTGATCTTCGGCGTCACCGGCACGCTGAACATGGCGGCGCTGGCCGAGCTGATCCCGCACGTGCCCGAGCGCACCCGCGCGCTGCTGCATGCGGGTGCGGCGATCCTCGGCGTGGCGTTCCTGATCAAGACCGCGATGTGGCCGCTGGGCTTCTGGCTGCCGCGCACGTATGCCGCCGCGTCGCCGGCGGTGGCGGCGATGTTCGCGCTGATGACCAAGGTCGGCATCTATGTATTGCTGCGACTGAGCCTGCTGCTGTTCGGCGACGGCGCCGGGCCGGCGTCCGCCCATTTCGGCAGCGGCTGGATGCTGTGGGGTGGCGCGGCCACCGTGGTCGCCGGCACCGTCGGCATGCTCGGTGCGCGCGACCTGGCCAAGTTGGCCGGCTACAACGTGCTGATCTCCTCCGGCACCCTGCTTGGCGCGATCGGCCTGCAGTTGCCGGCGGTGACCGCCGGCGCGCTGGCCTATCTGGTGATCTCCACCCTGGCCATCGCCGCGTTCTTCCTGGTCGTCGGCCTGCTCGCCTCCGACGGCGACGACGACACCGACGACACGCTGAGCCTGGAGCCGTACGAACAGCCGGGCGAAACTTCGGCGAACGAAAGCCTGTACGCGCAGGAGGACGAAAGCCGGGTGGTGATCTCCGCGCCGATCGTGCTGCTGGGCGGCAGCTTCGTCGCCTGCGCGCTGCTGCTGGCGGGGTTGCCGCCGCTGTCCGGTTTCCTCGCCAAGTTCGCCATGCTGGCGCCGATGCTCGAGGCCGGCCCGCGCGTGGGCGCGAGCGTATTGTTCACGCTGATCATCGCGGCCGGCTTCTGCACGGTGATCGCGATGTGCCGCGCCGGCATCCAGATCTTCTGGGTCGAACCCGAGCGAATCTTCCCGAAGGTGCGGCTGGTCGAGAGCGCCTCCATCGCGATCCTGCTCGGCCTGTGCCTGCTGCTGACCGTGCTGGCCGAGGCGCCGCTGCGCTACCTGCGCGACACCGCGCGGCAGATCCACACGCCGGCCGCGTACATCCACCAGGTGTTGCCGGCCGCGGAGGCGCAGCCATGAGCAGGCGCTGGTTGCCGTATCCGATCCTGTCCGTGCTGCTGCTGCTGATCTGGCTGCTGCTGAACCAGAGCGTCGCGCCCGGCACGATCCTGCTCGGTGCGCTGCTGGGCGTCGCGCTGGCGAAGGTGTTCGGCCTGCTGCGCCCGCCGAAGGCGCGGGTGCGCAACTATCCGCTGCTCGGCCTGCTGTTCGTGCGCGTCGTCTACGACATCGTGCGCTCGAACATCGCCGTGGCCCGGATCATCCTGCGCCGCGACAGCCGCATGCAGTCCGGCTTCGTGGCGATCCCGCTGACTCTCACCGACCATTACGGCCTCGCCGTGCTGGCGTGCATCATCACCTCCACGCCGGGCACGATCTGGGTCAGCTACGACTCCAGCGTGAACATCCTGCTGATCCACGTGCTGGACCTGGTCGACGAGGCGAGCTGGATCGACTCGATCAAGCAGCGCTACGAGCACCCCCTGCTGGAGATCTTCCAATGAGCCACAGCCTGCTCGGTGCCGCCATCATCCTCGCGCAGATCCTGCTGCTGCTGGCGATGAGCTTCTCGATCATCCGCATGGTGCGCGGGCCGCGCGCGCAGGACCGCGTGCTGGCGCTGGACGCGCTGTACGTCAACGCGATGATCCTGCTGCTGACCATCGGCATCCGCAGTGGCAGCATGCTCTACGTCGAGGCCGGCCTGATCATCGCGCTGCTCGGCTTCGCCGGCACGGTGGCGCTGTCGAAATTCCTGATGCGCGGGCAGGTGATCGAATGAACCATCTCGATGCCCTGCCGCCGTGGGCGGCGATCCTGGTCGCGGTCCTCGTGCTGCTGGGCGCGCTGCTCGCCTTCGTCGGCTCGCTCGGCCTGCTGCGCCTGAAGAATTTCTACAAGCGCGTGCACGCGCCCACCCTGGGCACCACGCTCGGCACGTTCTTCATGCTGGCCGCCTCGATCACCTGCTTCTCGGTGCTGCACGGCCGGCCGATCTTCTACGAGATCCTGATCGGCGTGTTCCTCACCCTGACCACGCCGATCACCTTGATGCTGCTGGTGCGCGCCGCGCTGTACCGTGACCGCGAGGAAGGCTCGGCGGACGTGCCGCAGGCGTCGCACGAGTGAGCGCAGCGATGCGCGATCAACCCTTGTCGTTGCCGCGCGGTTTGGGTGCGATCGGCGAGCCGGCCTCGATCGCGGCGATCACCGCTGCGGTGTCCTGGCCCAGCACGGGTGCGGCGAACGGTGCCGGTCCCGGCGTGCGACCGAAGCGGATCGACTGGGCGACGCCGCGATAACGACCGACCACCGGGTGCTCGAACGTGTCGATGATGCCCTGCGCCTGCACCTGCGGGTGGTCGAACATGTCCTCGATCTGGCGCGCGGCGGCGCAGGGAACCTCATCGCCGAACAGGTCCTCCCATTCCAGCGCGCTGCGCGTGGCCAGCGCCGCGTGCAGCTTCGGCAGGATCTCGGCGAAGTGCTGCGCGCGCTTGCGCACGCTGTCGTAGCGCGGCTCGTCGGCCAGCGCATCGAGGCCGGTCTTCGCACACAGCGCCTTCCAGAAGCGCGCGGTGTTGGCCGAGATGTAGATGTAGCCCTCGCGCGTGGGATGGATGCCGGTGACGCCGCCGGAGCGCATGTCGCGGCCGATGTCGAGCGATTCGCCCTCGGCCCAGATCATCCGCGCCGACTGCATGGTCAGCGCGCTGCGCAGCAGCGAGACGCCGACGAACTGGCCCAGCCCGCTGCGCTCGCGCTCGTACAGCGCCGACGACACGCCGGCGGCCAGCAGCGCCGCGGCGTAGTAGTCGACCACCGAGCCGTAGATGATCTCCGGCGGGCCGCCGCGCTTGCCCTGCAGCGTGCACATGCCGGTCATGGTCTGCAGCACCTGGTCGTAGCCGGCCTTGTCCTTCAGCGGGCCGCTGTCGCCGTAGCCGGTGATCGCGCAGTAGACCAGCCGCGGGTTGATCAGGTTCAGCTGTTCGTGGCCGATGCGCAGGCGCTCGGGCACGCCCGGGCGGAAATTGTGCACCAGCACGTCGGCGTCGCGCACCAGCTTGAGCAGGGCGGCGTGGTCGTCAGCGCGCTTGAGGTCGAGCACGATGCCGCGCTTGCTGCGGTTGACGCCGAGGAAGGCGCGGCTTTCGCTGGGCAGGGTGGACGGGTACTGGCGCAGGTTGTCGCCGTCGGGCGGCTCGACCTTGATCACGTCCGCGCCCTGGTCGGCGAGCAGCGAGCAGGCGTACGGCCCGGCGATATAGGCGCTCAGGTCCAGCACGCGCACGCCGGCCAGCGGACCATGGCGGGCGGCTTTCGACTCAGGCGGGGAGGTTTCCATGCGCGGTGCGTCCATGGGGATCGGTGTGTGTGCTGCGGGCCACTCTGCACCATGCCCTCGTGAAGAAACAGGCGAGGCGGCTATGTTCTGGCGCCACAAATTCTTGTGTGACGGCCGCCGCCCGGCGCGAGGGCCGCGTCATCCGCGCGGCTCCGGGGCGAGCGGCAGCCAGCTCAGCC
>DATCUT010000103.1:0-13607 GCA_036561785.1 Rhodanobacter sp.
CAGCGCGCTGGCGCGGCGCCGGGGCGAGTCGGTGGCGCGCATCGTGGCGCACGTATGGGTGGCCTGCCTCGGCGACGTGACCGGAGCGGCGCTGTTCGCGGTCGGTGGCTTCGGCCGTGGCCTGCTGTTTCCATACTCGGACGTGGATCTGCTGGCCCTGGTGCAGGCACCGGAGCCGGCACGCCTGCGCGCGCTGGAACAATTCTTCGCCACGTTGTGGGACGTCGGCCTGAAGGTCGGCCATGCGGTGCGCGATCCCGCGCAGTGCCGCGCGCTGGCCGCGCAGGACGCCAGCGTGTTCACCAGCCTGCTGGACGCACACCGGCTGGCAGGCGACCCGGCGTTCGACGCGCGGCTGCGGGCCATCGTCGAGGATCCGGCGCTGTGGCCGCCGCAGGAATACCTGGCCGCCCGACTGGCCGAGCGCAATGCGCGGCATGCCCGCTTCGACGACACCGCCTACAACCTCGAACCGAACCTCAAGGATGGCCCTGGCGGCCTGCGCACGCTCGATTCGCTGCGCTGGATGGGGCGGCGTCTGGCGCATGCGAACGATCTGTCCGACATGGTGGTCGAGGGCCTGCTCGACCCCGCCGAGCAAGCCGCGCTGGAGCAGTCCGAAGCCGTCCTGCGCCGCTACCGCTATGCGTTGCACCTGGAGGCGGGCCGGGCCGAGGAACGGCTGCTGTTCGACTACCAGCGCGCGCTGGCCGCGCGGCTGGGCTTCGAGGACGAGCATGAGAAAAACCTCGGCGTCGAGCAGTTCATGCAGGGCTATTACCGCGCTGCCAGCCAGGTCGAGCGGCTCGGCGTGCAGGTGGCCGAGCGCTTCGAGGAGATGCTGGAGTTGCCCGGCGAGGCGGTACCCGTGGGCACCGACTTCATCCGCTACGGCAAGCGTCTGGCGGCGCGTGACCCGCAGTTGTTCATGCGGCGGCCGGCGGCACTGGTGGATATCTTCATGGTCCGGATGGACCAGCCCGGCGTGGTCGGCTTCAGCGCCGACACCATGCGCCGCATCCACCAGGCCACCGCCGCGCATGGCGATGCGCTGGCCGACGACCGCGAGGTGCTGACCGTCTTCCTGCAACTGTTGCGTCGTGGCGCGCCGGCAGTGGAGGCGCTATGGCGGATGAACCGGCACGGCCTGCTGGCGGCGATCCTGCCCGCCTTCGGCAAGGTGTTCGGGCGCATGCAATACGACCTGTTCCACGTCTACACGGTCGACGAACACACCTTGCGCGTGCTGCGCAACCTGGCGCGGTTCGCCGACCCGGCGGCACAGCGCGAGTTTCCGCTGGGTTGCGAAATCTGGGCGGGCCTGCCGGTACCCGAGGTACTGCTGCTGGCGGGGTTGTTCCACGACATCGCCAAGGGCCGCGGTGGTGATCACTCGGTACTGGGCGAGCAGGATGCGCGTGCCTTCTGCACGCGGCTGGGCCTGCCGCCCGGCGATATCGAGCGGGTGGCCTGGCTGGTGCGCTGGCACCTGCTGATGAGCACCACCGCGCAGCGCCAGGACATCACCGACCCGGACGTGGTGCACCGGTTTGCGGAAGTCGTCGGCAATCGCGAGCGGCTCGGCCAGCTGTACCTGCTGACCATCGCCGACATCATCGGCACCAGTCCGCGGCTGTGGAACGGCTGGAAGGACCGCTTGCTCGCCGACCTGTACACCAGTACCCGCTACGCCTTGCGCAGCGACGTGGAACTGCCGCGCGACATCGGCGTGCGCGTGCACGAGTGTTCCGAGTACGCGCTGGCACTGCTGTTGAACGAGGGCCATGCCGAGGCCGAGGTGATGCGCGTGTGGGCCGACTTTCCCCAACTCAGCTTCCTGCGTCATCGGCCCGAACAGATCGCCTGGCAGACCACGGCGATCCTGCGCGCGCAGGGGGCGCTGCCGCTGGTGGCGGTGCATCCGCTGTCGGTGCGCGGCAGCACCGAGCTGTTCGTCTACACGCCCGACCGCGACGGCCTGTTCGCCACGGTGACCGCGGTATTGGACCGGTTGCGCTTCTCGGTGATGGAGTCGCGCATCCTCAGTTCGCCGACCGGAATGGCACTGGACACCTTCCTGCTGCTCGACGCGGACAGCCAGCAACCGGTGAGCGCGGCGCGTGCGGAGGAACTGCAGCAGCGGTTGCAGCGCGCACTGGCGCAATCCGCCGGTGTGCAACCGAGCAAGCGCAGCATGTCGCGCCACCAGAAACACTTCCAGATGACCCCGAAGATCAGCTTCCACGCCGCCGGCGACCGCACCCAGCTGGCCCTGGTCGGCACCGACCGCCCTGGCCTGCTGGCCGCAGTGGCGCAGGTGATGCTGGCCACCGGGGTGCGCGTGCACGATGCGCGCATCGCCACCTTCGGCGAGCGCGTGGAGGATTTCTTCCAGCTCACCGACCGCCACAACGCGCCGCTCGACGAGGTGCTGCAGGAGCGCCTGCTGCAGGCCCTGTTGGAGCGGATCGGCCCGGCTCGGGATTGACCGCCGACCCCCGCGCTATCATCGCGACCGCTGCGCGTCGCAGCGGCCACGTGTCTTTGCCATGACCTATCTGCTGATCAAGTCGCTGCACCTGCTGTTCGTCATTGCCTGGATGGCCACGGTGTTCTACCTGCCGCGGATCCTGGTGAACCTGGCCGAGGCGGCGAACGAGCCGGCGGTGCTGGCACGGCTGCAGCTGATGGGGCGGCGGCTGTACAGGTTCGGCCACAACATGTTCGGCATCGCGTTCCTGTTCGGATTGACCCTGTGGCAAGGCTGGCGGGTATTTCCGCAAGCGTTGCCGAGCGTCACCGCCGGCACACACTGGATCGACGCCAAGCTGACCATGGTCGCCGTGCTGCTGGCGTACTTCATCTGGGCCGGGCGCATGCTCAAGCGCAGCGAGAAGGGCGGCGCGCTGCCGTCCTCGCGCACGCTGCGCTGGCTCAACGAGCTGCCCGTGCTGCTGCTGCTGGGCGTGATCTTCCTGGTGATTGCCAAGCCGTTTTGAGGCAGCTGTAGGAGCGCACCCTGTGCGCGATGGCTCTTCGTCACGTAACGAAAAGCATCGCGCACAGGGTGCGCTCCTACACGTCAGCCGTAGTAGCCGCGGTACCACCCGACGAAGCGCGCCACGCCATCCTCGATCGAGGTATTCGGCGCGTAGCCCACGTCGCGGCGCAGCGCCGACACGTCAGCCCAGGTATCGGGCACGTCGCCGGGCTGCATCGGCAGCAGGCGTTTCTCGACCGTGTGCCCGAGGTTCTGTTCCAGCAGTTCGATGAAGCGCAGCAGTTGCACCGGCCGATCGTTGCCGAGGTTGTAGACGCGGTACGGCGCGTTCGAGGTGCCGGGATTCGGCAGTTCGGCGTCGTACGCCGGGTCGGGTTCGGCCGGGTGGTCGAGCGTGCGGATCACGCCCTCGACGATGTCGTCGATATAGGTGAAGTCGCGGCTGTGATGGCCGAAGTTGAACACGTCGATCGGTTCGCCGCGGCTGATCCGGTCGGCGAACAGCATCGGCGACATGTCCGGCCGGCCCCACGGCCCGTACACGGTGAAGAAGCGCAGGCCGGTAGTGGGCAGGCCGTACAGGTGGCTGTAGGTGTGCGCCATCAGCTCGTTCGCTTTCTTGCTGGCGGCGTACAGGCTGACCGGGTGGTCGACGGCGTCCTCCACCGCGAACGGCAGCTTGCGGTTGGCGCCGTAGACCGAACTGGATGAGGCGTAGACCAGGTGCTCCACGCCGCCGTGGCGGCAGGCCTCGAGGATGTTGACGAAGCCGGCCAGGTTGCTCGACACGTAGGCCTGCGGGTTCTGCAGCGAATAACGCACGCCGGCCTGCGCGGCGAGGTTCACCACGCGCTGCGGCTTGAACGTGGCGAACGCGTGATTCACCGCGTCGGCATCGGCCAGGTCGGCGCGCTGATGGGTGTAGTTCGGATGATCGGCGAAGCGCGCCAGGCGGGCCTCCTTCAACGCCGGATCGTAGTAGTTGTTGTGGTTGTCGTAGCCATGGACCACGTCGCCGCGCGCCAGCAGGCGCTGCGCCAGGGCGGCGCCGATGAAGCCGGCGGTGCCGGTAACCAGGATGCGCATGGAGTGTCCTCGGGAGATCGCGGGCATTCTACCGCCCGGGCACTGCCGGCAAGGCCGCGTCGGGTGAGGATTGACAGGCAATCTGGGCTAAACTAGCGTTTCGATATCGTCCACAAGACAAGGTGGCCCGCGCTTGCGCCGGCCGAGTGTGCGACATGGCAACTACCCGCTTCCACGACTGACCGCCACCACGCCTTCGTTTACAAAGAAAGGGCGTCATGCCCTTTTTTGCTTTTCCAGAGAAGCTTCCATGATTGAAATCACGCTACCCGACGGCAGCAAGAGGCCGTTCGACCATCCCGTCACCGTGCAGGACGTGGCCGCCTCGATTGGCGCCGGCCTGGCCAAGGCGACGCTGGCCGGCAAGGTCGACGGCAAGCTGGTTGACGCCAGCTTCCCGATCGAGCACGACGCCAGCCTGCAGATCGTCACCGAGAAGAGTCCCGAAGCGCTGGAAATCCTGCGCCACTCCACCGCGCACCTGATGGGCCAGGCGGTGCAGCGGCTGTTCCCGGGCGCGCAGGTCACGATCGGTCCGGTGATCGAGAACGGCTTCTACTACGACTTCGCCTACGAGCGTCCGTTCACCCCGGACGACCTGCCGAAGATCGAAGCGGAGATGCACAAGATCGTCGACGAGCAGCTGCCGGTGACGCGCAGCGTGAAGTCGCGTGACGAGGCGGTGGCGTTCTTCCGCGGGCTGGGCGAGAGCTACAAGGCCGAGATCATCGGGTCGATCCCGTCCGACGAGCCGCTGTCGCTGTATTCGCAGGGTGAGTTCACCGACCTGTGCCGCGGCCCGCACGTGCCGAACACCGGCAAGCTGCATTCCTTCAAGCTGATGAAGGTGGCCGGTGCGTACTGGCGCGGCGATTCCAACAACGCGATGCTCAGCCGCATCTACGGCACCGCCTGGCTCAACGACAAGGACCTGAAGGCCTACCTGTACCAGCTGGAGGAGGCCGAGAAGCGCGACCACCGCAAGATCGGCAAGCAACTCGACCTGTTCCACCAGCAGGAGGAAAGCCCCGGCATGGTGTTCTGGCACCCGAACGGCTGGGCGATCTGGCAGCAGGTCGAGCAGTACATGCGCGGCGTCTACAAGAAGAGCGGCTACCAGGAAGTGCGCTGCCCGATGGTGCTGGACGTGTCGCTGTGGAAGAAGTCCGGGCACTGGGACAATTACAAGGAGAACATGTTCTTCACCGAGTCGGAGAAGCACACGTTTGCGTTGAAGCCGATGAACTGCCCGGGCCACGTGCAGGTGTTCAACACCGGCCTGCACAGCTACCGCGAGCTGCCGATCCGCTACGGCGAGTTCGGCGGCTGCCATCGCAACGAACCGTCCGGCGCGCTGCACGGCATCATGCGCGTGCGCGCGTTCACCCAGGACGACGGCCACATCTTCTGCACGCCGGAGCAGGTCGAGGAAGAAGTCACCGCCTTCCATCGGCAGGCGATGAAGGTGTATGCCGACTTCGGCTTCACCGACCTGGCGATCAAGCTGGCGCTGCGGCCGGACAAGCGCATCGGTTCCGACGAATTCTGGGATCGCACCGAGGAAATGCTGCGCCGCGCGCTGCGCGCCGCCGGCGTGGAATGGGAGGAATTGCCGGGCGAGGGCGCGTTCTACGCCCCCAAGATCGAGTACCACCTGAAGGACTCGATCGGCCGCGCCTGGCAGGTCGGCACCATGCAGGTCGACTTCATGATGCCCGAGCGCCTCGACGCCGAATACGTGGACGAGCACTCGCAGAAACGGCATCCGGTGATGCTGCACCGGGCCATCGTGGGCTCGATGGAGCGTTTCATCGGCATCCTGATTGAACACCACGCCGGCCTGCTGCCGGCCTGGTTGGCCCCGGTGCAGGCGGTGGTGCTCAATATCACCGACGCGCAGGCCGATTACGTCCGTGACGTGACGCAAGCCCTTGTCGACAAAGGTTTCCGGGTACAATCAGATTTGCGCAACGAGAAAGTCGGCTATAAAATCCGCGAACATACGATGCAGAAAGTGCCTTATCTTCTCGTGATCGGTGATCGCGAGAAGGAAACGGGTGCCGTTTCTGTGCGTACCCGTTCCGGCGAGGACCTGGGCAGCATGCCGCTGGCCAGCTTCGTCGAACGACTGGAGACCGAAATCCGGCGCTGAGCGCCGGGCGGTCTGTCTCATTACTTCTTCTGGAGGATCGTGGTATCGCTACCACCGACAACAAGGGCAATCGTCGTAACCTGGAAATCCGCGTACCGCGCGTGCGCGTGATTGGCGCTGACTCGGAACAGCTGGGCATTCTCAGCCGTGACGAGGCGCTCAGCCTGGCGCAGGAAGCAGGCATGGATCTGGTCGAGATCCAGCCGAACGGCGACCCGCCGGTCTGCCGCATCATGGATTACGGCAAGTTCAAGTTCGAAGCCCAGAAGAAGGCGCAGGCCGCCAAGAAGAAGCAGAAGCAGGTCGAGATCAAGGAAGTGAAGTTCCGCCCGGTCACGGACGTGGGCGACTACCAGATCAAGCTGCGCAACATGCTCCGCTTCCTGGAAGAGGGCGACAAGGTCAAGGTCACCATCCGCTTCCGCGGCCGCGAGATGTCGCACCAGGACCTGGGCCAGAACCTGGCCAAGAAGATCCAGGAAGACGTCGGCGAGAACGGCCAGGTCGAGTCGTTCCCGCGGCTGGAAGGGCGCCAGATGGTTATGATGATCGGTCCCAAGAAGAAATAAGCCGCCACGATGCCTTCGGGTGTCGTGTTGTGTAGGAGCGCACCCTGTGCGCGATTGCTCCGAGGCTTCAAGTCAGGAGCATCGCGCACAGGGTGCGCTCCTACTGGCATCAGCGCCATGAACTCCGTATAATCGCCGGTTCGACCCGCCTGGATGGGTCGTGCACCGATCATGGCAGGACGGAAAGCGTGGCCTCAGGCCGCCGCCAGATCAGTCAGAAACCGGGGCTGCCCGCGCAGGGCGAGCCCCCATACAAGGAGCATTCCCATGCCCAAGATCAAGACCAACCGGGCGGCTGCGAAGCGTTTTCGCAAGACCGCGTCGGGCAAGATCAAGTGCGGTCACGCCTTTCGGTCACACATCCTGACCAAGAAATCGACCAAGCTGAAGCGCGGCTTGCGTTCCAAGAACCACCTCAAGGCGTGTGACGCCCCGGGTGTGGCCCGCATGCTGCCGTACTTGTAAGACGAGGAGATAAACCATGGCTCGTGTAAAGCGTGGCGTTACCGCCCGTCGTCGTCACAAGAAAATCATCGGCCGCGCCAAGGGCTACTACAACGCCCGCCGCAAGGTCTTCCGCGTTGCCAACCAGGCCGTCATCAAGGCCGGCCAGTACGCCTATCTCGGCCGCAAGCAGCGCAAACGCCAGTTCCGTGCGCTGTGGATCGTCCGCATCAACGCCGCTGCGCGCATGTTCGGGCTGTCCTACAGCCGCCTGATCAATGGCCTGAGCAAGGCCGGTATCACCGTCGACCGCAAGGTCCTTGCTGATATCGCCGTGCACGACATCAAGGCGTTTGAAGTGATCGCCGAGAAAGCGAAGGCCAGTCTGGCCGCTTGATCGTCGGACGCTCCTGCGTCAGCGCGATATGATGTAAAGCAAGCGGGGAGGAGGCCAACGCCTCCTCTCCGTTTTCGTTTCTGTGGGGTCCTCAAGTGGGAATCGTATCGATGGACGACCTGGACAGCCGCGCCGCACAGGCGCTGGCCGATATCGACAAGGCCGACACGCTGGAGGCGCTCGATGCGCTGCGCGTCGGACTGCTGGGCAAGAATGGCATCGTCACCGCCGCGCTGAAGACGCTTGGTGCACTGGCGCCGGATGAGCGCAAGGCGCGCGGCGCTGAAGTGAACCGCGTGAAGGATCGTCTCGCGGACGCGCTGGTCGCGCGCAAGCAGGTGCTGGAGCAGGCCGAGCTCGATCGTCGCCTCGCTTCCGAGAAACTCGACATCAGCCTGCCGGGACGCGATGGCGAGCGTGGCGGCATCCATCCGATCACCCGCGCGCTGGAACGCATCGCGTCGATCTTTGCGCGGCTCGGCTACCAGCGTGCCGATGGCCCGGAGATCGAGGACGACTGGCACAACTTCGAGGCGCTGAACTTCCCGCCGCACCATCCGGCGCGCGCCATGCACGACACCTTCTATTTCGGCGACGGACGGCTGCTGCGCACGCATACGTCGCCGGTGCAGATCCGCAGCATGGCCGGCCGCCAGCCGCCGATCCGCATCATCGCGCCGGGCAAGGTCTACCGCAGCGATTCGGACCAGACCCATTCGCCGATGTTCCACCAGATCGAAGGCCTGCTGGTCGACGAGACCTCCAGCTTCGCCGACCTGAAAGGCACGCTGGCCGAGTTCATCCGCGCGTTCTTCGAGCGCGATTTCGAGATGCGCTTCCGCCCCAGCTACTTCCCGTTCACCGAGCCTTCGGCCGAGGTGGACATCCGCTGGGATGCCGAGGACGGCTCCACCCGCTGGCTGGAAGTGCTGGGCTGCGGCATGGTCCATCCGAACGTGCTGAAGAACTGCGGCATCGACCCCGAGCGCTACACCGGCTTCGCCTTCGGCCTTGGCGTGGAACGCTTCGCGATGCTGCGCTACGGCGTTTCCGATTTGCGCGCGTTCTTCGAGAACGACCTGCGTTTTCTCAGGCAGTTTGCCTGAGAAACGGGATTCGGGATTGGGGATTCGGGATTCGCAAGAGCCTCGATTCCGCGCTTTTCCGAATCTCCAATCCCCAATTCCGAATCCCGGACTTCAATCCATGAAATTCTCCGAAAACTGGCTGCGTGAACTGGTCGAGATCAGGGCCGACCGCGCCGAACTGGCCCATGCGCTGACCATGGCCGGGCTGGAAGTGGAAGAACTCACGCCGCTGGGCGACGACCTGGCCGGCGTGGTGGTGGTCGAGATCATCGCTGCCGAAAAGCACCCGGAAGCGGATCGGTTGCAGGTATGCCGAGTGAACGCGGGGCAGGGCGAGCCGCTGCAGATCGTCTGTGGCGCGCCGAACGCGCGCGTCGGCATCAAGGTGCCGCTGGCCATGGTCGGGGCGAAGCTGCCCGGTGATATTTCCATCAAGGCGGCCAAGCTGCGTGGTGTGGAATCGTTCGGCATGCTGTGCTCGGCGAAGGAGCTGGGCATCGACGCCGACGCGTCCGGCCTGCTGGAGCTGCCGCTGGATGCGCCGGTCGGGCAGTCGCTCGCCGACTATCTCGGCCTGCCCGACGCCAGCTTCGAGCTGAAGCTCACCCCGAACCGGCCCGACTGTCTCGGCCTGGTCGGCCTGGCGCACGACGTGGCCGCGTTGTTCGGCAGCACGGTGAAGGTGCCGGTACAGGCGGCAGCGCCGGTCACCGGTACCGCGCGTCGCGGCATCCGGCTGGAAGCGGGCAAAGACGCGCCGCGTTATCTCGGCCGCATCGTCGAGGGCATCGACCCGGCCGCGCGCACGCCGCTGTGGCTGGCCGAACGGCTGCGCCGCGCCGGCCTGCGCCCGATCAGCGCGGTGGTCGACGTCACCAACTACGTGATGCTCGAACTCGGCCAGCCGCTGCACGCCTTCGACAACGACACGCTCGAGGGCGACGTCGTGGTACGCCACGCGCGCGCCGGCGAGACGCTCAAGCTGCTCGACGGCAACGAGGCGAAGCTGGATGACGGCTTCGTGCTGATCGCTGACGAGAAGAAGCCGCTCGCGGTTGCCGGCGTGATGGGCGGCTTCGACTCGCGCGTCACCGATGCCACGCACAACATCTTCCTGGAATCCGCGCACTTCGCGCCGGCCGCGATCATGGGCCGTGCACGCAAGCTCGGCCTGCACACCGATGCCTCGCACCGCTTCGAACGCGGTGTCGATCCGGAACTGCCGCGCCGCGCGCTGGAGCGCGCCACCGAGCTGCTGCTGGCGATCGCCGGCGGCAAGGCCGGGCCGGTGCTGGTGGCGGAGAACCTGGCCGACCTGCCGGTGCCGGCGGCGGTGACCTTGCGTCGCGCGCGCCTGAAGCGCGTGCTCGGCGTGGACGTGGCGGATGCCGAAGTGGCACGCATCTTCACCGCGCTGGGCATGCAGGTGGCGACGACGACCGACGGCTGGCGGGTCACCGCGCCGAGCAGCCGCTTCGACATCGAGCGCGAGGAGGACCTGATCGAGGAAGTCGCGCGGATCTTCGGTTACGACAACATCCCCACCGCGACGCCGGCCGGCGCGCTGACCCTGGCGATCGAGCCGGAGGCGCGCATCGGCGAGCTGGCGCTGCGCGAGCAGCTCGCCGCGCGCGGCTATTACGAGGCGGTGAATCTGTCCTTCGTGGCAGCCGACCTGCTGGCGAGCTGGGGCTTCACCGAGCACCTGGTACCGCTGGCCAATCCGTTGTCGGCCGATCTGGCGGTGATGCGGCCATCGTTGCTGCCGGGGCTGATCGAGGCGCTGCGGCACAATCGCGCACGTCAGCAGGAACGGGTGCGCCTGTTCGAGGTCGCGCGGATATTTGGTGAGGGCGATCCCCCGGTGGAAACGCCGAGCGTGGCCATCGTTGCCTGCGGCCATGCCCGTGCCGAGCAGTGGGGTGAACCGACGCGGACGCTGGATTTCCATGACCTCAAGGGCGACCTGGATGCCTTGATCGCCTGGGGCGGCGAGCCGCAGCGCTGGTCGGTGCATGCCGATGGCCTGCCGGGCTGGCTGCACCCGGGGCGTGGCGCGCGGGTGGTGCGCGATGGCGCGACCGTGGGCTATCTCGGTGCGCTGCACCCGCAGCTGGCCAAGGCGCTGGACTTGGCCGCCGACGTGCACGTGCTGGAGCTGGCCCTGGAGCCGCTGCTGGCGCGCCGCCTGCCGCAGGCACGGGCGGTGCCTCGGTTCCCCACGGTACGCCGCGATATCGCGGTGGATCTGCCGGAAACGGTCAGCTGGTCACAGATCGAGCAGACGGTTCGCCACACGCTGGGCGAACGGCTGAAGGAACTGCGCCTGTTCGACCGTTACAGCGGCAAGGGAGTCGAAGCGGGCCGAAAAAGTCTCGCTATGGGCTTGATTTTACAGGACGCTTCACGCACGCTTACCGACGACGACGCGGACCGTTGCGTACGAGAAGCGCTAGCCGCGTTGGAGCAATCATGCAAGGCAAAGCTGCGAGGATGAGATGGCGCTGACCAAGGCGGAAATGGCCGAGCGGCTTTTCCTCGACGTGGGCCTCAACAAGCGTGAGGCGAAGGAGTTCGTGGACGCCTATTTCGAGGTGGTCCGCGGAGCACTGGAAAGCGGCGAACAGGTGAAGTTGTCCGGTTTCGGCAATTTCGACCTGCGGCTGAAGAACCAGCGGCCTGGACGCAATCCGAAGACCGGTGAGGAGATTCCGATCTCCGCCCGGCGCGTGGTGACGTTCCGACCGGGACAAAAACTCAAGGTAAGAGTCGAGGGCTATGCTGGATCAAGGGAATAACACCGAGCTGCCTGCCATCCCGGCCAAGCGCTACTTCACCATCGGTGAGGTCGGCGAGTTGTGCGGTGTGAAGCCCCACGTGCTGCGCTACTGGGAGCAGGAGTTTCCTGCGCTCAATCCGGTCAAGCGCCGCGGCAACCGTCGTTACTACCAGCGCCACGACGTGCTGATGATCCGCCAGATCCGTTCGCTGCTGTACGACGAGGGCTTCACCATCACCGGCGCGCGCGCGCGGCTGGAAGGCCCGCAGGCGCGGATGGAGGCGAGCATCTCGCACCAGATCGTGCGCCAGGTGCGGATGGAGCTGGAAGAAGTGCTGACCCTGCTGCGCCGCTGAAGTCTTCCGGACGCGCCGCACAAGCTGCTAGACTTGCCAGCTTGCCGTATGTCGGGGCGTAGCGCAGCCTGGTAGCGCATCTGCCTGGGGGGCAGAGGGTCGTCGGTTCGAATCCGGCCGCCCCGACCAATTCGGTGAAGCATCGTGACGGCGCCCTTGGGCGCCGTTGTCGTTTCCACGATGTGCTTCTCTCGTAGGAGCCCGCTCGCGGGCGATGCTTCTGCCCTGATCTTCCAGAAAAAAGCATCGCCCGCGAGCGGGCTCCTACGGGTTGCTGCCTCAATACAGCACGCGGCTGCGCAGCGTCCCGGGAATCGCCGCCAGCTTCGTCTTCAGCTCGTTCGCCTGGGCCTCGTCGGCGCTGACGTCGATCACCACGTAGCCCACCTCGCCGTCGGTCTGCAGGAACTGCGCGTCGATGTTGATGTTGCCTGCCGAGAACAGTTCGTTGATGCGCGACAGCGTGCCCGGCACGTTGCGGTGGATGTGCAGCAGGCGGCGGCTGTGCGGGTGCTCGGGCAGGGCGACTTCGGGGAAATTCACCGCCGACAGGGTGGAGCCGTTGTCGCTGTAGCGGACCAGCTTGCTGGCGACCTCGATGCCGATGTTGTCCTGCGCCTCCAGCGTGCTGCCGCCGATGTGCGGGGTCAGGATCACGTTGTCCAGGCCGATCAGCGGCGAGACGAAGGGATCGTCGTTGCCTTTCGGTTCGAGCGGGAACACGTCGACCGCGGCGCCGGCCAGGTGGCCGGCGCGCAGCGCCGCGGCCAGCGCGTCGATGTCCACCACGCTGCCGCGCGAGGCGTTGATCAGCATCGCGCCGGCACGCATCTTCGCCAGTTGCTCGCGGCGGATCATCAACTGCGTGGCGGGGGTTTCCGGCACGTGCAGGGTGACCACGTCGGCGCGTTCCAGCAGTTCGTCCAGGCTGGACACGGCGCGCGCGTTGCCCAGCGTCAGCTTGGTCTCGATGTCGTGGAAGATCACCCGCATGCCCAGGCTCTCGGCCAGCACGCCAACCTGGGTGCCGATATGGCCGTAGCCGACGATGCCGAGCACCTTGTCGCGCGTCTCGTAGCTGCCGCTGGCCGACTTGGTCCAGCCGCCGCGATGGCATAGCGCGTTCTTCTGCGGGATACCGCGCAGCAGCATGATCGCCTCGGCGATCACCAGCTCGGCCACGCTGCGGGTGTTGGAATAGGGCGCGTTGAACACCGGCACGCCGAGCTTGCGCGCCGCGCCCAGGTCCACCTGGTTGGTGCCGATGCAGAAGCAGCCCACCGCGATCAGCCGCTTGGCCTGTGCCAGCACCTCGGCGGTGAGCTGGGTACGCGAACGGATGCCGACGATGTGCGCGTCGCCGATGCGCCGTTTGAGCTCATCCTCCGGCAACGATTTCGCGTGCAGTTCGACCTGGCTGTAGCCGGCGCGGCGGAAGTTCTCGACCGCACTGGCACTGACGCCCTCCAGCAGCAATACCTTGATGTCCTGGCGGGGGTAGGAGGTCTGCATGCGTCGGTCCTGGCTAGGGTGGAGCGCCTACTATGCCAGAGCCGGAGGCGGATTGCGGCACTGCAACACTGGACGCGGCACGATGCGGCTGGCAGGCTGTGGGGATGATCCCGGAGTCCCGCATGTCCGATCCCCGTCTCGCCGATTTGTCCCGCCGGTTGCCCGCGCTGCGCCTGCTCACCGCGCCCGCCGAGCTGGAGCATTACGGCCGCGACTGGACCCG
>DATCUT010000104.1:0-112425 GCA_036561785.1 Rhodanobacter sp.
CAGGCGGGTGCCCAGCACGGCGGAGATCAGCGCCGCGCCCCACATGCCGTGGCCGATCACGCCGTGGAAGCCGGGCGAGGCGACGCACGCCGGGGCCAGCCGTCGCGGATCGCTGCCGCCGTAGAGGGTTGCCAGCAGCTGCACGTCCTCGGCGGTCAGCGACCGCTCGATCGTCGCGCTGTCGCCGATGGCGATCTCGTCGAACGTGCGGTTGCGGATCAGCGGCGCGGCGGTGTCGGGCGTGGTCTCGTCCATGGCTTCTGTTCCGGTCGGTAACTGCAATGGCTGGTCCGGCTGCGTTCCAGCGTGAAGACGGGGGCTGACGCGGACAGCGTACAGCCGCGTTGAAGCCGTGCTCAGCCCCGCACGTCGGGAACCTCGACCTGGCCGCCATCGGCGTTGCGCTTCAACAGCCACGCCAGGATAGGCGGCGTCACCATCGCGGTGAGCAGCGACATCGCCACGATGATCGCGTAGATGCGGTTGTCGAACACGCCGGCGGCGAGGCCCAGGGTGGCGACCACGATGCCCACTTCGCCGCGCGGCACCATGCCGAAGCCGATGATGGTGGCGCTGCGCCGGCCCAGCGACAGCGAGCCGAGCCAGCCGCCGATGAACTTGGAGACGATCGCGATCGCGGTGACCACGGCCAGCATCAGCAGGGCATCCGCGCTGGCCAGCTCGTGCAGGTCGACCTTGCTGCCGGTGACCACGAAGAAGAACGGCGTGAGCAGGGCCAGCAGCGGTTGGGTCTGTTTTTCCAGGGTGTGCTGCTGGCGGGTTTCCGAGGCGATCATGCCGGCCAGGAACGCGCCGATGATCGCGGCCAGGCCGAACTGGGTGGACAGCCAGGCCAGGCCCAGGCACAGCGCCAGCACGATCATCAGCGGCGAATGCGGCCCCAGCGGCCTGTCCAGCCAGGCGGAGTTCCAGCGCATCACCCGCGCGCCGCCCCAGCCGATCACCGCGATGAAGCCAACCGCGCCGGCCAGCACCACCAGCAGGTGCGAGGCGTTGATGCTGCCGCCGCCCTGCAGCGACACCACCACGCCGAGCAGCAGCATGGCGAGGATGTCGTCGATCACTGCGGCGCCCAGGATCACCTTGCTCTCGATGCGTTGCAGCGCGTTCAGCTCCTGCAGCACGCGTGCGGTGATGCCGGCCGAGGTGGCCACGAACGCGGCCGCGACGAACAGCGAGCGATCCCAGTCGAAACCGTTGCCGTGGGCCCACACGCTGCCCATGCCGAACGGCACCAGCACGCCGACCACGCCGACCACGAACGCCACCTTGCCGACTTTCTTCAAGTCTTCCAGCCGCGTTTCCAGGCCCACCGCGAACAGCAGCAGGATCACGCCGATCTCGGCCAGCACGTCGAGCGGGGTGCCGGTGGCGATCTGCTCCGGGCTGATCCAGCCCAGCAGCGAGGGGCCGATCGCGCAGCCGGCGGCGATCTCGCCGACCACGCCGGGCAGCTTCAGCCGTTGCGCGATCTCGCCGCCGATCTGGGCGGCGACGAACACGACGAACAGGGTAAACAGGATCTCGCTGGCGTGGTGCATGCGGCGCGTGCCCGGACTTTCGACAAAGACTGCATGCTACATGCAGCCTTCGGCGTCATGCAGCGCCGGGCAACGGGCGATCGTGCCGCAAGCGGCTGAACACGCGGCTGGCCACCGCGGTGATCGCCGCCAGCATGATCATCGTCCAGCGGAATGCCACCACGTAATCTTCGTGGGCGTGGCCTTGCAGCATCGCCTCCATCAGCAAGGTGGACAGTGCGATGCCGAAACTCATCGCCAGGTACTGCACGGTCGAGGCCATCGACGAGGCCATCGAGGCGTGCTGGATGTCCAGGTCGGTGTAGATCAGGGTGTTCATCGTGGTGTACTGCAGGCCGGTGAAAGCGCCATAGGTGAACGTCAGCAACGCGATCACCCACACCGGCGAGCCCGGGCCGAGCAGGGCGAACGCGGCGAGCAGCGCGGCCACGATCAGCGTGTTGCCCAGCAGCAGGCGGCGGTAGCCGTAGTGCACCAGGGCGCGGTTGACGGCCCACTTCGCGATGATCGAGCCCAGCGCCTGCGGCACCATCATCAGGCCGGCCATCAGCGGCGACCAGCCGCAGCCGACCTGCAGGAACAGCACCAGCAGCAGGAACATGCCGGAAATGCCGAGCCGGGTGAACAGCCCGCCGGCCAGCGATACCCACACGCTGCGCACGCGCAGCAATTGCAGGTCCGCCACCGGATACGGGGTGCGCCGGCTGTGCCACACGTAGACCGTGCCCAGCAGCATGGCGACCAGGGCGCACAGGCCCATCCGCAGCCACGGCACCGGTGCGCTGCCGGCCAGTTCCGAGGCGGTGAGCAGCAGGGCCGAGGCGGCACCGAACAGCAGGAAGCCGGACAGGTCGAAGCGGTTCGCGCGGTCGAGCCGGTAGTCGGGCATGTCGCGCTTGTTCATCCACAGGCCGGCGATCGCCACCGGCACGTTGATCAGGAAAATCAGCCGCCACGAGGTGAACTCGACGATCGCGCCGCCCAGCAGGGGGCCGAGTACCGAGCCGAGCAGGCCGAACGTGGCCACCGTGCTCATCGCCCGCACGAACTCGCGCTTGTCGATGCTGCGCACCAGCACGTAGCGGCCCACCGGCATCAGCGCGGCGCCGCCGATGCCCTGCACCACGCGCGCGGCGACCAGTTGCGGCAGCGTCTGCGCCACGCCGCACAGCAGCGAGCCCAGGCCGAACACCACGATCGCCGCGCCGAACACCCGGCGCGTGCCGAAGCGGTCGCACAACCACGGGCTGGCCGGGATCAGGATCGCCAGGGTCAGCACGTAGCTGGTCAGTGCGGTGCGCATGCCCAGCGGGGTGACCTGCAGCGCTTCGGCCATCGCCGGCACCGCGGTGTTGACCACGGTGGAATCCAGCGACTGCATGAAGAAGGCGGCGGCCACCAGCCACAGCAGCCCGCGGAAACGCTCGCGCGTGGAAATTTCGCGCAAATCGGCCGCATCCGTCGTTGGCACGGGGGCGTCAGGGGCGACGGCATGGGTGTCCGCGGCGGTATGGGGAGGCATTTTCGGCATGGTAACTGCTATGACAGCTTGATTTTCGCCGGCGGTATCAGCACAGTGGACCTTGTTTCACCTGCCAGTCATGCCCAGATAGGCAAGACGGCCATCTACAACCACACGCGCCGGGGCGTCTTCGTTCCGGCGTGTGCTTTTGTGCGGCAGGAGCCGCGAGTATCAGGAAAAGTCATGAGCAAGCCACCGATCACTGTTTCCCGCATCGACATGGAACGCATCGAAGCGTTGCTGGAACGCCTGCCGGCCGCCGAGGCCGACAAGCTCGATGCGCTGCGCGCGGAGCTGGATCGCGCTGACGTGGTCGAGCCGGCGGCGATGCCGGAGCACATCGTGACGATGAACTCCACCGTCACCTTCGAGGACGAAAGCAACGGCGAAAAGCTGACCCTGACCCTGGTGTATCCGGCAGCTGCCGGTGCGCCCGGCACGGTGTCGATCCTGGCGCCGGTGGGCAGCGCGCTGCTCGGGCTGGCGCGCGACCAGCAGATCGACTGGCCCACGCCGGACGGCCGCAAGCGTCGCCTGAAGGTGCTGGAGATCGCCTACCAGCCGGAAGCGGCGGGGCACTTCCACCGCTGAGCCGCATCACGCGCCGGTGTCGTTAAACTGCGGGGGATTCACAAGGAGACCCGCATGACCGAACGCCCGGCCCCGGCCGAGACTGTCGCCCGCGCCGACGCGCTGCGGGCGCAGATCGAGCAGGCCAACTACCGCTACCACGTGCTCGACGACCCGGACATCACCGACGCCGAGTACGACCGGCTGATGCGCGAACTCGAATCGCTGGAAGCCGAACACCCCGCATTGGCCTCGCCCGATTCGCCGACGCGCAAGGTCGGCGCGCGGGCGCACGGCGGCTTTGCCGAAGTGCGCCACGCGATCCCGATGCTGTCGCTGGGCAATGCGTTCGAGCAGGACGGCGAGTCGGATCGCGAACGCTTTCACGAAGTGGCCGAGTTCGAGCGCCGCATCGAGCAGACGCTGGAGCGGCGCGAGCCGGTATTTTCAGTGGAACCGAAGCTCGACGGCCTGGCGATCAGCCTGCGCTACGAACACGGCGTCTTCGTGCAGGGCGCCACCCGCGGCGACGGCGAGACCGGCGAGGACGTGACCGCTAACCTGCGCACGGTACGCGCCATCCCTTTGAAGCTGCGCGGCAAGGGCTGGCCCGGCGTGCTGGAAGTGCGCGGCGAAGTGATCATGCTGCACAAGGATTTCGAGGCGTTCAACGACTACGCCCGCAAGCATGGCGAGAAGCCGCTGGCGAACCCGCGCAATGGCGCGGCCGGCTCGTTGCGCCAGCTCGACCCGGCGATCACCGCCAAGCGGCGCCTGAGTTTCTTCGCCTACGCGATCGGCGTGGTCGAGGGCGGCGAACTGCCGCCGACGCATTCGGCCACGCTGCGGCAGTTGCGCGAGTGGGGTTTTCCGGTCTCGCCGGAGGTGGGGATCGCGCGCGGCTTCGACGGCCTGATCGCGTACTTCCAGCGCATCGGCGCCAAGCGCGACAGCCTGCCTTACGACATCGACGGCGTGGTCTACAAGCTGGACGACTACGCCGGCCAGCGCGAGATGGGTTTCGTCTCGCGCGCGCCGCGCTGGGCGATCGCGCACAAGTTCCCGGCGCAGGAGCAGACCACGCGGCTGCTCGACATCGAGGTGCAGATCGGCCGTACCGGCGCCGCCACGCCACGCGCGCGGATGGAGCCGGTGCAGGTGGCCGGGGTGACGGTGACCTACGCCACGCTGCACAACGCCGACCAGGTCGAGCGGCTGGACGCGCGCGTGGGCGACACCGTGATCGTGCGCCGCGCCGGCGACGTGATTCCGGAAGTGGTGCGCGTGGTCGAAGATTTGCGCCCGGCCGGCACGGTGCCGTGGGCGATGCCCACGCACTGCCCGGTGTGCGGTTCCGCGCTGCTGCGCGAAGAGGGCGCCGCCGCGTGGCGCTGCTCCGGCGGACTGGTCTGCGCCGCGCAACGCAAGGAGGCGCTGATCCACTTCGCCTCGCGCCGTGCGATGGACATCGAGGGCCTGGGCGAGCGCTTTGCCGAAGCGCTGGTGGAGCTCGACATCGTGCACTCGCCGGCCGACTTGTACGGCTTGGATGTGGACGATTTCGTCGACATGAAACGCCGCATCGACGAGCGTGACGGGACTACGCCGGAGACGGTGAAGGCCGGCAAGGTCGCGACCAGATGGGCGGAGAACCTGGTGGCCGGGATCGAGGCCAGCAGGCACACCACGCTGGCGCGCTTCCTGTATGCGCTGGGCATCATGCACATCGGCGAAAGCACGGCGAAGACGCTGGCGGCCTGGCTGGGCCGGCTCGACTTCGTGCGCAGCACGCCGGCACCGGTGTTGCGCGTGCTGCCGGATATCGGCAGCGAAGTGGCCACCTCGATCGCCGGTTTTTTCGCGCAGGCGGGCAACGAGCAGGTAGTCGATGCGCTGCTCGAAGCCGGCATCACGTTCAGCGACGAGGGCGCGCCGTCGCCGCTGCTGCGCGAACGCCTGAACCTCGGCGTGTTGCTGGGCATGGTCAACATCAACAAGCTCGGCCCGAAGAGCTGCAAGCTGCTGGTGCAACATTTCCCCACGCTCGACCGCTTGCTGGCAGGTGGATCGGCGCACTGGATCACCGCCGGCGTACCGCAGGCAGCGGCGACCAGCCTGGAAAACCATCTTGCCGATCCGGCCGCACTGGCCGAGCTGCGTGAAGCCGAGGCGGCAATGCAGCGCCTGCTCAAGGCGATCCCGCACGCGGCCGAGGTCACTGCGGCGCCGCTGGAAGGGCGGACCTTCGTGCTCACCGGCACGCTGGCCTCGCTCAGCCGCGACGAGGCGAAGGATCGACTCGAAGCGCTGGGCGCCAAGGTCTCCGGCTCGGTGTCGAAGAAAACCAGCGCGGTGATCGCCGGCGAAGCCTCCGGCTCCAAGCTGGACAAGGCGCAGGAGCTGGGCGTGCCGGTGTGGGACGAGGCGCAATTACTGGCGCTGCTGGCTGAGCATGAAGATTGACCCCCTCGCCCCGACCCTCTGCTTGGCTCCCTCTCCCCCGGCTGCGCCAGGGGAGAGGGCTGGGGTGAGGGGGGCTTTCCCCCAGAGGGATCACTGACTCATGGAGCGAGCAAAGCAACTCCGCCGCGCCCCGACCGATGCCGAACGCAAGCTGTGGTCGCGCCTGCGCGCGGCGCAGCTCGGCGTGAAATTCCGTCGCCAGCATCCGGTGGCGGGGTACTACGCGGACTTCTGCTGTGTCGAGCACCAGCTGATTGTTGAACTGGACGGCGGTCAGCATGCCGATCAGCAAAGCTACGACGCGCGACGCACGCTGGATCTGCGCGCCGCGGGTTTCCGTGTGCTGCGGTTCTGGAATGATGATGCCTTGCTGCGCACGGACGATGTGCTTGAGGCGATCTTGCGTGCCTTGGGCGAAGAGCCTCCCCCTCACCCCAGCCCTCTCCCCCGGCGTCGCCGGGGGAGAGGGGGCCTAGAGCCGGCGCCCCGCAACTCCCTCTCCCCCGGCGACGCCGGGGGAGAGGGTCGGGGTGAGGGGGTGCTCTTCGCTGTCCAAAAGCCAATCTCACTGGAGCAGTCGATTCGCCTGCGTGCCCGCCTCTATCAACTGATCCGCCACTTCTTCGCCGAGCGCCAGGTGCTGGAAGTGGAGACGCCGATCCTGTCGGCGGCCGGCAATACCGAGCCGAACATCGAGAGCTTCAGCACGTGCTTCAGCGGCCATGTCGACGCCGGCGCGCGCGAGCGCTGGCTGCGCACCTCGCCGGAGTATCCGCTGAAGCGGCTGCTCGCGGCCGGCATCGGCGACTGCTACGAGCTGGGCCGGGTGTTCCGCAACGGCGAGGCGGGCGGGCGGCACAATCCCGAGTTCACCATGCTGGAGTGGTACCGGGTCGGCTGGGACCATCGCCGGCTGATGCAGGAAACCGTCGCGCTGGTCGAGGCGGCGCTGGCGATGGTGGGGCGGCGCGCCGAGGTGGTGGTGACGAGTTACCGGCAACTGTTTCTCGACGGGCTGGGCATCGACCCGGCGCATGCCACGATCGACGAGCTGCGTGCGCCGCTGGCCGAGTACGGCATCGGTCCGGATGGCCTCGGCCGCGACGACTGGCTCGACCTGCTGATCACGCACAAGCTGCAACCGGCGTTTCCGCGCGATCGCATCACGGTGATCCACGACTACCCGGCCAGCCAGTGCGCACTGGCGAAGATCCGTCCCGGCGAGCCGCCGCTGGCCGAGCGCTTCGAGCTGTACCTGGGCCGCTACGAGCTGGCCAACGGCTATCACGAATTGAACGACGCCGCGGAACAGCGCGGGCGTTTCGAGCGCGACAACGCGGTGCGCCGTGCACGCGGCCTGCGCGAGATCCCGCTCGACGAACGCCTGCTCGGCGTGCTCGATGCGATGCCCGACTGCGCCGGCGTGGCGCTGGGCGTGGAGCGCCTGTTGATGTGCCTGGCCGACACCGACGCGATCGCCGACGTGCTGGCCTATCCGTTTTCCGAAGCCTGAAACAGGGACCCCGCCATCTGGCGGGGTCCGGTCGTGCATCAGTCGCGGCTTTCCAGCAGGTAGCGGTAGATCAGCCCGCCGAGGGCGCCGCCGATCAGCGGCACCAGCCAGAACACCCACAACTGGTCGATCGCCCAGCCGCCGTGGAACAGCGCCACGCCGGTCGAGCGCGCCGGGTTGACCGAGGTGTTGGTGATCGGGATGCAGACCAGATGGATAATGGTCAGCGACAGGCCGATCGCGATACCGGCGAAACCGGCTGGCGCGCGCTTGTCGGTGGCGCCCTGGATCACGATCACGAAGAACGCAGTGAGCACCAGCTCGGCCACGATCGCCGCGTGCAGCGAGTAATGGTCGGGCGAGTGCTCGCCGTAACCGTTGGAAGCGAAGCTGCCGGCGGCCACGTCGAAGCCGGCCTTGCCGCTGGCGATGATGTACAGCACGGCACCGGCCGCGATCGCGCCGAGCACCTGGATCACCACGTAAGGCACCACGTCCTTCGCCGGGAAACGGCCGCCGGCGCACAGGCCCACAGTGACCGCCGGATTGAAGTGCCCACCGGAGATGTGCCCGACCGCGTAGACCATGGTCAGCACGGTGAGGCCGAAGGCCAGTGCCACTCCAGCGAAACCGATGCCCAGTTCCGGGAACGCCGCCGCGAAGATCGCACTGCCGCAACCACCAAACACCAGCCAGAACGTGCCGAAGAATTCGGCACCGAGACGCTTGCTCATGTTCATCGTGGAAACTCCTGCTGTGAAGGGAAGGAGATACCTGGCGTGCCCATGCGCATGCCGCGGCAGCGCATGGCGTGCCAAGTCAAGCACACCCGGGGTGCCGTCCGCCATGCCGGATGCGCCGTTGCCGGCGAGCGCCGGGCGATCTGCGGTAAGGTGGCGCGCCTTCCGCCGCCGGGACCGTCCGTTGATGAATGCGCCGTCCGTAGCCGACCACGAGCGTCTGCGTCCGCGCGACGTGAAGACCTTGTTACTGTCCGCGCTGGGCGGCGCGCTGGAGTTCTACGATTTCGTGGTGTTCGTGTTCTTCGCGATCCCGTTGAGTCACCTGTTCTTTCCGCCCGACACCGCGCCGTGGCTGGCCCAGCTGCAGGTGTTCGGCATCTTCGCGGCGGGTTACCTGGCGCGGCCGCTGGGCGGCATCGTGATGGCGCACTACGGCGACAAGCTGGGGCGCAAGCGGATGTTCACCCTCAGCGTGTTCCTGATGGCGGTGCCGACCCTGGCCATCGGCCTGCTGCCGGTGTACGCGCAGATCGGCATGCTGGCGCCGCTGTTGCTGCTTTTGCTGCGGGTGGTGCAGGGCATCGCGGTGGGCGGCGAGGTGCCGGGCGCGTGGGTGTTCGTGGCCGAGCATGTGCCGCCGAAGCGGATCGGTTTTGCCTGCGCCAGTCTTACCTCGGGACTCACCGTAGGCATCCTGATCGGCTCGCTGGTGGCCGCGGCGATCAACAGCCGGATGAGCCCGGCCGAGGTGCTCGACCATGGCTGGCGGCTGCCGTTCCTGGCCGGCGGCGTGTTCGGCTTCTTCGCAGTGTGGCTGCGCCGCTGGCTCAGCGAGACGCCGGTGTTCGAAGCGATGCATGCGCGCAAGGAGCTGGCCTCGGGCTTGCCGCTGCGGCTGGTGTTCGAACGGCACCTGCCCGGCGTGCTGTTGTCGATGCTGGTGACCTGGATGCTCACCGCGGCGATCGTGGTGCTGATCCTGATGACGCCGACGCTGGTGCAGTCGGTGTTCCATGTCGCACCGGCGCGCGCGTTCTTCGGCAACAGCGTAGCCTCGTTCACGCTGGCGCTGGGTTGCCTTGGTTACGGCTGGCTGGCCGACCGCATCGGCTACGCGCGTGCGCTGCTGGCCGGCGCGATCGGGTTGCTGGTGTGCGGCTACGCGCTGTACTTCGACCTGCAGGCCGGTGCCGCGCACTTCGTCGCGCTGTACGCGCTGGCGGGTTTCGCCGTGGGCGTGGTCGGCGTGGTGCCCGCGCTGATGGTGGTGGCGTTTCCGCCGGCGGTGCGTTTTTCCGGCCTGTCGTTCTCGTACAACATCGCCTATGCGCTGTTCGGCGGACTCACGCCGCCGCTGATCGGGTGGCTGGTGAAGCAGTTCGGCGTGCTCGCACCGGCACACTACGTGGGGTTCACCGCGCTGATCGGCATTGTCGTGTCGTTCACGCTGCTTCGCCGCCAGCTCCCGTAGGAGCCCGCTCGCGGGCGATGCTTTTTCCTCCACTCGCGCGAAAGCAAGAGCATCGCCCGCGAGCGGGCTCCTACGGGAAGTGGGTTAGAACTCCAGTTCCTGCGCCGCACACAGGTAGTCGACCAATGGCGCGACCTGCTTGAACGTGGCCACCGTCCACGGCAGCAGATCGTCGGAACAGGCCAGCGCTTCGCTGAACGTGGTGGTGGCGACGAAGTCCTTGCGCTTGAGGTCCTCGATCAGCTCATGCGCGGGGTCGTAGCCGCGCGGCGGACGCACCAGCGATTCGCCGCCCAGTTGCAGGTGCTCGCGAAACACTTTGCTCTGGGTAGCGCGCTTCCACGCAGTGGGGTTGTCGACCAGGAACTCGCGGATGTGCTTCAACGCATCCGGTTCCGGGTGCCACATGCCGCCACCGGCAAAACACTCGCCGGGTTCGATGTGCAGGTAGAACCCGGGCGCCTGGATCTCGTGCCGGCGCTGGTGGAAGAAGCGCGAGCCCTGCCACGACTTGTACGGCAGCTTGTTGTTGGAGTAGCGGGTGTCGCGATAGATACGGTACAGCGAGCCGCCGTTCTTGCGCGGGTCGGCGCGGTAATGCGCGCTGATCTTCGCCAGCGGCGCCTGCAGGTCGGTGATCAGCTGCAGGAACGGCTCGCGCACGTGGCGCTCGTAGTCGTCCTTGTGCGCGTGGAACCATTCGCGATTGTTGTTGCGCTCGACGGCGCGCAGGAAGCGGAAGGTGGCGGGGGTGAAATAGCTCTGGGGCATGGCGGTTCGTCAACAGAGGCTCGGTAGGGCGGGCAGTGCCCGCCGGATTTTTCGGCATGCGGCGGAGGCGGGCGGTGCCCGCCCTACGCGGCGGGATTATCGTCGATGCTGCTGGCGAGCTGTTCACCCCAGGCCTGCAACTGGTCGAGCAGCGCCAGCTTGTCCTGCGCCTGCGGGTCGTGGCGCAGTTCGCCGAGGCGGGCGAAATAATCGTCGAGGGTGAGCCCGGTCAGTGGCGTGTGGCGGGTGAGGCGCGCCTGGCGGAAGCGTTCCCAGCGCGCCTGTTCTTCGGCGCCCAGCGTCTCGGGCCAGTTGCGCGCGCGGTAGCGGAACAGCAGCTCGGGATAGCGCGGATCGCGGAACGGGAGCGCGCGCGTGCCCAGCTCCTTCGGTGGCGTGGCGCGCACCTGGGCCAGCAGGCGCTTGTCGGCATCGGGCAGGAAGCCGCCGCCGTACAAGGCCAGCTCGGGGTCTTCCGGCGGCGGCAGTTCGGCGGCGCGCTGGAACACGCGGCGCAGCTTTTCGGCGAGTCCGTCGACGGCATGCAGCACGTCGCGGTGGGCCTGGCAGCGGGCCAGGTCCAATTGCAGACGATCCAGGTCCACGCCCTGCAGCACCGACAGCGGCGCCAGTGCCGGCGCGTGATTCGCGCGCACGGTGCGCAGCGGGATGCGCTCGACATCCTCGGGCAGGTCGGCTCGCGCGGTGAAGATGCGGTCGGCGATCTCGTCCTCGTCCAGCGCCAGCCATGCGGCCGGGTCGGTGGCCAGGTCGTACACGATCACCTCGCCGGGCCGGCTGGGATGCGCAGCCAGCGGCGCGATCACGGCCAGGCAGTGGCGGCTGGCCGGATAGCGCGAGGACACGTGCACCAGCGGCGTCATGTTCACCACGTCGAGCAGCTCGAACACTTTTTGCTTGCGGCGCAGGCCGTAGTACCAGTCCCACAGCCGCGGCTGGCGCACGCGGATCAGCCGGGCCAGGTCGATCAGCGCGCGGACGTCCGACAGTGCGTCGTGGGCGCGTTCCTGCTTCAACTGGTTCGCGCTGGCCAGATGTTCCAGCTTGAAGCTGGGCAAGCCATCCTCGCGGAGCGGCCAGACGATGCCTTCGGGTCGCAGCGCCTGGCACAGGCGCACCAGGTCGATCAGGTCCCAGCGCGAGTTGCCGTTCTCCCACTCGCGGCCGTACGGCTCGTAGAAGTTGCGATACAGCATCTGCCGGGTGAATTCGTCGTCGAAGCGCAGCGAGTTGTAGCCGACCCCGCAAGTGCCCGGCGCCGCCAGCTGTTCGTGCACGCGGGCGGCGAATTCGGCCTCGCTGACCCCTTCACGCTCGGCCTGTTGCGGAGTGATGCCGGTGATCAGGCAGGCGTCGGGATGCGGCGGCATCTCCAGCGGCGGCTTGCCGTAGAACATCACCGGTTCGCCGATGGCTTCCAGTTCGAGGGTGGTGCGGATGCCAGCGAACTGCAGGGGGCGGTCGCGCCGCGGGTCGGCGCCGGAGGTCTCGTAGTCGTGCCAGAAGAAGGTCTGCATGGAATGGATCATCGCATGCGGGCAAGGCTGATAAACTGCGGCGCACAAGGAGAGCCCATGAGCCAAGCCCACGAAGACAACCTGATCTGGATCGATCTGGAGATGACCGGCCTCGACACCGACAACGACTCGATCCTGGAGATCGCCACGGTGGTTACCGACAAGGAACTGAACGTGCTGGCCGAAGGGCCGGTATTCGCCATGCGCCACGAGATCGACCGACTCGAGTCGATGGACAGCTGGAACTGCAACCAGCACCACAAGTCGGGCCTGTGGCGGCAGGTGCTGATTTCGGAAACCGATCACGCGATGGCCGAGCAGGCCACGGTGGATTTTCTGCGCGCGTGGGTGCCGCCGGGCAAGTCGCCGATGTGCGGCAACTCGATCTGCCAGGACCGCCGCTTCCTGCACCGGCAGATGCCGCGGCTGGAACGCTATTTCCACTACCGCAACCTGGACGTCTCCACGCTCAAGGAACTGGCCCGGCGCTGGGCGCCGGAAATCGCCAAGAGCGTCGGCAAGGAGTCGGCGCATACCGCGCTGTCGGATATCCGCGATTCCATCGCCGAACTGCGCCACTATCGCCGCTACATGGGCGAACTGGGCGGCAGGATCGAAGCCTGATGCGGCGCTGTTTCCGGAAACTGACGAGGCCATGAGCATGTCGAACGATTTGTTTGCGCCGGTGCTGGATTGCGCCGGGCGGCCGTTGCGGCTCGATCGCGCGCGGGTGGTCGGCATCCTCAACGTCACCCCCGATTCGTTTTCCGACGGCGGCACGCACGACAGCATGGAGGCGGCCGTGGCGCACGGCCTGCGCCTGGCGGCGGAGGGCGCCGACATGATCGACGTCGGCGGCGAGTCGACCCGCCCCGGTGCGGCCGACGTACCGGTCGAGGAAGAGCTGCGCCGGGTGCTGCCGGTGATCGAGCAACTGGTTGCGCGCACCGCGCTGCCGATCGCGATCGACACCTCCAAGCCGGAGGTGATGCGCGCGGCGGTGGCCGCTGGCGCCGGCATGATCAATGACGTGTATGCGCTGCGTCGCGACGGTGCGATGGAGGCTGTGGCCGAACTGGGCGTGCCGGTGTGCCTGATGCACATGCAGGGTGAGCCGCGCAGCATGCAGGCCGAGCCGCATTACGACGACGTGGTCGGCGAAGTGCATCGTTTCCTCACCGACCGGCTGTTCGCCTGCGAACTGGCCGGGATCGACCGGCGCAAGGTGATGGTCGACCCGGGCTTCGGCTTCGGCAAGACGCTGCAGCACAACCTGGCGTTGCTGTGTGCGCTGGAACGTTTCGCCGACCTCGGCAGTGGCGCGTACATCGGGCTGTCGCGCAAGACGATGATCGGCGAGATGACCGGCAGGACCGTGCCGGCCGAGCGCGCTGCCGGCTCGGTGGCGGCGGCGCTGATCGCCGTGCAGCGCGGTGCGCGCATGGTACGCGTGCACGACGTGGCGGCCACCGTGGATGCGCTGGCGGTATGGCAAGCGGTGCATGCGGTCGACGCCGTGCCGCGGCGCGAAGACAAACCCGCCGCCCCGCGCTGGCCGGACGACGATTGATCGGTTGGGCGAGGTGGCGCGGCGGGAACAGGGAAAACCTTTCGGAATGATGGACACGATGACCCAGCGCAAGTATTTCGGCACGGACGGCATTCGCGGTCTGGTCGGGCAATGGCCGATCAGCGCGGACTTCATGCTGCGACTCGGCCGCGCCGTCGGCAGCGTGCTGGCACGCGAAGGCAGGAAACGGCCGAAGGTGCTGATCGGCAAGGACACCCGCATCTCGGGCTACATGTTCGAGGCCGCGCTGGAGGCAGGTCTGGTCGCCGCCGGTGCCGACGTGGGCCTGCTCGGCCCGATGCCGACCCCGGCGGTGGCCTACCTGACCCGCTCGATGCGCGCACAGACCGGCATCGTGATCAGCGCCTCGCACAACCCGCATCACGACAACGGCATCAAGTTCTTCTCCGCCAACGGCGAGAAGCTGTCCGACGAGGTCGAGTTGGCGATCGAGCGGGAGGTCGATGCCGCGTTTGTCACGGTGCCGTCCGAACGGCTCGGCAAGGCGCGCCGGATCGACGATGCGGTGGCCCGCTACGCGGAATACTGCAAGGGCAGCGTGGCCGAGGATTTCAGCCTGCACGGGCTCCGGCTGGTGCTGGACTGCGCGCATGGCGCGACCTACCAGGTGGCGCCGAAGGTGTTTGCCGAACTGGGTGCCGAAGTGATCGTGATCGGCGACAAGCCGGATGGCTTCAACATCAACCGCGAGGTCGGCTCGACCCATCCGCAGGCCTTGCAGCAGGCGGTGCTGGCGCATGGCGCCGACATCGGCATCGCGTTCGACGGCGATGGCGACCGCGTGCAATTGGTCGACCGGCATGGCGTGCTGGCCGATGGCGACGACATCCTCTATGTGCTGGCGCGCAGCTGGCATGCACAGGGGCGGCTGCAGGGGCCGGTGGTCGGCACCTTGATGAGCAACTATGGCCTGCAACTGGCGCTGGCCGAACTCGATGTGCCGCTGATTCGTGCCAACGTGGGCGACCGCTACGTGCTGCAGCAGCTGAAGGAACGCAACGGCATGCTTGGTGGCGAGACCTCCGGCCACATCCTGTGCCTGGACCGCGCCACCACCGGCGATGGCATCGTCGCCGCACTGGCCGTGCTGGAGGCGCTGGCGCAGTCAGGTGAGGACCTGGCGACAGCACGGCAGGGTCTGAAGAAAATGCCTCAGGTGATGCTGAACGTGCGCGCGGTGGGTGCCCGCGAGGCGCTGGCCGGCAGCGAGGTGCGGCAGGCACTGGCCGAGGTGGAGCAGATCCTGCACGGCCGCGGCCGGGTGGTGCTGCGCGCCTCCGGTACCGAACCGCTGGTGCGCGTCACCATCGAAGGTGCCGATGCGGCGGAAGTGCAGCAGTTGGCAGAGAAGCTCGCGGGGACTGTAAAATCCGCAGCCGAACGCTCGTGAACCTGTAGTGGTATTGGGTCGCCATGGATTGGCCCGACGTGCCCCGCCCTTGCGGTGGCGGATGAATCGACCGCACGCCCAACCAGGTAACTACAGCCATGAAGAATGTTCCCACCCTCAACATCCGCCGCTACGGCACCGATCGCGACGCCTTCGTCGCCGAGATCGGCGCGGCTTACCGCGAATTCGGTTTTTGCTGCATCAGCGGACACGGCATCCCGCGCGAACTGATCGACGGCTCATATGACGTGTTCCAGCGCTTCTTCGCGCTGCCGACCGAAACCAAGATGAAGTACCACATCGCCGGTGCCGGCGGTGCGCGCGGCTACACGCCGTTCAAGGTGGAGACCGCCAAGGACAGCCAGTACGCCGACCTCAAGGAGTTCTGGCATGTCGGCCGCGAGATCCCGCGCGATTCGAAGTTCGCCGATGTGATGCCGCCGAACATCTGGCCCAGCGAAGTGCCGGATTTCAAGCAGTACGGCTACGGCCTGTACGAGGCGCTGGATCAGCTCGGCACCCGCGTGCTGCGCGCCTTGGCCTTGCACATCGGCGAGCCGGAAAATTTTTTCGAGGACAAGACCGACGTCGGCAACTCGATCCTGCGCCCGATCCACTATCCGCCGATCACCCAGGACAACATCCCCAACGTGCGCGCCGGCGCGCACGAGGACATCAATTTCATCACCCTGCTGGTCGGCGCCAGCGCCGAGGGGCTGGAGGTGCTGAGCCATGGCGAGTGGCTGCCGATCACCACCGAGGGCGACGCGATCGTGGTGAACATCGGCGACATGCTGCAGCGACTGAGCAACCACGTGTATCCGTCCACCTCGCATCGGGTGGTCAACCCGCAGAACGAGAACGCGCGCAAGCCGCGCTATTCGGTGCCGTTCTTCCTGCATCCGAACCCGGACGTGGTGCTGGACCCGCTCGACTCGTGCATCACGCCGGACAACCCGCGTCGCTACGACACCTCAATCAGCTCGCACGAATATCTCATGCAACGCCTGCGCGAGATCAAGCTGATCTAAAGGCCAGACCTCTTGCCTCCAGCCCGTTCACCCTGAGCGTAGCCGCGCAGCGGCGAAGTCGAAGGGCGGCTGGCCGTCAAGCCATCCAGAAGAACACGGCGGTCATGCGCTTGGCCGCCGTTTCCAGTCCCCAGTACGCGCTGGCGCTGTGGATCAGGTTGGCCTTGTAGACCAGCAGCCGGTTGTAGCGGTGCGCCACGCGCACATCCTCGACAAACGAATTCGGCTGCACGAAGCGATTACCCAGCGCCTCGGCCAGGTTGCGGTGCGGCGGCAGCACGATATTGCCGCCGAACTGGCCGCCGGGCATGCGCTGGCGGAAGAAGCTGGTGCCGCACTGCTCCGGCACGCCGGGGTTGAGATACAGCACGGCGGCGTAGCGGCACAGGTTCGATGAATCGGTATGCGGCTTGACCGAGCCTTCGACCGAGCCGACCACCTGCACGCAATTATGGTTGAGCCGGATACCGGTCCCGGTCTGCTCGACCCAGACTTTCTTCGCGCCGGTCAGCCGGCACACCTGCGCATCCAATGCGGCCAGCTCTTCGTCGAGCAAGGCGGGCATGGCGCGCATGCCCGGCCATACCTCGCCGGTGTACGGATAACCCATTTCCCAGTCGGTCTTGGCCAGGCAGCGGGCGCGCACCTCGTCGGCATTCGGCAGCACGTCGTCGACCACCCAGTAATCGCGACCTTCGATGGGCTTGCGATAAGGCAACGGGCGCATCTGGGTAGGGAACAGGGACATTCGATGAAGGCCGATGGTGTGTGCGGAAGAACAGTAGCCGGCGACGCAGATTCGCGAAGCTAGATCTGGGTATTCCGGTAGCGTTTCGACTCCCGCGCGGAAAGCCACATGGCCAATCGGTCCGGCAGCAACTGGATGACGGCCTTGATGGTCCGGTTGACCCGGCCCGGGATGTACACGGCGTCGCCGCGTTCGATCGCCGCGATGCCCTGGTGCACCACCTCGTCCGCGCTCAGCCACATGAAGCCGGGCAGTTTGTTCATCTTGTCGCGGGTGCGGGTGATGTCGTGGAATTCCGACCAGGTGAAGCCGGGGCAGAGTGCGCAGACGTTCACCCCGGCCGCGCGGTTTTCCAGTGCCAGCGACTGCGAGAACTTGATCAGGTAGGCCTTGCTGGCGGCGTACAAGGTGTGCCCGGCCGGACCCGGGACGTGCCCGGCGAGCGAGGCGACGTTGATGATGCGGCCATGACCGCGCTGGCGCATGCCCGGCAGCAACCGCCACGTCAGTTCGGTGGGCGCGGTCAGCAGTACCTGCAGGAAGTCCGCGTGGGTCGCCCAGTCGTTGGCGACGAAGGTGCCGGGTACGCCGTACCCGGCGTTGTTGATCAACCAGTCGACCTGCAGGTCACGCTGTTCCAGCGCATCGCACAGTGCCCGTGGCGTGGCCGGGTCAGCGAGGTCGTGCGGCAGCACGGTGACCTGGACGGCATGTTGTCCGCGAAGTTCAGTGGCGAGAGCTTCCAGCCGATCGGCGCGGCGCGCGGTCAGCACCAGGTCGTGGCCGAGCGCGGCGAGTTGCCGGGCAAACGCGGCACCGATGCCGGACGAGGCACCAGTGATCAAGCTGAGCGGGCGGGGAGGCGGCATGCGGCGTTCCATGTGGCGAATCGTCATTCTTGACCGGGCCGGCCGAGCGGCGCCAGTAGGCAGTATAGGTTTGCCCATATCCGGGGCCATCGGTAAGCTTGCGGTTTGACCGCAACGGAAGCAGCACATGCGCAAGAAATTCGTCGCCGGCAACTGGAAAATGCACGGCAGCCGTTCGATGGCCAAGGCCCTGATGAACGACATCGCCACCGGCATGCCGGATGATATCGATGTGGCCGTATTCCCGCCGTTTCCGTACGTGGCCGAACTGGCCTGGCAGCACGCCGACTCCGGCCTGGGCGTGGGCGCGCAGGACGTCAGCGAGCATGAGGGGCAGGGCGCATATACCGGCGAAGTCTCCGCCGCCATGCTGGCGGACATCGGCGCGCGCTGGGTGCTGGTCGGGCATTCCGAGCGCCGCCAGTATCACGGCGAAGGTGACGAACTGGTCGCACGCAAATTTGCTGCGGCCCGTGCCGGTGGCCTGACCCCGATCCTGTGCGTGGGCGAGACCCTGGAACAGCGTAAATCCGGTGAAACCGAAGCGGTCATCGCACGGCAGCTGCAGGCGGTGCTGGCGCTCAATGGCGTGGCCAGTTTCGACACCGCGGTAATCGCCTACGAGCCGGTCTGGGCGATCGGCACCGGCCACACCGCCAGCCCGGAGCAGGCGCAGCAAGTGCACGCCTTCATTCGTAGCCAACTGGAAAAGGAAGATGTTATGATTGCCCGTCTGACCCGACTGCTTTACGGCGGCAGTGTCAAGGCGGCCAATGCCGCGGAATTGTTCGCGCAGGCGGACGTGGACGGAGGGCTGATCGGCGGTGCCTCTCTGACCGCATCCGACTTCCTTGGAATCTGCGCCGCGGCGCATCAGGCGCTACAGGCTCAATAGAAACCTTATGTTCGTCATTTTCAGCGTGTTTTACATTCTGATCGCTGCGGCGATGATCGTGCTGATCCTGCTGCAGAACGGCGCTGGCGCCGATGCCGGCTCGGGCTTCGGCGGCGGCGCGTCGGCCACGGTGTTCGGCGCGCGTGGTTCGTCCACGTTCCTGACGCGTGCCACCGGCGTGCTTGCGGGTTTGTTCTTCCTGCTCAGTCTCGGCATGGGCATCTACCTGCATGGCAACGGCGCGCCGCATACCAATGCGGAAGATCTGGGCGTGATGGCCGCGCTCGCCGACAAACCGTCTGCCGGCAAGACGACCCCATCCGCGCCGGCGGCTGGCTCGGAAGTACCGGCAGCGGCCCCCGCTGCAACCAACAACGCCGTCCCGGCCGCACAGCCGGCGGCAACCCCCGCCCCGACCCAGAGTCAGGGCGAGGTACCGGCAGCCACCGAGCCGCCGGCCAGGCACTGAGCAACACACCTGCCCAGGTGGCGGAACTGGTAGACGCACTACCTTGAGGTGGTAGCGACGCAAGTCGTAGGGGTTCGAGTCCCCTCTTGGGCACCAATGAAGGTTTCAGTGAGCAATCGCTGAAACCGCAGCAGACAGGAAAACCGCCAGTTGGCGGTTTTTTTGTATGCGTCGTGGTATCAGCCTCGTTGGACTCGCGACGGGAGCCCAAGAGGGGACTCGAACCAACAAACAGAGTGATGTTCTGGACATCGGGCAGCCAGCAGGGTTGTCGCACTGTGCTTCCCGCACAACGCGTGTGGGTGGCGGCCGACATATCGGGCCTTCCGACCATGACACATTGTGCCCGGACGATGAAGGCATCGGATGACCGATCGGTCGTGTCGCTGCCAGGTTCCTCACTGGAAGGGGGAGTGGGTGTCATGGTGACGATTTCGCTGGAGCAATCAGCCGCGGGTGACTGGCGTGTTTGCCGCTGCCGGATCACGTTGTTCAGTGACCTGCAGCTGGGGGCGGCAATCAAGCTTGCCCGGGAAATGGCTCGCGACGAGCATCAGCGCCTCGGGCGCCAGGTCCGGGTGGAAATGCCGGGGCCGATTTCCACGATCGTGCTGGCGCGCTACGCCGACGACGGCGACGAAAGCAAAAGCAACGCGGCCGACGCACTGGCCGCCTGAGCATCTTTCGGCTTGGGGTCCATATCACGCCATGATGCCGCGCCACCGTGCCTGCGCGCCGCAGAGGAGCCGGATCTCGTGCCATACAACGGAAGTACCGAACTGCTTGCAATGAGGCGCCGTGCGGCCTAATTTCATGCAGCCCAACCAAGGAGGGCGTCAAGTGATCAATGTGGTCCTGGTGGACGATCACGAGCTGGTTCGCACCGGCTTCCGAATGATCCTGCAGCAACAGCCGGACATCAGTGTCAGCGGCGAAGCGGGCAGTGCCGAGGATGGCCTGCACCTGATCCGGACGTTGACGCCGAACATCGCCCTGGTCGACGTGCACATGCCCGGCATGAGCGGGATCGAGCTCACCGAGCGCGTCTGCCGCTCGAAGCTGTCCACGCATGTCGTCATCGTGACGGTGGTCGATGACGCACGCTTTCCCAAGCGCCTGCTCGATGCCGGCGCGCTTGGTTACCTGACCAAGGGCTGCAGTGCCGACGAACTGGTATCCGCGGTGCGCCAAGTGGCCGGTGGCCGTCGTTATCTTGCCCCTGCGGTTGCGCAGCAGCTTGCGTTGGCCACTCTCGACGGTAGTGCCTCGCCGTTCGACGTACTGTCCAGCCGCGAACTCGAGGTAGCGATGATGCTGGTTCGCGGCAAGCCGTTGACGATCATCGGCGAGCAGCTCAATCTGAGCCCGAAGACCGTATCCACTTACAAGCAACGCCTGATGGAAAAGCTGCATGTGGACCATGTGCTTAGCCTTGCCCATCTGATGACGGTGCACGGCCTGATCGATACGCCGAATCACCACGTCGGCAACTGATACGGCGGATGCGTTGCTGCGTGGCTCCAGGCAATAAAAAACCGGACGCGAGTCCGGTTTTTTATTGGTGTGGCGCGGTGCTGCGGCGACTCAGCCGTGCGAGTCGTTCTTGTGCGCATCAGGCTCGTCGTGCGACAGCGACGATGCCGGTTTGCCTGCTTCGTCAGCCGGCGGTGTCGGCTTTGCCGGATGGATCGGCTGGGCCAGCAAGTCGCCTTGCTTGGGCAACGGCAGCGAAGCTATCGGGCTGGCAACCGTCGGCTTTTCAGAAACGTCGACCGTGGCCGCAGGTATCGTCACGCTGACCGGATGGTCTTCCTGCTGGGCGACCGGAGTGGCCACCGTCGGGGACGTCGCTGCAGACGGCGCAGGAGCTGGCGCTGCAATCGGAGCGGGAGTCACAGGAGCAACGACTGCCGGGCTTGCCGGAGTCGCCGCTACCGGGGCTGGCCGCACCACCGCCGGCTCTGCGTCGAAGGCTGGCCCGCTGATCGTCGTCGGCGTCACCGTAGTCGTGGTGATGGTTGCCGGTGCGGCGGGGGCGGATTCTACCCCTGCGGCGTGAGCGTCCACTTGGGGCACATTGGTCGAAGCAGCTTGAGGCTTCGGCGCAGCGGGAGCAGCCGTGGGAGTGATCCTGACGATATCCTGCTCGTCAACGGCGTTCGTTGCCGCCGCGGACTTCACCTGGTCGGGGATCGGCGGCAGGGTAGGCAGGTTGAAGGCTGTGGCGGCGGGCATGGCGGCGCTGACTGCCGCTGCAACCGTGGTAGTAACGGGCTTTTCGATCGGCTGGGCAACCATCGGTTGGCGAACTGCCGGAATGGCATGGCCGGCCACGTCCACGTCGCCTGAAGCCATGGCCGCGGACGACGATTCACGCGGCGGTTGCTCGCTGCGTACGACCGTGGTGACCGCCGTGGCAGAAGCAGCGGTGGCTTCGTCACGATCCTCATCATCGAGCGCCTGTGCCTGCTCGCTATCGATGCCCGCGCCGTTCGCGCCGGCTTCTTCATGACGGCGCCGGCGGCGACCGCCGCGACGTCCACGACGACGGCGCGACTGGCTGCCCTCGGCATCCATTGCGCTCTCGGCGGACTCCGGTGCAGTCGACGCGGCCGGCGGCGTGAGCAGAAGTTCGGCCTCTTTGGCCGCGTCGTCCAGCGGAGCGGCGGTGGGGTGCTCATGGGGGGCGACCCGTGGCTGTCGCTCGGTTTTCGCCTGCTGCTGCGGGCTCGGCTTGCGCTCGGCCGCCCGTGCCTGGTTGTTTTCGCCCGCAGCCGGCTTGGGCTGGCGCTCCGCCTTGGCAGTCTGCACCTGTGCCTGCTGCGGCGGACGCGATTGAGCCTCGTTGTTGCGCTGACGGTTGCTGCGGGCCTGCTGCTGGGCGGCGGATTTCGGCGAGCCCTGTTGGGTCGTTTCGCGCCGCGGCTGGCGCGACGATGACGCGTTTGCACCATTGACCGCGCGATTGCCGCGTTCGTCGCGACGATTGCGGTTGCCGCCGTCGTTATTGCTGTCAGCGCGTTTCGGCGCCGGCGCCGGTGCGGCTGCTTCCGCGTTGCGGAACCAGCCCAGCAGGCGTGCGATGACGCCGCCGCTCGGCGCGGTACGTGCGGCCGGTGCCGCCACCGGCTGACGCCGCGCAGCAGGCTGTGCCGGGGCAATCGGCGCGACGATTTCTTCGCGCACAGGTGCCGGGCTGGCCGGCACGATACCGCTCACCGCAGGCAGTTCGCCGCTGCCCAGGGCCTGGCCCATCTTCGGCAGCTCGGCCGTTTCCACCGTGGTCAGGCGCTCGTAGCTGGGCTTGCTGTGCTCGCCCATGTCCGCTTCGCGGATGCGCTGGATCTCGATATGCGGGGTCTCCAGCTTCTCGTCGGCGACGATCATCACGTGCACCTTGTGGCGCAGTTCGATCTCGACCACGCTGGCACGCTTCTCGTTGAGCAGGAAGTTGGCGACGCTGCTCGGCGCCTGCACCAGCACCTGGCCGGTGTTGTCCTTCATCGCATGTTCTTCGATCAGGCGCAGGGTCGACAGCGACAGCGATTCCACGCCGCGGATGTGGCCATGACCTTCGCAGCGCGGGCAGGTGATCTGGGTCGCCTCACCGAGACTCGGACGCAGTCGCTGGCGCGACATCTCGAGCAGACCGAAGCGCGAGATGCGGCCGATCTGTACGCGGGCGCGATCCAGTTTCAGCGCATCTTTCAGGCGATCTTCCACCTCACGCTGGTGCTTCGGGCTGTCCATGTCGATGAAGTCGATCACCAGCAGGCCGCCGGCATCGCGGATGCGCGCCTGGCGGGCGATTTCCACCGCGGCTTCGCAATTGGTGTTGAACGCCGTTTCCTCGATGTCGCTGCCCTTGGTCGCCTTGGACGAGTTGACGTCGATCGCGGTCAACGCTTCGGTCTGGTCGATCACGATCGAACCGCCCGACGGCAGGCGTACCTGGCGGTCGAACGCGCTCTCGATCTGGGTCTCGATCTGGTAGCGGGTGAACAGCGGGGTGTCGTCGCGGTACAGCTTGAGCTTGCGCAGCGCGTTCGGCATCACTTGCTGCATGAAGTCGCGGGCGTCGTTGTACAGTGATTCGTCGTCGATCAGGATTTCGCCGATGTCGCTGCGCAGGTAGTCGCGCAGGGCACGGATGAACAGCTTCGACTCCTGATAGATCAGGAACGGCGCCTTCTGTTTGTTGGCCGCTTCGGAGATCGACTTCCACAGCTGCAGCAGGTAGTCCAGGTCCCACTGCAGCTCTTCGGCATCGCGGCCGAGGCCGGCGGTGCGCACGATCAGGCCGACGTCGTCAGGCACGGTGACGTGGTCGAGCGCTTCCTTCAGCGCCTGCCGATCCTCGCCCTCGATCCGGCGCGAGACGCCACCGGCTTTCGGGTTGTTCGGCATCAGCACCATGTAGCGGCCGGCCAGGCTGATGAACGTGGTCAGGGCAGCGCCCTTGTTGCCGCGTTCTTCCTTTTCCACCTGCACGACGACTTCCTGACCCTCCTTGATCAGTTCGCGGATGTTCGCCTTGTGCGGGTCCATGCCCGCGGTGAAGTAATCACGGGAGATTTCCTTCAGCGGCAGGAAGCCGTGGCGCTCGGCGCCATACTCAACGAAGCAGGCTTCGAGCGAAGCCTCAACTCGAGTGATTCGACCCTTGTAAATATTGGACTTTTTCTGTTCCCGCGAAGGGATTTCGATGTCCAGGTCGTACAGGTTCTGGCCATCGACAATGGCCACGCGCAACTCTTCACGCTGAGTCGCGTTGATCAACATACGTTTCATGGTGGTAATCCTCGGCTTGGCCGCGCGTCGCGCGCCACGGTGGCGCCACAATGGCGGCCTGCCGGGGATCGCGCCGCTGCGGTTAAGCGGCAAAAAAACGGCACCGTTTCCGGCGTCGGGATGATTCGGTCAGCTGCGCCCGCCGCCCCGACACCGCAATGGCATCGGACAAACAGCAGCCCAAACCGTTACGATGAAAGGGAGTCGCGACCGGCCGCCCGAAGGCACCGGAGCAATCCTCGCCGACGTTACGGGCGGGCATTCGACCCGATCCAGACTTCGATGGGCAGAATGTAGCGCCCGCCGAGTATCCTATTTAAGCAGGTTTTTTTCAATGCAGACGGCAACTTCCCATGACGCACCTCACGGTGTACGTCAAGTCGAGATCGGCCCCGAGCGGGACGGCCAACGCATCGACAACGCGCTGGTAACCCTGCTCAAGGGTGTGCCCAAGAGCATGATTTACCGGCTTTTGCGTACCGGCCAGGTGCGCGTGAACGGCAAGCGGGCCAAGCCGGATACCCGTCTCGCTGATGGTGATACGCTGCGGATTCCCCCCGTGCGGGTGGCGGAACGGCCGGAGGAGCGTGCGCCGGCCAGCGGCCTGGTGGCATCAGTGGCCGAGTCGATCATTTTCGAGGACAAGCATTTCCTGGTCATCGACAAACCCGCCGGCGTGGCCAGCCACGGCGGCAGCGGGGTCAGTCATGGCGCGATCGAGCTGCTGCGTGCGGCGCGGCCACAGGAACACCTGGAGCTGGTGCACCGGCTCGACCGCGATACCAGCGGCGTGCTGGTATTTGCCCGCACCCGGGCCGGGCTGACCGGCCTGCAGGCGGCGATCCGTGCCGGTGAAGTCACCAAACAGTATCTGTGCCTGATGCTCGGTCACCCGTCCAAGGCGAAGTTCGACGTCAATGCGCCGTTGTTGAAATCGGTCATGCAGGGCGGTGAGCGGATGGTGCGTGTGGCCGACAACGGCAAGCCATCACTGACGTTTTTCCGGGAAATGGAACAGTACCCCAGCGCCCGCCTGATGCAGGCCACGCTGGGCACCGGCCGCACCCACCAGATCCGCGTGCACGCGGCACATATCGGCCATCCGCTGGCCGGTGATCCGAAATACGGCGATCGCGAGATGAACAAGCGCTTCCGCGAGATGGGTTTGAACCGGATGTTCCTGCACGCCGCGCATATGAGCTTCGATCTGGACGGGCGCTCCTACAGCTTTTCCGCGCCTCTGCCGGACGATCTGAAGGATTTCCTCGACGTGCTGTCGGTGAAAGGCAAGCGGCTGCTGTGGATGAAGGAAAAATCGCGTACCGACTTCTGATCAGCGCGCCAGCAAGGCCTCGACCCGCGCGGCGCAGATGAAGTCGTTCAGCGACAGTCCGCCAACGTCATGGGTCGACCACAACACCTGGCAATGGCCGTAGCCGGCTTCGAGATCCGGGTGGTGGTCTTCCTGATTGGCCATGAAGCCCACCGCGTTGATGAAGCCCAGCGTGTGATGGAAGTCGGCAAACCTGAAGTCCTTGACGATGGCTGCACCGTCACCGCGCAACTGCCAGCCCGACGGCAGTTGTTGCAACAGCTCGGCCACCTGGGCGCCGCCCAGCGCATGTTCCTTGCCTTTGCGCGGCTGGCAGTGCCGGGTGGCCAGATCGTTCACGTTCATGGGATCTCCGTCGGGGCTGAAAGTCTTGAGGATGCGAAGCGTCGAAGTTGTGCACGCAAAAGTCAAAGCGCACATGAAACTCGAAACAGGACTAAAATGGTGCTGTTTCGCCGGTGAGGCTTAACCGGCGCCCGTTTGGTGATACTGGAGCAGGCATGATCGACATTTCCGAACGCGCGCAGCAGCATTTTCTGCGGCTTCTCTCACAGCAAGGCATTGACGGGTTGGGTATCCGCCTGCGGGTGACTTCGCCGGGCACGCCGGCAGCCAACTGCGAGCTGGAATTCTGCGAACCCGCGGACCTGGCCGGCGGCGAGTGGACGATCGAGTGCGCCGGCTTCGACTTCCATGTCGACGGCGACAGTGCCAGCTGGCTGGACCACGCCAGCATCGATTTCGAGCCGAATGCCACCGGTGGCCAGCTCAACATCCGCGCGCCGAAGATCAAGGGTAACGTACCGGGTGCAGAAGCAGGTTTGATCGAGCGTGTGCGCTACGTGCTGGAAGCGGAGATCAACCCGAAGCTGGCCTCGCACGGCGGCCGGGTCAGTCTGCTGGAGATCGACGCTGATGGTGCGGTGCTGCTGCAGTTCGGCGGCGGCTGCCATGGCTGCGGCATGGTCGACGTGACGCTGAAACAGGGCGTGGAAAAGACCTTGCGCGAGCGGGTGCCGGAAATCACCGCGGTACGCGACGCCACCAACCACGCCGTCGGCGAAAAGCCTTACTACAGCAAGGCCGAAGGCAAGTCGGCGATTGCCTGAACCAGGTCCGGATCGCGCAAAAACAAAGGCCCGCCGAAGCGGGCCTTTGTTTTCCTGCAGCGTGGCAGCAGGTTTACTTGTCGCCGCTGATGTGGCCCTTCAGCGTATCCAGCTTGCTCGGCAGGCTGGAGAAATACGTGGCGACGTCCTCGATGTCCTGGTCGGACAGCGTGGCTACCATGCCTTTCATGATCGGATTATTGCGCTGACCATCCTTGTACTCGTGCAGCACGCGCTGCAGATACAGGTTGTACTGGCCGGCGAGGCGCGGGTACTGCGGGTCGATCGAATTGCCGTCGACACCGTGGCAGGCGAAGCAGGTGGCCGCCTTCTGCTTGCCGTTCTCGGCGTTGCCGGAGGCAAGCAGCTGGGTGGAAGCGAACGCCAGGATGGCGCCGAATGAAAGCAGGGTAATCGCACGTTTCATGCGGGAAGTCCTTGGCAACTTACTTGGCGAGACTGGAAAGATAGGCGGCAATGTTCTGGATGTCCGTCGCGGACAGGCTTTGTGCCTGCGCATCCATGGTCGGGTGCTTGCGGTCGCCGCTCTGGTAACCCTGCAGCGCATTGACGATGTACTGCTCGTTCTGGCCGGCGATCTTCGGCACCGGGTACTGCGGGTAGGCGTTGGTGTAGCCAGGTATCCCATGGCAACCGGCGCACGTATAAATGAGTTTGCGTCCGGCAGCCTTGTCGCCTTCAGCATGAACGCTGGTGGCGGCGAAGAGGACTGTGGCCACGGCCAGGCCAAGCAATTGCAATCGAGTCATCGAGATCATTCCCACGAGTGCGACGGGTACAGGGTCATGTAAGCCACCAAGTATAGACGTTGCTTTAACGCGTGAACAACACTCCGCTCAGGAGTGGTCAATGTTTGCGCAGCACATCAGGTACTCGTGCCGGCTGCATCGGCCGACATTGCTGTTGTGGCCATCGCCCCCATATACTGGCGTGGTCATACCGTTTTCCCCGGGGGTGTCCTGGCTTCGACGGGGGTAGTGAGATGACTTGGTGCATGCCGAGGGGGCAGCTTTCCTCGTTAATCCAGCAGCAAACTCATAGTTGCCAACGACGACAACTACGCTCTCGCCGCTTAAGGCGTAAGCCCCGAACCCACTTGTGCTCATGCTCGTCGGTGTAGGGTCATTATCATGAGATCGCCGAACGCTGCCGCCTGGCGGTTCTAGGCTAAATCAATCAGGCTGGTTCCGCGGTGCGCTTCGCCCATCGTGCTTGTCGCGGAACGAGATCGAACGGTGAGCTAAGCATGTAGATCCGGGCATTTAACGCCTTCGGACGCGGGTTCGACTCCCGCCACCTCCACCAACGCAAAACCCCCGAGCGATCGGGGGTTTTTTTGTGGTTTTGCTGCGGTGGATTCAGGCGGCGCGATTGTGCGAACGCATGGTGCGCTGCTTCTCGATCTGCCAGTCACGCTGTTTTTCGGTGTCGCGCTTGTCGTGTTCCTGCTTGCCGCGGGCTAGGCCGATCTCGACTTTCACCTTGTTGCCTTTCCAGTACATCGCGGTGGGCACCAGGGTGTAGCCCTTGCGCTCGACGGCGCCGACCAGCTGATCGATCTCCTTGCGATGCAGCAGCAGCTTGCGGGTGCGCCGGTCCTCGGCGATGACGTGGGTGGAGGCGCTGATCAGCGGCGGGATCGATGCGCCGACCAGGAATATCTCGTTCTTCAGGACGACCGCGTAACTGTCGCCGAAGTTGATCCGGCCCGCACGCAATGCTTTCAGCTCCCAGCCCTGCAGCGCGACGCCGGCCTCGAAGCGCTGGTCGATGTGGTATTCGAAGCGCGCACGCTTGTTGAGCGCGATGGTGCCGCCGCCCTTGTTGTTGTTGTCCTTGTCCTTTGCCTTGGCCATGTCCGTTAAACTCGGGCCTTGTTGCCCTGATGCCGATCCGGCCGCATATCGGGCCAGACCAAGCGTGATGTGAAGAGGTTGCCGTGATCGAAATTCGTCGCAGCGCGTTGGTGAAGTATTCGCCAGCGCAGATGTTCGACCTGGTCAATGAAGTTGAAGCATACCCAAAGCGCTTCTCCTGGTGTGCCGCGGCCGAGGTCATCGAGCGCAAGGAGGATGTGCTGGTGGCGCGGCTGGATCTCAAGTTTGCCGGGTTCCACCAGAGCTTCACCACGCGCAACACGATCGATCCGCCGCGGCGCCTGCGGATGGATCTGGTCGACGGCCCGTTCCGCAGCCTTGAAGGCGTATGGGACTTCATCGCCCTCGGCGATGCCGGCTGCAAGGTCGCGTTTGCGCTGGACTTCGACTACGCCGGCCGACTTGGTGGCAGCGCGCTGAAGCTGGGTTTCCAGGGGCTGGCCGGACGCATGGTGGGTGACTTCTGCCGCGAAGCCGAGCGTGTCTATGGCTGAGCGCACGATTTGCGTCGAGGTGGTTTACGCAGGGACGGAGCAACCGATCCAGCGCCGGGTCGAGCTGATCGAGGGCAGCACGGTGATGCAGGCGATCGATGCCTCGGGGATTGTCGTCATGCTTCCGGACGGTGCGATCGATCCGGCTCGCCTTGGCATCTTCTCGCGAAAAGTGGCGCCGGACCGGCTCGTACGGGGAGGCGACCGGATCGAGATCTACCGGTCACTGCTGCTTGATCCGATGGAGGCCCGCCGCCGGCGCGCCCGCTGAAAGCCGACCGGGCTGGATGAACCGCCCCGATCAATGGCCGTCGTTGCTGCCCTGGTTGCCGCCCTGGCCGAAACCGCCGTCATTCTTCTTGTCGTCCGGCGACGTGCTCTTGTCGCCCTGGGTCTCATTGACCGGATAGCCGGCGTTGTACTTCTTGCTGTCCTTGACCAGCTGCTGGGCATCCTGCGCAAAGAAATCGCCCTCGGTGCGCACCAGCGTGTCGTTGTTGAAGGTCAGGGTGAACGTGCGCACTTTCATGGTGCCACCACGGTGCGACAGTGTCGATACGTAGTCCCAACGACTCTGGTCGAACGGCGTGCTTACCGAGGGCGTCCCCATCAGTACCAATACCTGATGCTTGGTCAGGCCGGGCTTGAGCTGATCCACCGTTTTCTTGTCGAGCAGGTTGCCTTGCTGCACGTCGGGTTTGTAGACGATATGGCAGCCGGCAATGGAAAGCGCCAGCACGGCGAAAACCAGCAGGGTGATCAGCTTTTGCATGCGTGTTGCGTCCGGATCATGAAGGTGTCGGATGATACACTACCGGCTCGGAAACGCCGTGTGCGGAGGTGGGGCATGGAACAGGAAACCAAAGAGCTGCGCCGGGTTGGCCTCAAGGTGACCCACCCACGCATGCGCATCCTGCAAATCTTCGACGAGGAGGGCGTACAGCATCTCACCGCCGAAGACGTCTACAAAAAATTGCTTGCCCACCAGGAAGACATCGGCCTGGCCACGGTGTACCGCGTGCTGACCCAGTTCGAGGCGGCAGGCATTATCGTCAAGCACAATTTCGAAGGTGGCCAGGCTGTCTACGAACTCGACCGCGGCAAACATCACGACCACATGATCGATGTGGACAGCGGGAAAGTGATTGAGTTCGTCAGCGAGGAGATCGAACGCCTGCAGCATGAGATAGCGGCGAAGCACGGGTATGTGATCGAGGATCACAGTCTGGTGCTGTACGTGCGGCCGAAGCAGCGCGCTCCCCGCAAAGAGTGAAGAGTCGCGACTGTCGAGTGCCGCCAGGAATACCTGGCGGTGAAAAGCGGGCATAAAAAAGCCGCGAGGAGGACTCCTGTCCGCCCGCGGCTGCTCCCCTACCTGTCGGTTGGCAACGCGAATGGCTCGCTATTGCCTTTGACTCTCGCCAGGTAGCGGCGAAACGGCGTCCTGCCGTTGTTTCAGAGCCCCCGTCCCCACGGTGACTCTGATCCACCATCTTGCGATGGTGGCTCCCCCACATCGATGGACAGATCCTAACGAGGGCTTCACGTTTCCGGTATCGGAAAAATTCCTAGTTTTGCCGGTTGCTCTCGGAAGGAGAGTTGTTGCCGCGCAGCAAAATTCGCAGGTGGACACCGGCCGGGGCGGGGCGCAGGCGGAACTGCCCACCGAGCGAGGTGACCCGGTCGCGCATGCCTTGAAGGCCGCGACCGCCGCGGGGCAGTCGGCTGGGCAGGCCAGCGCCGTCGTCGCGCAGGTCGAGCAGGGCCACCGCTATGCCTTGGCGCTCACCGATACGCAGGCGCAACCTGAACTCACTGGCCTTGGCGTGTTTGACGGCATTGGTCGCGCTTTCCTGCACCAGCCGGTAGATCGCGGTGCGGGTGTCGTCGTCCAGCAGGCGCGGGTCGCCGTGCAGTTCGGTGTGGTAGGTCATCCCGGCAGTATTGAGCAGATCGCGGATGGGGCCTTCATCGAGAGCACGCAGCAATCCGAACTCATCCAGCACGGCGGGGCGCAGGTCGTCCAGCAGGCGGTGCAGGGCGCGCCGCATATGCGCCAGGATGGTATTGATCGAGGTGCTGATGTCCTCCATGCCGGCCTGGTGCAGGCGCGTCTGGGCCAGCTTCACGTGAGTCTGGATCGCAGTGATGTTCTGGCCCAGTTCGTCGTGCAATTCGGCGGCCAGGTGGCGGCGCTGGTTCTCGTCCGCCTGCAGGTTGCCGCGGGCGGCGTCGCGCAGTTGATGGGCCAGTTGGTCCAGCCGGCGGTTGACCGCGCCCAGGTAGACGTTCTGCTCGGCCACCCGTTCGCTGCTTCGACGCAACGCATCGGTGGCCGACCCCAGCATCAGCGCGCCGGTTCCGGCCACCGCCAGAAACAGGTAGGCCGCGGCGTTCGATGGAGCATGGCCCAGGTGCTGGTCGACCAGGGTCATGCCGAGGCTGGTGATCAGCATGGCCAGGCTGGCGCCGCGCCAGCCGTGGCGAAAGGCGAAGAACAGCACCGGTGCCAGCGACAGCACGCGGGCGAATTGCGGCTGGGGCGCGGCCTGCTCGGACAGCACCAGCAGGATCGTCATGGAAGGCAGCATCACCAGCAGCCCATCCATGAACAGGCTGGCCAGGGCGCGTTGTTCGATCCGGGTGCGCAACAGCATGATCATCAACGGCACGATCAGCAGGATGCCCAGGTAATGGCTGAGCAGTTCCTCGCCGAGTACGCGGATCATCAGTTCGGGCGAACTCGGCGTGCTGACCAGCGCCAGCAGCGCTGCATCGACGGCGGTGGTTGCGGTCACCACCAGTACCACCGAAAGCAGCAGGCGGGTCACCTCCTGCGGACTGTGCAGGCTGGCGTGCAGGTTGAACCGCCGCAACAGCCACAGGCCGGCGGCCATCACCAACGGCTCGGGCAATTCGTCGACAGCGAAACCGAACCAACCCAGCGGCAGGCCATGGGCCACGCTGATGCCGGCGGTGGCGACCAGTTCGCCCCCCAGCAGCCAGCCCCAGTAGCGCACCGGGGTGAGCAACAGGGCGCCAAAGCGCAGACCATACGGCAGCATCCAGTACGGCTGCACGGTCAGCCACAACAGCAGCCACAACAGCAGGTAGCCTGCAGCGAGCAAAGGGCCGGAGTCGGGCAGGCGTAGGGGTTTCAGGCGCATGCGCGGATGTTACATGCGCGCCGTGCCACGGTGGTTGGCCACGCCGTTGGCAAGCCGGATGTGCATAACAGTGAAATCTCTGTGTAAAGTAGCGGGATGTACAGCATTGTTCTGGTCGATGACCATGCCATCGTTCGCGAGGGCTTCAAGCGGCTGATCGAGATGGAGTCGGATCTCGACGTGGTGGCCGAGTGCCGCAGCGCCGACGATGCGGTCGAGGCGGTCAGTCACTGGCGTCCCGACCTGGTCGCGCTGGATCTGTCCCTGCCTGACGGCAGCGGGCTGCCGCTGATCGAACACCTGCTCAGCGTCCACTCGCAAACCCACATCGTGGTGTTGAGCATGCACGATGGCGAGCCGTACGTGTCCGAGGCACTGCGCCGCGGCGCCAGCGGTTACGTCACCAAGGGCGTGGCGCCGGAAGAACTGGTCGCCGGCCTGCGCGCGGTGATGCAGGGCGAGTGCTTCCTCAGTTCGGATTTGCGCCAGCGCCGGGCCGACCAGCCGAATGCGGCACTGGATCCGATCAACCGGCTGACCACGCGCGAACGCGAGGTGTTCCTGCTGCTGGCCGGTGGCCGTGCCCCGAAGCAGGTGGCGGCGGAACTGGGGATCGGCCAGAAGACGGTCTACATCCACCGCGCCAGCCTGATGGGCAAGCTGGGTGCGGGTTCGGAACTGGACCTGTACCGGATGGCGACCGAGCGCGGGATGTTGTCGCCGGCCGGGTGACACGGCCTCGTCGCATCAGGCGGTCTGCGCCCGCTCCAGCATCTGTTTCGCGTGAGCCCGCGTCTCGCGGGTGATCTCGACGCCACCCAGCATGCGCGCCAGCTCGTCGCGGCGGCCAGCGGCATCGAGCTTTTCGATCTGCGTACGGGTGGAGTCGCCGTCGCTGTGCTTGCTGACCCGCAAGTGCGCATGGCCCTGGGCGGCCACCTGCGGCAGGTGGGTGACGCACAGCACCTGGCGCTGGGTGCCCAGCGCGCGCAGTTTCTGTCCGACCACTTCGGCGACCGCGCCGCCGATGCCGGTGTCGACCTCGTCGAAGATCATGCTGCCGACGGTGTCCTTGCCCAGGGTGGCGACTTCGATCGCCAGGCTGATGCGGGCCAGTTCGCCGCCGGAGGCTACCTTGCGCAGCGGGCGCGGCGGCTGGCCGGGGTTGGCGCTTACCAGCAACTCGCAGCGTTCCAACCCTTGCGGATCCGGTTCGCCGCCGGCAGCCGGTTCCAGTTCGGCGCGCAACAAGCCACCGGCCATGCCCAGTTCGGCCATCAACACGCTGACCTCGTCGCCGAGCCTGGCGGCGGCTGTCGTGCGCGCCTCGCTGAGCCTGGCTGCCGCGCTGGCGTAATCGTCTTGCAGCCGCTGGCGTTGCGCCGCCAGCTGTTCCAGCGCGTCACCGGCACCTTCGAGCTCGGCCAGCTCGGCATGCAGGGCAGCCAACCGGTCGTGCAGTTCGGCCACCGGCAGCCGATGCCGGCGCGACAGCTCGTGCAGGCGGGCCAGGTGATTGTCGACCTCGGTGTAGCGTTCCGGATCGAGATCGACATCCTGCGCGTAGCGCGCCAGGCCGTCAGCGGCTTCACCGAGTTCGATGCCGGCGTTGTCCAGCAATTCCAGCAGCGGGGTCAGCTTGCCGTCGAGCGCGGCAAGCTTGCCGAGTTCGGCGTGCGCCCGGCCGAGTGCGCGGCGCAACGCGAATTCGCTGTCGCCATCGAGCAGTTCGACCACGCCTGCGGTGCCTTCGGCCAAGCGGCCGGCGTTGGCGAGGCGCTTGTGGTTCGCCTCGAGTTCTTCCAGTTCGGCGGACGGCAGCGCCCATTTTTCCAGTTCGCCGATTTCGTGGCGCAGCAGCTCGATGCGCTGGTCGCGGTCATCGCCACCACTGAGTTTGCGCATGCGCACACCCAGTTCGCGCCATTGCACGGCGCCGTCGCGCACCTGCGCCAACAGGCCGTCATGACCGGCGTAGGCATCCAGCAAGGCCAGTTGGTGCGCGCGTGACAGCAAAGCCTGATGCTCGTGCTGGCCGTGGATCTCGACCAGCAACGCGGCCAGTTCGCCAAGCTGGCGGGCGTTCGCGGGGCGGCCATTGATCCACGCCTTGGAACTGCCTTCGGTGCGGATCACCCGACGCAGCTGGCAGCCGCCGTCCTCGTCCAGTTCCTCGCGTTGCAGCCAGTCGCGGGCCTCGGGCAGATCGGCCAGGTCAAACTCGGCAGCCAGTTCGGCGCGATCGCTGCCGGCGCGCACCATGCCGCTGTCGGCGCGGGCGCCGGCCAGCAGCATCAGCGCGTCGACCAGCAACGACTTGCCGGCGCCGGTTTCGCCGCTGACCACGGTCAGGCCCGGGCCGAACGCGACCTCGGCGGCTTCGACGACGGCGAAATGACGGACGTAGAGCGAAGTGAGCATGGGCAGGCTGATGATGAGGTGGTGGGATTGTAGCGGCAGCCGGATGGCTCCTGGACACGTTCCACTTGCAAGCCGCGCGCGCAGACCTTATTTCTGTCGGGTCTCATGGATTGCTACGACAGCATGATCAACCCGCATGGCCACGACCTCGACTCACGCGCGCGCAGCCTGTTGCGCACGCTGATCGCCCAGTACCTGGTCGACGGCGAGCCGGTGGGCTCACGCACGTTGTCGCGTTCGTCCGGCCTGGACGTGAGCCCGGCGACGATCCGCAACATCATGGCCGATCTCGAGGATGCCGGCCTGGTCGTCTCGCCGCACACCTCGGCGGGGCGCGTCCCGACACCGCGCGGCCTGCGCCTGTTCGTCGACAGCCTGATCGAGCTGCAGCCGCTGCCGCGTGCGGAAATGGCCCGCCTGCAGCGTGAGCTGCCGCCGGGGCCGACCACCACGCGCGACCTGCTCGGCAATGTCTCCACCTTGCTGTCGGCGATGACCCATTTCGCCGGCGTGGTCACGGTGCCGCGCCAGACCGACTTTCCGCTGCGGCACATCGATTTCGTGGCATTGCCGGAAGCGCAGGTGCTGGTGATCCTGGTGTTCAGCGACAACCAGGTGCAGAACCGCATCGTGCAACTGGCCCGGCCGCTCGACGGCCGCGAGCTAGAGCAGGCGGCGAACTACCTGAACAGCCACTTCGCCGGCCTGCGTGTGGACGACATCCGCGCCCACCTGCTGGCCGAAGTACACAAGACCGGCAGCGAGCTGAACCAGCTGCTGGCCAGCACGGTGGAACTGGCCACCGCCTCGTTCGCGCCACCGGCAAGTGGCCCCAGCGGCCCGGACGTGCTGGTCAGTGGCCAGACCAACCTGATGGGCTACTCCGAGCTGGCCGACATGCAGCGCCTGCGTGAGCTGTTCGAGGCGTTCCAGCAGAAGAATGAATTGCTGCAGCTGATGGAAGTCTGCGCCCGGGCGCCGGGCGTGCGCCTGTTCATCGGCGAGGAATCCGGCTTCACCGCCCTCGACGGTTGCAGCGTGGTTACCGCCAGTTACGGCGCGCAGGGGCGTGTACTCGGCGCGGTCGGCGTGATCGGCCCGACCCGGATGGCTTACGAGCGGGTGATCCCGGTGGTACAGGCCACCGCCGGATTGCTCAGCGACGCCTTGAATCGCGCCGCCACGACCCTATAACCGCAGCGGGAGGCGGGGTTTCTCGCAAATCTGGACGGTCGGCATCCATGTCGGCCATGACAATCGCTTGGAGTGAGCATGCAGAACAACGATCCGCAGTCGTCGGGCGAGGCGCCGACCCAAGGCCAAGCCGCCGAATCGACGACCACCGAACTGGAAGGCCTGCAGGCGCGCGTGGCCGAGCTGGAAGCAAGCAATGCCGAGTTGCGCGAGACGGTATTGCGTGAACATGCGGAACTGGAGAACCAGCGCCGCCGCCTGCATCGCGACCTGGAGCAGGCCCGCCGCTTCGCCAACGAGAAACTCCTGAGTGAGTTGCTGCCCGTCTACGACGGCCTGGAGAGTGGCCTGGCGATCGAGGGCGGCGACCTCGCCTCGATGCGCGAAGGCCTAGGCCTGACCCTGAAGGCGCTGCTGAAGGTAGCCGAGAACCACGGCATGGCGCAGGTCGACCCGCTGGGTCAGCCACTCGATCCGGAACGTCACCATGCGGTGAGCATGGTCGAGGCACCGGGCCAAGCGCCGGGCACCGTGGTCAACGTGCTGCAGAAGGGTTATGTGCTGAACGGTCGCCTGCTGCGCCCCGCGCTGGTCGCGGTGGCGAAGGACTGAGCGGCACCGCCGCCTGCGCTCACCTGAACGGTGCGGCGGCGAACACCACGCAGCGCATCCGGGGCCTTGCCGGCATTGAATCGCCAAGGCAGACCCCCATCTGACAACCAGCGCGGCCGCGGGGGCCGCAAATAGATTTGGAGAGCATACGCATGGGCAAGATCATCGGTATCGACCTGGGCACGACCAACTCCTGCGTGTCCGTGATGGACGGCAGCACGACCAAGGTCATCGAAAATTCGGAAGGCGACCGCACCACGCCCTCCATCGTCGCCTTCACCAAGGACGGCGAAGTGCTGGTGGGCGCCTCGGCCAAGCGCCAGGGCGTGACCAACCCGAAGAACACCTTCTACGCGGTGAAGCGCCTGATCGGCCGCAAGTTCACCGACAAGGAAGTGCAAAAGGACCTGCACATCGTGCCCTATGGCGTCATTGCGCACGACAACGGCGATGCCTGGGTGCAAACCTCCGACGGCAAGAAGATGGCGCCGCAGGAAATTGCCGCGAAAGTGCTGATGAAGATGAAGAAGACCGCCGAGGATTATCTCGGCGAGACGATCACCGAAGCGGTGATCACGGTGCCGGCCTACTTCAACGACAGCCAGCGCCAGGCGACCAAGGACGCCGGCAAGATCGCCGGCCTCGACGTCAAGCGCATCATCAACGAGCCGACCGCGGCCGCGTTGGCCTACGGCCTGGACAAGAAGGGCGGTGACCGCAAGATCGCGGTGTACGACCTGGGCGGCGGCACCTTCGACGTGTCGATCATCGAGATCGCCGAAGTCGACGGCGAGAAGCAGTTCGAGGTGCTGGCCACCAACGGCGACACTTTCCTCGGTGGCGAGGACTTCGACATGCGCGTCATCGACTACCTGGTCGAGGAGTTCCAGAAAGAGCAGGGCATCGACCTGCGCAAGGACCCGCTCGCGCTGCAGCGCCTGAAGGACGCCGCCGAGCGCGCCAAGATCGAGCTGTCCTCGAACCACCAGACCGACGTGAACCTGCCGTACGTGACGGCCGATGCGTCCGGCCCGAAGCATCTGAACATCAAGCTGACCCGGGCCAAGCTCGAGGCGCTGGTGGAAGATCTGATCAAGCGCACCATCGATCCGTGCCGCACCGCGCTGAATGACGCCGGCCTGCGCGTGTCCGACATCGACGACGTGATCCTGGTCGGTGGCCAGACCCGCATGCCGAAGGTGCAGGAAGCGGTGAAGGACTTCTTCGGCAAGGAGCCGCGCAAGGACGTCAATCCGGACGAGGCCGTCGCCGTGGGCGCGGCGATCCAGGGTGGCGTGCTCGGCGGTTCGGTCAAGGACGTGCTGCTGCTCGACGTCACCCCGCTGTCGCTCGGCATCGAGACGATGGGCGGCGTGATGACCAAGCTGATCGAGAAGAACACCACGGTGCCGACCAAGGCCTCGCAGACCTTCTCCACCGCCGACGACAACCAGACCGCGGTGACCGTGCACGTGTTGCAGGGCGAGCGCGAGCGCGCCAGCGCGAACAAGTCGCTGGGCAAGTTCGATCTGCAGGGCATCGATGCGGCGCCGCGTGGCATGCCGCAGATCGAGGTCACCTTCGACATCGATGCGAACGGCATCCTGCATGTGTCGGCCAAGGACAAGAAGACCGGCAAGGAACAGAAGATCGAGATCAAGGCCGGCTCGGGCCTGTCCGAGGAGGAGATCCAGCGGATGGTGGCCGACGCCGAGGCGAACAAGGAAGAGGACAAGAAGTTCCACGAACTGGTCGCCACGCGCAACAAGGCCGATCAATTGGTGCACGCCACCCGCAGCGCACTGAAGGAGCACGGCGGAAAGGTGCCGGCCGATCAGCTCAGCAGCATCGAGGGCGCGTTGTCCGATCTGGAGAAGGTCAAGGACGGCGATGACAAGGCCGCGATCGAAGCCAAGGTGGAGAAACTGGAACAGGTGGCACAGGCGCTTTACGCTGCCGCACAGGGTGGTGGCCCGGCCGATGCCGGCGCACAATCCGCACCGGGCGGCTCGGCCCAGCCCGACGACGTGGTCGACGCCGAGTTCACCGAAGTGAAGGACGACAAGCAATAATCGGTACCGTCATCGGCACGGCCGATTGACCAGCCCGCGCCAGGAATCCTCCCCGCGCGGGCTGTTTGTTGAATGCAGGGCAGGGGCGTGGCAAGCAGTGTGGATGCATGAATGAGCAAGCGTGACTACTACGAGGTGCTGGGCGTCGAGCGCAGTGTCAGCGAAGCCGAACTGAAGAAATCCTTCCGCCGGCTGGCAATGAAATACCATCCGGACCGCTGCCCGGACGATCCCACGGCACAGGACAAGTTCAAGGAGGCCAAGGAGGCCTACGAGGTACTGTCCGATGCCTCGAAGCGCGCAATGTACGACCAGCACGGCCACGCGGCCTTCGAGAACGGCATGGGCGGTCGCGGCGGCGCCGGTTTCGGCGACGTCGGTGACATTTTTGGCGACATTTTCGGTGACATTTTCGGCCGCAGTGGCGGCGGGCGCGGTCGTCCGCGGCGCGGCGCCGACCTGCGCTACATCATGGAGCTGGACCTGGAGGAGGCCGTGTTCGGCGTCAGCCGGCAGATCGAGGTGCCCACCCAGGTCAACTGCCATCACTGCAACGGCAGCGGCTCGGAGGACGGCAAGGTCAGCAAGTGCAAGACCTGCAGCGGCCACGGCCAGGTGCGCATGCAGAACGGCATCTTCTCGATCCAGCAGTCCTGCCCGCATTGCGGCGGCAGCGGCCAGGCGATCGAGAAGCCGTGCAGGAAATGCCACGGTGAAGGCCGCCTCGAGGAAAACCGCACGCTGTCGGTGCAGATCCCCGAGGGTGTCGACAACGGCGATCGCATTCGCCTGACCGGGCAGGGCGAGGCCGGCCCATCCGGCGCGCCGGCCGGCGACCTGTATGTGGAAGTCCACGTGCGCGAGCACGCGATCTTCCAGCGCGACGGCAACGATCTGTATTGCGAACTGCCGATCCGCTTCTCGCAGGCGGCGCTGGGCGCCGAACTGCCGGTGCCGACATTGGAAGGCGAAGTGCCGGTCAGCATTCCGCCGGAGACGCAGACCGGCACCCAGTTCCGCCTGCGCGGCCGCGGCGTCAAGTCCGTGCGCAGCAGTCGCCACGGCGACCTGATCTGCCGCGTGGTGGTGGAGACGCCGGTACGATTGACCAGGCAGCAGCGCGAGTTGCTGGAATCGCTGGAAACCACCTTCGACAGCAGCGACGCCGGCAAGCACACCCCGCGCGCGAAGGGTTGGGTCGACGGCGTGAAGAAATTCTGGTCGAAAGTCACCGCGTAAGCTTCATCGCCCCCGCTAGCATGTACGGACCGACCACTGGAGTGCGCCGCCGATGACCCGCCCCCTTCGCCTCGCCCTCAGTGGCGCCTCCGGCCGCATGGGCCACGCGCTGCTGGATCTGCTCGGCGAAGACGCCCGCTTCGAACTGGTGCATGCGGTGGTGGCGCCGGGTTCGGTCCACGATGGCCAGCCGGTATCCGCCGCTGCGGCGGGTTCCCTGCGGTACGCGCACGACTGGACGCAGGCGCCGCCGATCGACGTCGTCGTCGACTTCAGCGGCCCGGCCGCGCTGGCGCTGGCGCTCGATCACTGCCTGGCGCATGGCACGGCCCTGGTCAGCGGCACCACCGGCGTGGACGCCGCGCTGGAAGCGCGGTTGGCCGATGCCGGTCAGCGCCTCGCAATCCTGCGCGCCGCCAACTTCAGCCTCGGCGTGGCGGTGCTGACGCGCTTGCTGCGCGAAGCGGCAGCGGCCCTGCCGGACTGGGACCTGGAAATCGTCGAGGCGCATCACGGCCGCAAGCAGGACGCGCCCTCCGGCACCGCGCTGGCGCTCGGCCAGGCGGCGGCGACGGCACGCAACACCACGCTGGAAGCAGCGGCGATATACAGCCGGGAAGGTCGCCCCGGCGAACGGGTCGAGGGCAGCATCGGCTTCGCCGTGGTGCGCGGCGGCGACATCGTGGGCGAACACACCGCCATGCTGGTCGGGCAGGGCGAGCGGCTGGAGCTCGTGCATCGCGCCACCGACCGTTCGATCTTTGCGCGTGGCGCCTTGCACGCGGCGCATTGGCTGGCGGGTCGTGCGCCGGGGCAGTGGCAGCTGGACGACGTGATCACCACGCTGCGCTGAGACGGCGCAACAAGTCATGGACCAGTGGGACGAACCGGCGCTGCCGGACAGACTCAGTCGCGGTGCGAGGCGTTGCGATCGCGCCCCGCGCCCAGCTTGGTGTCGAGGCTGCCAAACAATTTCTTGAACACGCGCGAGAAGTTTCCGCGTTTCGTCTTGCGCAGCTTCTCTTCCTCGCTGGTCAGCCAGGCGACCTGGATCACCCGCCGTTCGCCCTCGTAGGGCAGATGGCCGTGGAAGGAATTCTCGCAGCGCTTGAATACGGCGAACTCGCCGTAGAGTGGTGCCAGCTCCGGAGCCGCGATGCTGTCGATGTCGTCGATCTTGTGCAGGAAACGCAGGCAGCCATCGCTGGTATCCGGCCATTGCGCATTCAGGTAGATCAGCGCGGTGGCCACCTTGGACTTGCTGTCGGTATGGATGGTGCCGTGGCGCTTGTTGAGCAGGCGACACAGGGTCACCAGGGTCGGGTACTGGCCGAGATTGTCGATCCCCAGCCGTTGCCCGACGGCACGGGCAAACGCCGGCGAAGTCATGTTCTCGATCAGCGCATTGACGCTCGGGCCGCAGTCGGCCGGATCGTAGGGAAAGAAGCCGGCGCTGGCATAGCGCGGGAAGTCGCGATCCAGGTCGCTGCGCACTTCATCCGGCAGCTGGCCATGCGCGACCATGAATGGAAAGGGCTGGTGCTGCACCGTGGTATCCGGGCGATCGAGACGGGCGGGATCGAGCAGGACAGCAGCACTCATGGGGCATCGGACTCCGACAAAATGTGGCTTAGTGTAGCGCCGACCGATCGGCGGATATGGGCGAAAAATCGCAAGATTCATGTTCCGTAAGGTGGACAGAAACGGCGTCGCCGCTTATCATTTCCACCCGCCCAGATCCTTTCCCTTCCAAGCTCCACAAGCCAGCAATCGTGCGGCTTGCGGACTTTGCTGCATCCAAAAGGCGGTTACCGTATGCCTATTCCTGCCCTGCTGGCCCTCGAAGACGGCAGCGTGTTCCATGGTCACGCCGTCGGCACTGTTGGTGAAACCGTTGGCGAGGTGGTTTTCAACACCGCCATGACCGGTTACCAGGAGATCCTCACCGATCCTTCCTACTCGCGCCAGATCGTCACGCTGACCTATCCACATATCGGCAACACCGGCGTCAACGCCGAGGACGTCGAATCCACCGCCGTGCATGCTGCCGGGCTGATCGTGCGCGATGTGCCGCGCCGCGCCAGCAGCTGGCGCAGCACCGAAAGCCTGCCCGACTATCTCAAACGTCACGGCACCGTCGCCATTGCCGGTATCGATACACGGCGATTGACCCGCATCCTGCGCGACAAGGGTGCACTGGCCGGCTGCATCATGGCGGGTGAGCAGGTTGATGCCGAGAGTGCACTGGCCAAGGCGCGCGCCTTCCCCGGCCTGAACGGGATGGACCTGGCCAAGGTGGTCAGCACCGCCAAACCGTATGTATGGAACCAGGGCATCTACGACCTGGATAGCACCACGTTCAACCAACCGGCGATGCGTTTCAAGGTGGTCGCCTACGACTTCGGCACCAAGCTCAACATCCTGCGCCTGCTTGCCGAGCAGGGTTGCGAGGTGACCGTGGTGCCGGCGCAGACGCCTGCCGCCGAGGTACTGGCGATGCAACCGGACGGCGTGTTCCTGTCCAACGGCCCCGGCGATCCGGCAGCCTGCGATTACGCCATTGACGCGACCCGCGCGTTTCTCGACGCGAAGATCCCGCTGTTCGGCATCTGCCTCGGCCATCAGCTGATGGGCCTGGCGCTGGGCGGCAAGACGCTGAAGATGAAGTTCGGCCATCACGGTGCGAATCACCCGGTCAAGGACCTGGACGACGGCCGCGTACTGATCACCTCGCAGAACCACGGCTTCGCGGTCGACCCGGCCACGCTGCCGGCGAACGTGCGGATCACGCACACCTCGCTGTTCGACGGTTCGCTGCAGGGTTTCGCGCTGACCGATCGCCCGGCGTTCTGCTTCCAGGGCCATCCCGAAGCGAGCCCCGGCCCGCTCGACATCGGCTATCTGTTCAAACGTTTTTCCGCACTGATGCAGGAGGCCCGCACGCATGCCTAAGCGTACCGATATCAAAAGCATCCTCATCATCGGTGCCGGCCCGATCGTGATCGGCCAGGCCTGCGAGTTCGACTACTCCGGTGCGCAAGCGTGCAAGGCGCTGAAGGAAGAGGGTTACCGGGTGATCCTGGTGAACTCGAACCCCGCCACGATCATGACCGATCCGGACACTGCCGACGCGGTGTACATCGAGCCGATCAACTGGCAGACGGTGGAACGCATCATCGCGAAGGAGCGCCCGGACGCGGTGCTGCCCACGATGGGCGGCCAGACCGGCCTGAACTGCGCGCTCGACCTGGCCGACCACGGCGTGCTGGAGAAGTACAACGTCGAGCTGATCGGTGCCAAGCGCGAAGCGATCCGCATGGCCGAGGACCGCGAGCTGTTCCGCGTGGCGATGGGCGAGATCGGGCTGGAATGCCCGAAGGCCGAAGTGGTGCGCACGTTCGAGCAGGCGTTGCTGACCCAGGCCAAGGTGGGTTTCCCCACGGTTATCCGGCCCAGTTTCACGCTCGGCGGCTCGGGCGGCGGCATCGCGTACAACCGCGAGGAGTTCGAGGAGATCGTCAAGCGCGGCCTGGAGCTGTCGCCGGTGGGCGAAGTGCTGGTCGAGGAATCCGTGCTCGGATGGAAGGAGTTCGAGATGGAAGTGGTCCGCGACACCGCGGACAACTGCATCATCGTGTGCTCGATCGAGAACCTCGATCCGATGGGCGTGCATACCGGCGACTCGATCACGGTGGCGCCGGCACAGACGCTCACCGACAAGGAATACCAGCGCCTGCGCGACGCCTCGATCGCGGTGCTGCGCAAGATCGGCGTGGATACCGGCGGCTCCAACGTGCAGTTCGGCATCAACGCCGAGGACGGCCGCGTGGTGGTGATCGAGATGAATCCGCGGGTGTCGCGTTCGTCCGCGCTGGCGTCGAAGGCCACCGGTTTCCCGATCGCCAAGATCGCCGCGAAGCTGGCGGTCGGCTACACGCTGGACGAACTGAAGAACGACATCACCGGCGGCCTGACGCCGGCGTCGTTCGAGCCGTCGATCGACTACGTGGTTACCAAGATTCCGCGTTTCGCGTTCGAAAAATTCCCGGCCGCCGATGCCCGCCTGACCACCCAGATGAAGTCGGTGGGCGAAGTGATGGCGATCGGCCGGAGCTTCCACGAGTCGCTGCAGAAGGCGTTGCGCGGGCTGGAAATCGGCAAGACCGGCCTCAACCCGACCGGGCTGGACATCAGCACTGATGACGGCCTGGCCGTGCTCAAGCGCGAGCTGCGCGAGCCGCGCCCCGACCGTGTCTTCCACCTGGCCGACGCGTTTCGCGCCGGCCTGTCGCTGGAGGAAGTGTTCAACCTCAGCCGGGTCGATCCGTGGTTCCTCGCCGCCTTCGAGGACATCGTACTGACCGAGGCGGAAGTGGTCGCACAGGGCATCACCGCGCTCGACGAGCCGCGCGTGCGCGAACTCAAACGGCTCGGTTTCGCCGATGCGCGCCTGGCCGAGCTGCTCAACACCGACGAAGCCTCGATGCGCCATCTGCGTCATACGCTCGGTGTGCGTCCGGTGTACAAGCGGGTGGATTCCTGCGCGGCCGAGTTCGCCACCAGCACTGCCTACATGTATTCGACCTACGAGGAAGAATGCGAGGCGGCGCCGACCGACCGCGACAAGATCATCGTGCTCGGCGGCGGCCCGAACCGGATCGGGCAGGGCATCGAGTTCGACTATTGCTGCGTGCACGCGTCGCTGGCACTGCGCGAGGATGGCTACGAAACCATCATGGTCAACTGCAACCCGGAGACGGTGTCGACCGACTACGACACCTCCGACCGGTTGTACTTCGAGCCGCTGACGCTGGAGGACGTGCTGGAGATCGTCCACGTCGAGAAGCCGAAGGGCGTGATCGTGCAGTACGGCGGACAGACTCCGCTGAAGCTGGCGCGCGCGCTGGAAGCGGCCGGCGTGCCGATCATCGGCACCAGCCCCGACTCGATCGACCTGGCCGAGGACCGCGAGCGCTTCCAGCAGATGATCGAGAAGATCGGCCTGAAGCAGCCGCCGAACCGCACCGCGCGCAACGCCGACGAGGCGCTGGCGCTGGCGCGCGAAATCGGCTACCCGCTGGTGGTACGGCCGAGCTACGTGCTTGGCGGCCGCGCGATGGAAGTGGTGCATGACGACGCCGACCTGTCGCGCTACATCCGCGATGCGGTGAAGGTGTCGAACGATTCGCCGGTGCTGCTGGACCGCTTCCTCGACCACGCGGTCGAGGTCGACGTGGACGTGATCGCCGATGCCGAGGGCACCGTGCTGATCGGCGGCATCATGGAGCACATCGAGGAGGCCGGCGTGCATTCGGGCGATTCGTCCTGCTCGCTGCCGCCGTATTCGCTGAGCGCGGAAATCCAGGACGAAATGCGCCGCCAGGTCAGTGCGATGGCGAAGGAACTGAAGGTGATCGGCCTGATGAACACCCAGTTCGCGATCCAGGGCGACACGGTGTTCATCCTGGAAGTGAACCCGCGCGCTTCGCGCACGGTGCCGTTCGTGTCCAAGGCCACCGGCGTGCCGCTGGCCAAGATCGCCGCGCGCGTCATGGCCGGCCGTTCGCTGGTCAGCCTGAACGCGACGCGCGAGGTGATCCCTGCGTACTACTCGGTGAAGGAGGCGATCTTCCCGTTCCTGAAGTTCCAGAACGTCGACCCGATCCTCGGGCCCGAGATGCGTTCGACCGGTGAAGTGATGGGCGTGGGCCGCAGTTTCGGCGCGGCATTCGCGCGTGGCCACGAAGCCGCCGGCATCAAGGCACCGACGATCGGCAAGGCATTCCTGTCGGTGCGCGATGGCGACAAGGACCGCCTGTTGCCGGTGGCCAGGGAAATCATTGCGCGCGGTTTCAACGTGGTGGCGACCTCCGGCACCGCCAGCTACCTGGCCGAGCATGGCGTGGTCTGCGAGCGGATCAACAAGGTGCTCGAAGGCCGTCCGCACATCGTCGATCTGATCAAGAACGGCGAGATCGTCTATATCGTCAACACCACCGAGGGCAAGCAGGCGATCGCCGATTCGTTCTCGATCCGGCGCGAGGCACTGCAGCATCGCGTCACCTATTCCACTACCGTGGCAGGCGCCCGTGCGCTCGTGCATTCGCTGGATTTCCACAGCGATGGCGAGGTGCACAGCCTGCAGGAACTGCACAAGGAGCTCATCGCATGAGTCGCCCCCCCATCACCAGGACCGGCGCCGAGCGTCTGCGCGCGGAACTGGAACGGCTGAAGTCCGCCGACCGCCCGCGCATCATCGCGGCGATTGCCGAGGCGCGTGCACACGGTGACCTCAAGGAGAACGCGGAATACCACGCCGCGCGCGAACTGCAGAGTTTCACCGAGGGCCGCATCGCCCAGCTGGAGGCCTTGCTGTCGACCGCCGAGGTGATCGATGTCGCCCAGTTGAAGCCAGGCAATCGCGTGGTGTTCGGCGCCACCGTGGACCTGGAGGACGAGGACTCCGGCGTGGCGGTGACCTATCAGATCGTCGGCGACCTGGAAGCGGACATCAAGCAGCGATTGATCGCGGTGTCCTCGCCGATAGCCCGTGCACTGATCGGCAAGAGTGCCGGCGACAGCTTCGAGTTCACCGCGCCGAACGGCGTCAAGCACTACGAAATCATCGACGTCCGCTACGCATGACGGCGATCGAGGGCCCCGGGGCATCGCCGCCGGGGCCTTGATGGACACCCACAAAAAAGGCCGCTTGCGCGGCCTTTCTCATGGCATCGGCAGGCTGGATTCAGCGCTGGCGAGCCTTGAAACGGGGGTTGCTCTTGCAGATCACGAACACCTTGCCGCGACGGCGCACAATCTTGCAGTCGCGATGCCGCGCCTTGGCGGACTTCAAAGAGTTAAGCACCTTCACGGCCAGCTCCTGACACTAAACGAAAATGTAAGCGCGCAAGTGTAACGGCCCCAATGACTTATCACAAGCCCGGTGCGACGGCTGTTTCCGCCACCGTGGCCAGGAATTGCTGCAGGGCCGGGGAATGGTCGTCGGCTCGACAGGCCACGGCCAGCAGCAGGTAGGCATCGGGATCTTCCAGCGGCACATAGCAGACCCCGGCCAGGCGCACGGTACGCATGCTGGTCGGCACCAAGGCCAGCCCCAAGCCGGCGGCAACCAGGGCGAGCAGGCCGTTGATCTGCTGTGCATGCTGGGTGATCGATGGCTGGAAGCCGGCCCGCGTCGCCAGTTTCACCAGCCGGTCGTAGAGCGTGGAGGCCAGTTCGCGCGGTTGCGACACGAAGGCATCGCCGGCCACTTCGGCCAGGCGCAGGCTGTCGCGGTTGGCCATGGGATGACCGGCGGGCAGGGCGAGCAACAGGGGTTCACGGTCGATCACACTGAATCGCAAGCCGCGGGCATCCTGTGCATGTACCGGTTCGTCACGGACAAAACCGACGTCGATCTGGCCGGCGAGCAGGGCGGCAAACTGCGGTTCGGTATACATCTCACTGAGTTGCAGGCGCACGTTGGGCGCGATCTGGCCAAAACGCAGCAAGGCCTGCGGCATGGCCGGATGGAACGAGACCGAGACGGTATAGGCCAGTCGCAACTGGCCGCTGTAGCCCGCCGCCGCCGCCACCACCTGGCTGCGTGCTTCGTCGACCTTGGCCAGGATCTGCCGGGCCTGCTCCAGGAAAATCCGGCCCGGCTCGGTCAATGCCACGCTGCGCTTGGTGCGCTCCAGCAGGCGCACCCCTAGATCCTGTTCCAGCGACTGGATCTGCTGCGACAGCGGCGGCTGGGAAAGGTGCAGGCGCAGCGCCGCCCGGGTGAAGCTGAGCTCCTCGGCGACGGCAACGAAATAGCGCAACTGGCGAAGATCAAACATATAGTGATTTCGAATTAATCGGGCGCTAAATATATATTAGATACTTTATTGCGTCGATCATAAAATCACTCTCGTCCCGCCACTTCCCCTCCCCCCTAGTGGCGGCGGCCCTCGCCCCGCAGCGACGCTAAATACGACATCTGGTTCAACTCCCCCCCTGAACCCATGTCGATGCGTCTCCCCTGCGGGGCGCTTTCTTTTCCACGACCGACACCATCGCCTGACGGCGGCGGTGGTCGATGTCGGAACTAGATTTCGCTGGCCAGCCGGGTGCCTTGGGCGATCGCACGTTTGGCGTCCAGTTCCGCAGCCACGTCGGCGCCACCGATCACGTGCACCTTCATGCCGATCGCGATCAGTTCGTCGGCCAGTCGGCGGTTCGGCTCCTGGCCGGCACAGACCACCACGTTGTCGACCGGCAGAATCTGCGGCTTTCCATCGACGGTGACGTGCAGGCCCTGGTCGTCGAAACGTTCGTAGCCGACCTTGCCCAGCATGGTTACCCGCTTGGCCTTGAGCGTGGCCCGGTGCACCCAGCCGGTGGTCTTGTTGAGCCGTGCGCCGGGGCGGCCTTCGCTGCGCTGGAGCAGCCAGACCTGCCGCGCGGGCGCTTCCGGCTGCGGCGGCTGCAGACCGCCGCGTTGCCGTAGCTGCATGTCCACACCCCATTCGCGGGTCCAGCGGGTCACGTCGGTGGTGGGCGCGGGCGGGGGTTCGACCAGGAACTCGGCCACGTCGAAGCCGATGCCGCCGGCACCGATGATCGCCACCCTGGCGCCCACCGGCCGATGCCGGGCCAGCACGTCGAGATAGCTCAGCACGCGCGGATCGCCGCTACCCGGGAAGCTCACCTGACGCGGCGTGATGCCGGTGGCGATCACCACCTCGTCATAGCCACCGGTGTGCAGCGAGGCGGCATCCGCGACCTGGCCAAGCTGAACGTCGACGCCGGTATCCACCAGTCGATGACGGAAGTAGCGCAGCGTCTCGTGGAACTCTTCCTTGCCCGGAATCTGCTTGGCGTAGTTGAACTGGCCACCGATCTGGCTGGCCTGATCGATCAGGGTCACCGCATGGCCACGCTCGCCCAACGTACTGGCACAGGCCATGCCGGCCGGGCCCGCACCAATCACGGCGACGCGCTTGCGCACACTCGCCGGCTCGATCTTCAGCTCGGTCTCATGACAGGCCTGCGGGTTGACCAGGCAACTGGCGCGCCGGTTCTGGAACACGTGGTCGAGGCAGGCCTGATTGCAGGCGATGCAGGTGTTGATGCGCTCGCTGCGGCCGGCCTTTGCCTTGTTCGCCCAGGCAGGATCGGCCAGCAGCGGACGTGCCATCGAGACCATGTCGGCCTCGCCGCCAGCAAGGATGCGTTCGGCCACGTCCGGCATGTTGATCCGGTTGGTGGCGACCAGCGGAATCGTCACTTCGCCCTTGAGCTTTTGCGTGACCCAGGCGAAGCCGGCACGCGGCACACTGGTGACGATGGTCGGAATGCGCGCTTCATGCCAGCCGATGCCGGTGTTGATGATGCTGGCACCGGCCGCCTCGATCGCCCTGGCCAGGGCTGCGATCTCGCTCCAGTCCTGGCCGCCCTCGACCAGGTCGAGCATCGACAACCGGTAGATGATGATGAAGTCGCGGCCCACGGCCTCGCGCGTGCGACGCACGATCTCGACCGGGAAACGCATGCGCCGGGCCGCGTCGCCACCCCAGGCATCGCTGCGCTGGTTGGTGCGGGCGGCAATGAATTCGTTGATCAGATAGCCTTCCGAACCCATTACCTCGACGCCGTCGTAGCCGGCGTCCCGCGCCAGTTTCGCGCAATGCACGAAGTCGCCGATGGTGCGCTCCACGCCACGCGCGGACAGCGACCGCGGGGTGAACGGGGTGATCGGCGACTTGATCTTCGACGGCGCCACCGACAGCGGGTGATAACCGTAGCGGCCGGCGTGCAGGATCTGCATGCAGATGCGCCCGCCTTCGGCATGCACGGCGCGGGTCAGCTTGCGATGGCGCGGCTTGTGCCAGGGCAGGGTGAGCCGGCCACCGAACGGCTTCAGCCAGCCCTCGATGCTGGGCGAGATGCCACCGGTGACCATCAGACCCACGCCGCCGCGGGCGCGTTCGGCGAAATACGCGGCCAGCTTGTCGTAGTCGCTGGCCTTGTCCTCCAGCCCGGTGTGCATCGAACCCATCAGGATGCGATTGGGCAGGATGACGTGGCCCAGATCGAGCGGAGCGAACAGGTTCGGGTAATTCATGCGGCCCACGCGAGACTCAAACGATCGTATGAATGTGCCGGTGTTCGGTATCCGAAAGCAAGCGCCGCATGCATGCGGCGGCCGGGGTCAGGCCAGCAACTGGTGCACCAGCGCAATGTAGCGGCGCATGGCTTCCTCTTCGGGGACGCCGTTCAACTGCGTCCAGGCCTCATGCTTGGCGGTGCCGACGAAGTCGAAGAAGCCGGGCTGGGCGCGTTTCAGGTCGCCTTCCGAGCCCTGCTTGTAGAGCGCGTAGAGCTTCAGCAAGGTGTCGTTGTCGGGGCGCGTGGCCAATCGCTGGATGTCCTTGGCAGCCTGGTCGAACTCGCGGCGAAGGTCGGTCATAAGGCAGATCGGACATGGCTTGCGGACAAGGAGACCGGCTAGATAGCACGCGTCCCCAGTGGGGTCAACGCGGTAAACTCCCCGCTTTCGCCATTCCGCCCAGGATCTTGTCATGAGCCACGCTCCCGCCGTACCCGTACTCACCATCGACGGGCCGTCGGGATCGGGCAAGGGCACCATCAGCGCGCTGGTGGCGGAACGGCTGGGTTGGCGGTTGCTGGATTCCGGCGCGCTGTACCGCGCCGTGGGCTACGCCGCGGGCATGGCCGGGCTGGACCTGTCGGACGTGGAGGCGGTGACCCGTTGTGCGCAGGGCACGAAGATCCATTTCCGCGCGGCCAGCGACGGCGGCGAGACCCGGGTGGTCGTCAACGGGCACGACGCCACCGACGAATTGCGCACCGAAACCGCCGGTGCGGCCGCCTCGGCGATCGCCTCGATGCCGCCGGTACGCGAAGCCCTGGTGGCGCTGCAGTTGGGCTTCCGCAAGGCGCCCGGCCTGGTCGCCGACGGGCGCGACATGGGCACGGTGATCTTCCCGGATGCAGCGCACAAGGTTTTCCTCACCGCGAGCGCCGCCGAGCGGGCAAAAAGACGCTATAAGCAGTTGAAGGAAAAGGGGCTCAGCGTTACACTTGCGGGCCTTCAGCGAGAAATTGAGGCGCGTGACAGCCGCGATGCATCGCGGGCGGTTGCACCGCTCAAGCCTGCCGAAGATGCCGTGCTGGTGGATACCACCGGGATGGGCATCGACGAGGTCGTCGCGAAAGTACTTGCCGTCGTGCAGTCCTGACCGGATTGCGCGACGGTTTCTGTGCCCCTGCTGCGGCAGGGGGTTTTGGCCAACGGTGACGACGGTCGGTTCCGAGGGAACCACCCGAACACACCCTCAACCGGTGGACCGGAAAGTTCGTGCGCAATACCCAATCTGGCGCGACGGACCACGGTCTTTTCCCACTATGGAATCAACATGACTGAAAGTTTTGCCGAACTGTTTGAACAGAGCCAACAGGCTATCTCCAAGCTGAAGCCCGGCGCCATCGTCACCGGCATCGTTGTGGAAATCCGCAATGACGTCGTCGTGATCAATGCCGGCCTGAAGAGCGAAGGCATCGTCCCGATCGAGCAGTTCAAGAGCGAGGACGGCGTGCTGGAGGTGCAGGTAGGCGACGAGGTGAAGGTAGCCCTCGAAGCTTTGGAAGACGGTTTCGGCGAGACCAAGCTGTCGCGCGAGAAAGCCAAGCGCTCGATGGTGTGGGACGACCTGGAGCAGGCGTTCGACAAGGAAGAGACCATCGTCGGCATGATTTCCGGCAAGGTCAAGGGCGGTTTCACCGTCGACATCAAGGACGTCCGCGCATTCCTGCCGGGCTCGCTGGTCGATGTGCGCCCGGTGCGCGACCCGGTCTACCTCGAGGGCAAGGAACTCGAGTTCAAGATCATCAAGCTGGACCGCAAGCGCAACAACGTGGTGGTCAGCCGCCGCGCCGTCGTCGAGACCGAGTTCTCCGAGGAGCGCGAGAAGCTGCTTGAGCGTTTGACCGAGGGCGCCGTGGTCAAGGGCACCGTCAAGAACCTCACCGACTACGGCGCGTTCGTGGACCTGGGCGGTATCGACGGCCTGCTGCACATCACCGACATGGCGTGGAAGCGTGTGCGTCATCCGTCCGAAGTGGTCAACGTCGGCGACGAGCTGGACGTGCGCGTGCTGAAGTACGACAAGGAGCGCAATCGCGTTTCGCTGGGCCTGAAGCAGCTGGGCGACGACCCGTGGGTCGCCATTGCCCGTCGCTACCCGGTCGGCAGCCGCCTGTTCGGCAAGGTCTCCAACGTCACCGATTACGGCTGCTTCGTCGAGATCGAGCCGGGCGTGGAAGGCCTGGTGCACGTGTCCGAGATGGACTGGACCAACAAGAACGTCAACCCGGCCAAGGTGGTACAGGTCGGTGACGAGACCGAAGTCACCGTGCTGGACGTGGACGAGGAGCGTCGCCGCATCTCGCTGGGCATCAAGCAGACGCGTTCCAATCCGTGGGAAGCGTTCGCAGCGATGCACAAGAAGGGCGACAAGGTCTCCGGTCAAATCAAGTCGATCACCGACTTCGGCGTGTTCATCGGCCTGGACGGCGGCATCGACGGCCTGGTGCACCTGTCCGACATCTCCTGGCAGATGTCCGGCGAAGATCTGGTTCGCAACTTCAAGAAGGGCGACGAGATCGAGGCCGTGGTGCTGGCTGTGGACCCGGAGCGTGAGCGCATCTCGCTCGGCATCAAGCAGATGGAGCAGGATCCGTTCGGCCAGTTCATGGCGGCGAATCCGCGCGGCAGCATCGTCAACGGCACCGTCAAGGAAGTCGATGCGAAGGGCGCCGTGATCGATCTGGGCGAAGGCGTCGAGGGCTACCTGCGTGCCAACGACATCGCCAAGGAGCGCATCGAGGATGCCACGCTGCATCTGAAGGTGGGCGACAAGGTCGAGGCCAAGTTCACCGGAATGGATCGCAAGGGCCGCCAGCTGGCGCTCTCGATCCGCGCCAAGGACGAGGAAGACGCGCCCGACACGTCGGCGGACTACTCGTCCGCTGCCAGCGGTACGACCAAGCTTGGTGCGCTGCTCAAGGAGCAGTTCAACAAGGCCGACTGATCGCCTGCAGCAGCCTGACACGGGGCGGCGGCCCATCGCCGCCCCGTTGTTTCATGTCACGGACATTGGGGCCCATGACTAAATCCGAATTGATCGAGGCGCTCGCCAGGCGCCAGACTCACCTTGCGTTTGCCGATGTCGAGATGGCCGTCAAGAGCGTCATCGAGCAGATGAGCCATGCCCTGGCTCACGGCGAACGTATCGAAGTGCGTGGCTTCGGCAGCTTCGCGCTGCACTACCGACCGCCACGCATGGGGCGCAACCCCAAGACGGGTGAAGCCGTGGCGCTGCCCGGCAAGCACGTCCCGCACTTCAAGCCAGGCAAGGAATTGCGCGAACGCGTCAACCAGGACCTGGAGCAGAAAACCGCCTGACAGGTCGGTCGATATGCAGGAAAGCTGATCGAAGGCAGGCGACGCAAGTCGGCCCTGCCTTTTTTATTGAGCGCCATCCGCAATGGCTGCAAAGCCGTCATGAATCGTTGCCGCATGGATCGCCCGCGTTGCCTGTGCCTGTCACGAGCAATCGGGTAAAGTCTCGGCCATGCGACTGCTCGCCATCATCGTCCTCGTGATCTTCATCGCCGCCGGCGTCGTGCTGGGCGCGCTCAATGCCGATCTGGTCGGCTACGACCTTGCGTTCGCCCAGGTGCGACTGCCCAAGGGCGCTGCCTTGCTGGTCGCCCTGGTGATCGGCTGGCTGCTGGGCGGGCTCACCGCCTGGCTGGGCGTAAGCACGCGCCAGCGCCGCCGACAACGGCGTGCGGACAAGAAGCTGCCGGCCAAGCCATGAATCTCCTGTATGTGCTGGTTCCGCTGGTACCAGCCGCGTTTGTCCTGGGCTGGTGGGCCTCCCGCCAGATCGGCGCGCGCCGGTCCGGCGCTGAAGTCAGCGAACTGTCCTCGGACTACTTCCGCGGCCTGAACTACCTGCTCAACGAGGAGCAGGACAAGGCGATCGAGGTCTTCCTCAAGCTGGCCGAATACAACCGCGACACGGTCGAGACGCACCTGGCGCTGGGCAACCTGTTCCGCCGCCGCGGCGAGGTGGACCGGGCGATCCGGCTGCACCAGCACCTGGTCTCGCGGCCGGGCCTGACCGACGCGATGAAGACGGTGGCCCTGCTGGAACTGGGCGAGGACTACATGCGCGCCGGGCTGCTGGATCGTGCCGAGGCGCTGTTTTCCGACCTGGTGGCGATGGATGCGCATGCGCCGTCGGCGTTGCGCCACCTGATCGCGATCTACCAGCACGAACGCGACTGGCACAAGGCGATCGAGCATGCGCGCCGGCTGGAGGTGATGACCGGCGAGAACGAGGCGCCGATGATTGCCCAGTTCTATTGCGAACTGGCCGACCGCTCGCGCCAGCATGGCGCGCGCGCCGAAGCGCGCGACTATCTGCGCCAGGCGTTCGAATGCCAACCCGACTGCGTACGCGCCTTCATGCTGACCGGCCGCCTGCAATCCGAGGACGGCCAGCACGCCGAAGCGGTGACGGCCTACGAGGCGGCGATCAAGGCCGATATCGCGTTCACCCCGGATATCCTGCCGCCGCTGCTCAACAGCTACGCCCGTTCGCAGCAGATGGAACGCGCCGAAGGTTTCCTGCGCGACATGCTGGGGCGCTACCACGGCGTCTCGCCGGTGCTGGCGCTGACCCATCTGTACCGGCAGCGCGATGGCGAGCGGGCGGCGATCGATTTCCTGACGGCGCAGTTGCGCCAGCGTCCGTCGGTACGCGGTCTGATGGCCTTGATCGACGCCACCATGGACAAGATCGAGGGCGAGGCGCGCGAGAACTTCCTGATCCTGCGCGACCTGACCCGCAAGCTGCTGGAGGGCCAGGCGATGTATCGCTGCAGCCGCTGCGGTTTCGGCGCCAAGGCGCATCACTGGCAATGCCCCAGCTGCAAGAGCTGGAGTACGATCCGACCGATCCACGGCGTCGCCAGCGAGTGAGCGGAGCATGTACCTGACCATGGGATGGTTGCTGGCCAGCTTGTCGATCACCTTGCTGCTGGTGCGCGGCGCGATCGGCTACGCGCATCGGCGCGGCATGCTCGACCAACCCGGGCAGCGCCGCTCGCATCATCTGCCGACCCCGCGCGGCGGCGGCATCGGCATCGTCGTGGCGATGCTGGCCTGCCTGCCTGGCGTACTGTCGGGCTTGCCGGCAGCATGGCCGGCAAGCGTGATCGCGAGCCTGTTCGCTGCGCTGGTACTGGTGGCGCTGGCTGGCTGGTGGGACGATCACCGTTCGTTGCCGGTACTGCCGCGGCTGGCTGCCCAACTGCTCGCGGTCGGCCTGTTTTCGCTGAGCCTGCTGGCCACCGGCTTGTCATGGTGGTGGCTGCCGCTGTTGCTGATCGGCGGCGCCTGGAGCATCAATCTGCACAATTTCATGGACGGCATCGACGGCTTGCTGGCCCAGCAGGCGATCTTCGTCGGCGCAGGTCTGGCCTTGCTGGCATGGGCGGCGGTGCAGCCTGCGCTGGCCATGGCGTCGGCGGCTCTTGCGGCATCGGCGCTGGGTTTCTGGTACTTCAACCGGCCACCAGCCCGGATCTTCATGGGCGATGTCGGCAGCGGCAGCATTGGCCTGCTGATCTTTGCATTCAGCGTGATGCTGTGGCGCGTCGAGCACGCCTTGCTGTGGCCGGCGCTGATCCTGTCGTCGGCATTCGTGGTGGATGCCAGCCTGACCCTGCTGACCCGCATGTGGCGCGGACGGCGCTGGTACACTGCACACCGCGAACACCTGTACCAGTGGGTGGTGCGTCGCGGGGGAACGCATGCACGAACGGGCGCCGCCTATATGGGCTGGAACCTGCTGATCGCGGCGCCGTTGGCCTGGTTGGCGTGGAGTCATCTGCAAATGGCGCTGCCGATTACCATAACCGTCTATCTTGGAGCGGCAGTCGCATGGCTGGCGCTGAAACGTCGTTGCCTGCGACGCCATCCGCCAAGGACACCCCATGTCGCTGCGTAAGCTCGTCGGCTTCATCCACCCGCGCATCGCCGTCGTGTTGCACGACCTGGCCATGGCTGCGCTTGCCTGGTGGATCGCCAAACTGCTGAGATATGCGCTGAAACCGGACGAGATCGTCAGTTTCCAGATACTCGAGTTTCCGATCGTGCTGCTGGTGCAGGGGCTGATCTTCCGCTGGACCGGGCTGTACAAGAGCGTCTGGCGTTTCGCCAGTCTGCCGGACCTGTGGAACATCGTGCGCGCCGTGGTGATCGGCTCGTTGCTCATCGGCGTATCGCTGTTCCTGTACGACCGGCTGGAGGGTGTGCCGCGTGCGGTGCTGGTGCTCTATCCGCTGCTGCTCGCCACGCTGCTCGGCGGGCCGCGGCTGGCTTACCGCTACTGGAAAGACAGCCGCAACGACCTGCTGCAGAACCAGACCGCGAAGCGGGTCCTGATCGTGGGTGCGGATCGCGCCGGCGAAGTGCTCTCGCGCGACCTGCGTCGCGACAACCGTTACGCCGTGGTCGGCTTCGTCGACGACAAGCCCAGCCTGCGCGGCGCCAGCATCAACGGCCACCCGGTACTGGGACGCTTCGACCAGTTGCCTGAAATCGCCCGCGAAGTGGCGGTCGACATGCTGCTGATCGCGCTGCCGGGCGCATCCACGGCCGAGATGCGCCGGGTGGTATCGCTGTGCGACGCCACCGACCTGCCGTACCGGACCGTGCCAAGGCTGGAGGACGTGGTCGCCGGCCGCGCCCAGTTCAATCAGATCAAGGAAGTGGCGATCGAGGACCTGCTCGGCCGCGACACAGTGGAACTGGACTGGACCGCGATCCGCGAAACCCTCAGCGGGCGCCGCGTGCTGATCACCGGCGGCGGCGGTTCGATCGGATCGGAACTGTGCCGGCAGGTCGCCCGGCTGGGCGCGCAGTCGCTCACCGTGGTCGAACAGAGCGAATACAACCTGTACCGGATCAGTCAGGAACTGCGTGCGAATTTCCCCGAACTGATCCTCGACGGCATCCTCGCCAACTGCGGCGACCAGACCGCCATGCGGAAGGCGTTCGCGGATACGCAGCCGCAGGTGGTGTTCCATGCGGCGGCCTACAAGCACGTGCCGATGCTGCAAGGGCAGCTGCGCGCGGCGTTCCGCAACAATGTGCTGGGCACGCGCACGGTGGCCGATGCGGCCCGCGAAGTCGGGGTCGAGTGCTTCGTGCTGATCTCCACCGACAAGGCGGTCAACCCGACCAGCGTGATGGGCGCCTGCAAGCGCGTCGCCGAGATCTACTGCCAGAACCTCGATGCGCATGCCGAGACCCGTTTCATGACGGTGCGCTTCGGCAACGTGCTGGATTCGGCCGGATCGGTGGTGCCGCTGTTCCGCCAGCAGATCCGTGCAGGCGGGCCGATCACCGTGACGCACCCGGAAATATCGCGCTACTTCATGACGATCCCCGAGGCCTGCCAGCTGATCCTGCAGACCGCGAGCATCGGCAAGGGCGGCGAGATCTTCGCACTCGACATGGGCGAGCCGGTGAAGATCCGCGACCTTGCCGAGCAGATGATCCGCCTGGCCGGCAAGAAACCCGGCAGCGAGATCCCGATCGTGTACACCGGCCTGCGCGCAGGTGAAAAGCTGTTCGAAGAACTGTTCCACCCGCTGGAAAACTACAGCGCCACCACGCACGCCAAGATCTTTCTGGCGCAACACCGCGAAGTTTCGTGGGAACTGCTGCAGGCGCTGTTGCACAAGTCTGCCGAAGCAGCGGACGTTTTCGATGAGGAAGAACTTCGACGCTGCGTATCCAGCCTGCTGCCGTCGTTCCGTTGGAGCGAATCGGTACAGCCGGACAACGTGGTGTCGATCCGTCGCGCCAACCCGGAGATCAATGAGTGAGCAAGCCCCTGCGCAAAGTGGTGTTTCCCGTGGCCGGACTCGGCACGCGCTTCCTGCCGGCGACGAAGGTGGTCGCCAAGGAGATGCTGCCGGTCCTCGACAAGCCGCTGATCCAGTACGCCGTGGACGAGGCCGTGGATGCCGGGGCCGACACCCTGATCTTCGTCACCAACCGCTACAAGCACGCGATCGCCGACTATTTCGACAAGGCCTACGAGCTGGAATCGAAGCTGCAGGAGAAGGGCAAGGCCGAACTGCTGGCGCTGGTGCAGGGCACCTTGCCGCGGCACGTCCGGGCGATCTTTGTGACCCAGCCCGAGGCGCTCGGCCTGGGCCATGCCGTGCTGTGCGCCAAACCCGTGGTCGGCGACGAGCCGTTCGGCGTGATCCTGCCGGATGACCTGATCTGGAATGGCGCCGGCAAGGGCGCGCTGCGGCAGATGGCCGAGTTGGCCGACGCGCAGCAGGCCGGCGTGATCGCGGTGGAAGAAGTACCGCACACCGATACCGACAAGTACGGCATCGTCGATGCCACGCCGGTCGACGAACGCAGCGCGCTGATCCGCAGCATGGTCGAGAAACCCAAGCCGGCCGATGCGCCGTCCAACCTGGCCGTCGTCGGCCGTTATGTGTTGCCGGGTCGCATTTTCCAGTTGCTGGAGCAGACCACGCCAGGCGCCGGCGGCGAAATCCAGCTCACCGATGCCATCGACGCGTTGCTGAAAGAGCAGGGCAAGGTGCTGGCCTACCGCTTCGAAGGCACCCGCTTCGACTGCGGCAACAAGGCCGGCCTGGTGCGCGCCACCATGCACATGGCCATGCAGGATCCGAAACTCGCGCCCACCGTGCGCGCGTTTCTCGGCCAGCTTTGAACCACGGCTGCGCCAACGTCCGGGCATGATGGGTATGCTTGCCCGGTCACGGATATTGGTGCCGGTCATCGCTGCAGCATGAATCCATCCTCGTCCACGTCCTACTACCGCGCCACGGCCACGCCGTACGCGGCCTGGACGCCACTTCAGGGTAGCGCGCACGCGCGTGTTGCCGTCATCGGTGGCGGCTTTGCCGGATTGAACACGGCACTCGGGCTGGCCGAGCGCGGCGTGCGCGACGTAGTGCTGCTGGAACGCGAGCAGGTCGGTTTCGGTGCGTCCGGCCGCAACGGCGGCTTCGTCTTTGCTGGCTACTCGCTGGGCGAGCAGGTGCTGCTGGATCAGTTGGGCGAGGCTCGCGCGCAGGCGCTGTTCAAGCTCACCACCGAAGCGGTCGGGCGGATCCGCCAACGCATTGCCGATTACGCGATCGCCTGCGATGCGGTCGACGAGGGCGTGATCTGGGCCAACTGGTTCCGCGACCCCGCTGTGCTGCGTGAGCGCCAGCAGTTGCTGGCCGAACATTACGGCGTGCAATGGCAGTGGCTGCCCGAGACCGAACTGCGCGCGCGCATCCGCAGCGAGCGTTATCACGATGGCCTGTACGAGCGTGACGCGTTGCACCTGCACCCGCTCAACTATGCGATCGGCCTGGCCGCAGCAGCAGCCGGGCAGGGCGTGCGCATCCACGAGAACAGTGGCGTGCGCAGCCTCACGCGCGAGGGCCTGCAATGGCGCCTGCGCACGGCGCAGGGCGAACTGCTGGTCGATCAGGTGGTGCTGGCCTGCGGCGGTTATCTGGCCGGCCTGCAGAAGCCGATTGACCGGGCGATCCTGCCGATCGCCACCTACGTGATGGTGACCGAGCCGCTCGGCGATCGGCTGGACGAGTGCCTGCACACCCGCGCGGCGATCTACGACAGCCGCTTCGCGTTCGACTACTATCGCGCGCTGCCGGATACGCGGCTGCTGTGGGGCGGGCGCATCTCGGTACTCAACCGCTCGCCACGCGGAGTGCAGCGCCTGTTGACGAGGGACCTGCTGCGGGTATTCCCGCAACTGAAAGGCGTGCGCATCGAGCATGCCTGGTCGGGCCTGATGAGCTACGCGCGGCATCAGATGCCGCAGATCGGCGGCGACGGCAACGGCCTGTGGTGGGCCCAGGCCTTCGGCGGCCATGGCTTGGCGCCGACCTGTGCCGCCGGCGAACTGCTGGCGGCGGCGATCGCCGAGGGCGACGACCGCTGGAAGCAGTTCGCCGACTACGGTCTGGGCAGCACCCACCGCCCGTTCGGTTATCTTGCGGCACAGGCCAGCTACTGGTGGCAACAAAGCCGCGACTGTCTGAAAACGAGGTTGGAAGGATGAGTGCAACGAATCACCCCGAAATCAGCTGGGCCGACTTCGAGAAGGTCCTGATCGTCGCCGGTACGGTGACGAAGGTCGAGCCATTCCCCGAGGCGCGCAAGCCGGCATGGAAGGTGTGGGTGGATTTCGGTCCCTACGGCGAGAAGAAGACCAGCGCGCAGATCGCCGCGCTGTACCAGGCCGAGGACCTGCTTGGCCGGCAGATCGTGGGCGTGATCAACTTCCCGGAAAAGCAGATCGGCCCGTTCCGCTCGCAGTTCCTGCTGACCGGCTTTCCCACCGGCGATGGCGTGGTGGTCACTGCGATCGAGCGCCCGGTACCGAACGGCACCCGGCTGGCCTGAGCCGGCCGCGCGTTGCCCGCGATTTGCCAGCAGCGCGCCAGCGCATGTCCGCCATCGCCGGCCACCATGACGGCCTCGTCCCCGTCATGGAGCTCCGCATGAACCCCTTCATCCGCACGCTGTGGATCGGCGCCGCCCTGTTCGCAACAAGCCTGGCGCACGCGAACGATGCCGCATGGAGCCAGCCGCAGCAGCCGTTCCGCATCTACGGCAACAGCTGGTACGTGGGCACGCAGGGACTGAGCGCGATCCTGGTCACCTCGCCGCAGGGCCACGTACTGATCGACGGCACGCTGGAAGGCAATGCGGCGCAGATCGAGGCGAACATCCGCACGCTCGGTTTCCGCCTGCGCGACATCAAGCTGATCCTCAACTCGCACGCCCACTCCGACCACGCCGGAGCGATCGCCAGGCTGGCGCACGACAGCGGCGCCACGGTGGCAGCGAGCACCGCCGGCGCGAAGGAGCTGCGTTCGGGCGGCAATGATCCGGACGACCCGCAATACGGCATGGCGCCACGCTACCCGGCGGTCACGCCGGTCGAGATGGTCGCCGATGGCGCTGCCGTGCAGGTGGGGTCGATCGCCATCACGGCGCACTACACGCCCGGCCATACCCCGGGCAGCACGTCGTGGACCTGGCGCTCCTGCGAAAAGGAACGCTGCCTGGCGCTGGCCTACGTCGACAGCCTCACCGCGCTCGGCCGCGATGGTTTCCGTTACAGCGACGACCCGGCACGGGTCGCGAGTTTCCGCCGGTCCTTCGCGACCGTCGCCGGCTTGCCCTGCGACATCCTGATCACTCCTCACCCCGAAGCCAGTGGCTTCATGCAGAAGATCGCCGCACGCGATCGCGAACATTCGTCCGCCGCCTTGATCGACACCGGCGCCTGCCGCAGCTACGCCGCGGCGGCGGCGCTGCGCTTCGAGGAACGCCTGGCGAAGGAACGGCAGGGCGCGCGACGCGCCGGCAAGTGAGGCAGTACCGTCCCGCGTGACGGCTCAGCGGTCCAGCCAGACCTCCAGCCCCTGTGCATTCAGCTTGATGTCCATGCCCAGCAACAGACGCAAGGCATCGCGCCCGTGCTGCCAGCCGTGGGCCGAGGCACGGGCCGCGTAGAGGTCGGTCAGCGATTCCATCAGCACGGCATGCCGGTCGGGCTTGCCGGGCGCGGCGCGGGCGATATCCACCATGGCGTCGATCTGCGCATGCAGGTCGGCGGCCAACCGTTCAACACTCTCCACCCGGCCGTAGTGGGTGAGATACATCGCGTCGGGCTTCAGGGCGACCAGCCGCTCGATCGACGCATGCAGCGCCGGTGGATCGAACTGCACCGGCGAGGTGGTGGGCAGGATGAACGGGCCGTTCGCGGTGTCGAAATCGCGATACGACAGGCCGAACACGTCGCCGGTGAAACACACGTTGGCGCGTTCGTCGTACACGGTGAGGTGGTGCTTCGCGTGGCCGGGCGTGTCGATGCACAGCAGCGGCCGGCCAGCCAGTTCCACCACGTGGCCGTCCGGCGCCTCGACGACGCGCTCGGCGGGGATCGGGCGCAGCCGGCCGTAGGTCTGCTCCATCACCGCCTCGCCGTATACCGCGCTGGCGCCGGCCCACAGCACCGAGGGATCGATCATGTGCCGCGCGCCGCGCGGATGCACCACCAGTCTCGCGTTCGGCAGCCGCGCGATCAGCTCGCCGGCGCCGCCGGCATGGTCCAGGTGCACGTGGGTGAGGATCAGCCAGTCCACCGCGGCAGCGGCGATTCCCGCCTCGTCCAGCGCCGCCAGCATGCGCGGTACGGCGAAGTGGGTGCCGCAGTCGACGAACGCGCCGCGGCCGTTCTCGACGACCAGGTAGGCCGCGTCGAACCGCGGCCGCACGAAGCCGGTGTCGATGATGTGGATGCCGTGGGTGACTGCCATGCCTGCCTCGCGAACCGGATGGTCCGGCGAGGTTAGCAAGCCACCACAGGATAGGCACTTGCACCATGGTCGAGCGCGGGTACCCGATAGGCGCATCCTGCAGGGGCCGCCGAAATGTCGCGGGAACCTTTGGATGGGCTGCTGCATCCGATCGGCAGCGGCTCATTCATCAACGTGCCACCCGGGGGAAACGACATGCTGCTCTATGCGATTCTGGTTTTTGCGGTTGCCGCCATCGGCGGCCTGGTGCTGGCCTCCAGCGTACTGCGCGGCAAGCTGGCGCCGTGGGCGATTTCGGTGCTGCACGCACTGCTCGGCGCCAGCGGCCTGGTGCTGCTGATCCTCGTGGTGCTGCAGGGTACCGCCCCGGGGCGGCTCACCGCGGCGCTGGCCCTGCTGGTGCTGGCGGCGCTGGGCGGCTTCTTCCTCGCCTCGTTCCACCTGCGCAAGCAGGTCGCGCCGAAGGCCGTGGTGTTCGTGCACGCCGGCGTCGCGGTGGTGGGTTTCCTGACCCTGCTCAGCCTGCTGCTGGCCTGAGGCAACGCCATGCGCCATCCGCTGCATCCGGCCCTGGTGCATTTCCCGATCGCCTGCTGGTCGCTGGCCACCGCAGCGGATCTTGCCAGCCTGGCCTGGGGCGAACCGGCGTGGCGCTTTGCCGGCATCCTGCTGCTGGCGGGGATCGGTTTTTCGATTCCCGCCATGCTGGCCGGCTTGCTCGAACTGGCCAGGGTCGACGGGGACAACCAGGCGATCAAGGACGTCAACCGGCACATGATCATGGTGATGGGCGCGCTGGCCTGCTACGTGGCCAGCCTGTTCCTGCGCCTGCACGGCACGCACTTCGTCGAGCCGGGCCTGCTGGCGATCGGGCTGAGCGTGCTGGGCTTCCTGTGCCTGGGCGTGGCCGGCTGGCTGGGCGGCAAGCTGGTGTACGGACACCGGCTCGGCGTCAGCCCGCTGCCGCCTGCTTAGCCTTCGCTTTCGACAGCCGCGGCACGCGCCACAGGTACCAAGCGGCGGCGGTGCGATGCGGGCTCCAGGCCGCGCCGATCGCCGCCAACGCCTTCGGTGCGGGCGCCGTGTCCAGCGACTTCAGCAGGCGGTAGCCCTCGCGCACGCCGAAGTCGTCTGCCGGCAGGATGTCGGGCCGGTCCAGGCTGTAGATCAGGAACATCTCCACGGTCCAGCGGCCGATCCCTTTCAGCGCACTGAGCCGGGCGATCAGTCCCTCATCGGGCAGCATCAGGGCCGTAGCCAGGTCCGGCACCACACCATCCAGCGTGGCCGCGGCGATGCCGCGGATCGTCTCGATCTTGCGCGCCGAAAAACCGCAGGCACGCATGCTGTCGAAGTCGGCATCGAGCAATTGCGCGGGCGACGGAAACGCTCGCCGCGGATGCAAGGCCAGTAGCCGCGCCAGGATCGCGTCGCCGGCTTTCACGTGCAGTTGCTGGTAGGCCACCGCGCGCACCAGCGCCTCGTACGGCTCGCGCGCCGGCTTCGGTTCGTGGCCGCAGGGACCGACCTGCGCGATCAGACGTGCCCAGTCGGCGTCGATCGAGGCCAGGAACACCGATGCTCCGGCATACGCTGCCCGGGACGGTTCGCGGTTTTTCATCGGCGGCATCGCCCCTGTGGTTCGCGGACTGCGCATCGACATCCTGACATCGGTGTTCCAGAGGTTTGCATGAACTACACGGAACGCAACGCCTGCGTCGGCTCGACCTTCGCGGCGCGCAGAGAAGGGAACACGGCGGCGCCCTGTCCGAGCAGGATCACGATGAGCGCGCACAGAAGCAGCTCCCACGCCGGCAACCGTCCCACCCCGTAATGACTCCACAGCCAGATGTTCAAGCCGCGCGCGACAACCATGCCGCACAAGACGCCGGCCAGGCAGAGCAGCGCGTTCTCGATCAGGAAGTAGCGCACGATGGCCGCGCGTGTCGCGCCGAGAGCGCGGCGAATGCCGATCTGCCGCTTTCGCCGCGCCACCCAGAAACTGGTCAGGCCCACGATGCCCAAGGCGGTGACCAGCACCAGGACGCAGCACACGATACCCAGCGCGATGGCCATGGAGCGATCTTTCTCATAGGCGGTGCTGCGGATCTCGTCGAGCGGCCGCAGTCGCCCGAAGATCCGCTCCGGATTCGACGCGATCAGCGCCTTCTTCACCTCCGGCATCGTGGCGTCGAGCGTACCGGGCTTGACGCGTACCATGAGCAGGCCGCCCGGGCCGGCACTGGCGATCGGGACGATGATCGAGTTTTCGCTCACCGCCTTGTCGATGGTGCCGGCCGCGGCCGGCGACTGCAGACGGTCCACCACGCCGATGATGGCGACCGGCTTGCCCGCATCCGATGACAGATAGATCGACTTGCCCAGAGCCTCCTCTCGGGGAAACAGCTGCCGGGCCAGCGCCCGGCTGACGATGGCGACGCCCGGCATGGGCCCCGCATTGAAGTTGCCCTGCAGCACGTCTTCGGACGTGAAATTTCGCCCTGCGAGCAGGTGCAGGCCCAGCGTGCCGATGCCGTGCTGATCCATCGCGTAAACGGCGGTCTGGGCGTTCTGGTCCCGCTGGTTGCTGGCACCGGGAAGCAGGCTGACGCCTTCGCTCCAGCCGCTGCCCCGCAGGGGGTAGGTGTTGGTCGCCACCGCATCGACCACGCCGGGAACGGCCCGCACGCGGCTCAGGTCCGTATCCAGTGCCGCCTTGCTCCCGCTGCCGCTGGTGAGCCGGAAACCGATCGCGAACAGGTTGTGCTCGTCCGTCCCGGTGGGCCGCCTCAGCAAGGCCGTGCGCTCACCGACGATGGAGATCACGTTGCTGATGATCGCCAGGGTCAGGGCGACCTGTATCACCACCAGCAAGGCGCCGATCTTGCTTCGCCTCAGTGCCGCCAGGATTGGTGCAACTTCCATGCTTATCTCTCGGTGTCCGGATGGTGGGATGCACTGCAGCTATACAAAATTCGAAAGTACTAACCGACCTTCAACTGCAGCGCAGGCGCGATCCGCATGGCCCGCCATGCCGGATAGAACCCGGCGACAAGGGTCGCGGCTGTCGCCAGCGCCAGCGTGATCACCAACAGCGAGGCATCCATGCTGGCGATCCGCCCCATGCCAACCGGGAACAGGGTGCGCAGTGCCCACAGCGCCAGTACGGTGAGGGACAACCCGAACACGCCGCCGAGCAACCCGATGACGCCGGACTCGATGATGGCCTGCGCGAAGATGTTGCGGCCGCTGGCGCCCAGCGCGCGGCGCAGGCCGAACTCGCCCGCGCGCTCGAGCGACTTGGCGAGCATGAGCCCCAGCGCGCCGACCAGGCAGACGACGAAGAAGCTGAAGGCGACGAGCACCGAGAGCCTCGCATCGTTGGGCACGACTTTCTGCGCCACCAGCCAGTCGCGGACGTTGCGCAGGCGCACGTTCGGCTTCCAGGCAAACCGGCCGGCCTGCTCCTGGTCGCGCGCGTAATTCGTCAGGAAGCGCCGATACGCCTCAGCCTCTGCCGACGTGGGCAGCTCGGCCCAGAACTGCAGCCACACGCACTCCGAGCGGATCAGGTCATCAAAGGTTTCGCCGCGGGGGCCGGCGTCGCAGAACTCATACTCGGAAGTGGACATCTGCTTGCCAATGGTCAGCGTGAGTGGGAGAAACGCATCCTCGCCTTCCTCGAAGTCCTGTCCGTTGATGACGTCGTAGTAGCGCGGCTTCGGGTCCCACGCGTCGATGACGCCCACCACCCGGTAGCTGGCATCGTTCAGATACACCGATTTCCCCACGCTGTCGGCGCCGCCGAAGAGGCGCTCGTTGAGCGACTTGCTTAAAACAATCAACGTAGCGGCCTTGGCATCGTCGGACGCATCCCAGGCATGCCCGTAGCGCATCGGCACGTCGAACATCCTGAAGAAGTCCGGCGACGTCGCCCGCGCGGCGATGGAGAAAGGCTTCAGGCTGCGATCCGCCGGAATCACCGTCGCCGACACCTGATACATGGCCACCTGATGGCGCGCCTCATGCGCGGCCAGCAGCGCCATCGCGTCCCGATAGGTGAGCTGCGTGGGCGGCTCGTCATCGCCCGCCTTGCGGCTGCGCGGACCGCCGTTGTCGAGCTGCACGGCGTAAAGCTGACTCGATTTCTGCGGAATCGGGTCGCGGGCCATCACATACAGGATGGTGTACGCGGTCATGGTCATCGCCACGCCCAGCCCGATGGCGACCACCATCAGGGCGGTGAGCATGGGGTTGCGACGGAAGCTGATCAGGGCCAGCCGAAGATAATAGGTCACCATGGCATCGCCTTTCCCCCGAAGTGCTGCCTGATGTCCGAAGTCCGCGACAGCGGATTTCTTCGTGGCCAAGCCGGATATCCCGGATGACGTCAGCACAAGTCATGCCAACGAGTGGTGTCGGATGCGCCGCCTTGCGGGGACCTCGAATAGCCGCCTTTTTGCTCGTCATTCCCGCTTTCGCGGGAATGACGTCATCGGGGGTTTTCGAGGTTCCCCTGCGCGGGTCATCAAAGCACTGTCCGCGGACACGTCGTCCGCGGACGCGGACAGATATCGAAGTTCCATCCGGCTGGCGTTAGCCAGCCCGCCGGAACGTGAGATTGATGCGGCAGTCGCCCAACGCGGCGTGATGGTTCGGCTTCAGCGGCAACACGCCGTGATAGCGCAGCCGCGCCGGGCCGCCCCACACGACCACGTCGCCATGCGCCAGCGGCACCCGTTGCGCACGATCCGAGCGCTGCAAACCGCCGAACAGGAACACCGCCGGAATGCCCAGCGAGACCGACACGATCGGCTGGTCCAGGTCGTGCTCGTCGCGGTCCTGATGCAGGCTCAGCCGGGTACCCGCTTCGTAGCGATTGACCAGGCAGGCATCCGGCACGAAGCCAGCGAAACCGGCGTGCGCCGCGGCAGTAGCCGCCAGCTGCAGGAAGACCCGTGGCATCGGCGGCCACGGCTTGCCACTGTCTGGGTCGATCGGGTCGTAGCGGTAGCCGCGACGATCGCTGACCCAGCCCAGCGGCCCCGCACTGGTCATGGCCACCGACATGCGGAAACCGCCGGGCGTGACCAGGTGGCGGAACGGTGCCTGCGCCACGATCGCATCGAGCGCCTGCAGCAACGCCGCCTCGCTGGCCAGGGCAAACCCGCGCAACACCATCGCGCCCTCGCACAACGGCTCGTCCTGGCGGGCAGGGGCGGGTGCAGCGGCGAACAGGTCGGTGGTGATCATGTGGCGTCGTGGAAGATGATGCCGAGCGTGTGGCGATGCCCGCTGCGCACGCGGCTGACGCCGTGGCGCATATTCACCCGATAACTGCCGCGCGTACCTTGCACCGGTCGCTGGTGCACCGCGAACACCACCGCATCGCCCTGGCGCAGCGGCACCACTTCAACGCGCGACTGCATGCGCGGGCGCTGCTCGGTCAGCACGAACTCGCCGCCACCGAAATCGCGTTCCGGCTCGGACAGCAGGATCGCCAGCTGCAGCGGAAACACGTGCTCGCCGTACAGGTCCTGGTGCAGGCAGTTGTAGTCGCCCGCGCCGTACTGCAGCAGCAACGGGGTAGGGCGCCGCTGGCCGGCGGCGTGGCAGCGCCCGATGAATTCGGCGTGCGTGGCGGGATAGCGCACGGCCAGTCCCATCGACGCGTTCCAGCGGTTCGCGATCGGCGCCAGCTGCGGGTAGACCGCGCCGCGCAGCTCGGCCACCAGCTCGGGCAGCGGGTAGTTGAAGTAGCGGTATTCGCCACGGCCGAAACCGTGGCGGCCCATCACCACGCGGCTGCGGAAGCGTCCATCGTCCGTATACATGCCAGCCAGTGCCACGCACTCCTGCGGCGACAGCAGGGCTTCCAGCATCGCGCAGCCGTGTGCGTCGAGTTCATCGGCGATGCCGGCCCAGTCGTACACCTGCAGCCGCGCACCGGTTTGGGTGACGGCTCGCAACTGCGCATTCATACCTGCGCCTCGCGCTCCAGCAGTGCGCGCTTGCGCTGCACGCCCCAGCGGTAGCCGGACAGGCCGCCGTCGTTGCGCACCACGCGGTGGCACGGGATCGCCACCGCCAGCAGGTTGCTGGCGCAGGCCTGCGCCACCGCCCGCATGGCCTTGGGCGAGCCGATGCGCCGCGCGATCTCGCTGTAGCTGACAGTGCTGCCGGCCGGGATCTCGCGCAGCGCCTGCCACACGCGCTGCTGGAACGCGGTGCCGCGCACGTCCAGCGGCAGGTCCAGGCCGATCGCCGGTGCCTCGATGAAGCCGACCACCTGCGCCACCCGTTGCTCGTAGTCGCGGTCGCCGCCGAGCAGCCTGGCCTTGGGAAAGCGATCCTGCAGGTCGCGCGCCAGCGCGTCCGGATCGTCGCCGAGCAGGATCGCGCACACGCCGCGTTCGCTCTGCGCGACCAGGATCGCACCCAGCGAGCATTCACCGATGGCAAAGCGGATCTCGCTGTCGACGCCGCCGGCGCGATAGCTGGAGGGCGTCATGCCCAGCACCTGGTTGGCGGTTTCGTAGAAGCGGCTGCTGGCGTTGTAGCCGGCGTCGAAGATCGCTGCGGTCACCGAAGCGCCGCGCTCCAGCTCGTTGCGCACGCGACGGCTGCGATGCGCCGTGGCGTACTGCTTCGGAGTCACACCGGTGACGGCCTTGAACACGCGGTGGAAGTGGAACGGACTGAGCCCGGTCGGTTGCGCCAGCTGCTCCAGCGTGGGCGTGATCTCGGCCTGCTCGATCGCGCGGCAGGCGGCGGTGACCAGCGCTGCATGCTGTTCCGCCAGCGACGGCTGATCGGGCTTGCAGCGCTTGCACGGGCGAAAACCGGCGCGTTCCGCGTCGGCGGCGGTGGCGTGGAACGCCACGTTCTCGGGCCGGGCCGGGCGCGCCGCGCAGGACGGGCGGCAGTACACGCCGGTGGTTTTCACCGAATAGAAGAAGCTGCCGTCGGCACGCGCGTCGCGCGCCTGCACTGCGGCCCAGCGCGGGTCGGCAACGGTGGCGGCGGCAAGCTCGGCATGTTTGTCGAAGGTCTTCATGGTCGTTCCTTCCGTCAGATTATCGCGCAAGGCTCAATCTACGGATCAACAACCGCTGCGGCACCCCGGGTCTTGCGCTCGAATTCGAACCGGCTCCCGCCTGTAGGAGCGCACCCTGTGCGCGATGCTTTTCGTTACGTGACGAAAAGCATCGCGCACAGGGTGCGCTCCTACAGGTTCCGGCTTACCACGCCAGCACGAGCTTGCCGATATGCGCACTGCTTTCCATCAGCGCATGCGCCCGGGCCGCTTCGGCCGCGGGAAAGACCTGATGGATCACCGGCCGCACCGTGCCGGCTTCGAGCAGTGGCCAGACCTTTTCATGCAGCTGGCGGGCCAGCGCCCCCTTGAACGCGACATCGCGCGCACGCAAGGTGGAACCGGTGAGGGTGAGCCGGCGACGCATGATCGTGCCGGCGTCGATGGCCGCCTTGCCGCCGCCCAGCGTGGCGATGAACACCAGCCGGCCACCTTCGGCCAACGCGTCGATCTCGCGCGGGATATAGTCGCCGGCGACCATGTCCAGGATCACGTCCACGCCGCGGCCATCGGTAGCCTGTTTCACCACCGCCACGAAAGCCTCCTCACGGTAGTTGATCGCGCGCTCCGCACCGAGCCGCACACACGCCGCGCATTTCTCCGCGTTGCCGGCGGTGGCGAACACGCGATGGCCGAACGCGTGGGCGAGCTGGATCGCGGTGACCCCGATGCCGCTGGAACCGCCCTGTACCAGCAGGGTTTCCCTGGCGCCGCCTTCGCCGCGGCCGAGCTGGCCGCGCTCGAACACGTTGCTCCATACGGTGAAGTAGTTCTCCGGTAGTGCCGCCGCTTCGACCATCGAGAATCCCGCCGGCACCGGCAGACATTGCAGCAGTGGCGCCACGGCGTATTCGGCGTAGCCGCCGCCGGCGAGCAGGGCGCAGACCGAGTCACCCGGCCCGAGGCCGAACGGGTTGTTGCCGCTGAAATCGCCTTCGACCAGAACACCCGCCACCTCGAGGCCGGGCAGGTCGGAAGCGCCCGGCGGCGGCGCGTAGTTGCCCTGGCGCTGGAACACGTCCGGCCGGTTCACCCCGGCCGCGGCCACCTTGATCAGCACCTCGCCCGGCCCCGGCTGCGGGGTCGGGCGTTCGGTCAGCTGCAGCACGTCGGGACTGCCGGGGCGGGTGATCTCGATGGCTTGCATGGTGGGCATGGGCGGGCTCCGCAATCGCGTGGTGATGCCGGCATCACTGGCGGCGATACACGCGAAATCAAGCATGCCGGCTCAGACGTCGCCGGCCTTCAGCCAGTCGAGGAAGTCGGCTTGCATCTCGGCGCTCAGGCCGTGGTCGATCGGGTAGATCCGGGTCTCGTGCGGTACCTGCAGCGCATCCAGCCATTGATCGGCACGCTGTGCCCAGCTCACCGGCAGCTTGCTGTCGTGGGCGCCGTGGGCGATGAAGGCGCGCAGCGTGGCCAGCTGCGCACGATCAGCCAGGTTCGGCTCCAGCTCGGGCAGGATGCGACCGGACAGCACGGCGAACCCGGCCACAGTTTGTGGTGCGGTCAGGCCCACGCTGGCACTGAGGATGCCGCCCTGGCTGAAGCCGGCGATCACCGTATGGCGTGGCTCGATGCGGTACGTCGCCTGCAGTTGTCCTGCCAGGCGGATCAGCGCGAGCCGGCTGTGCTCCGCCTCGGCGGCGTCGATGCTGGGGCCATTCGCGGTGAATGCCACGCGAAACCAGCCGTACTGGCCCGGGGCGAAAACCAGCGGCCCGCGCGGCAGCACCACCAGCGTATCGGGACTCACCGCCGCGGCGAGCGAGGCGAGGTTGCCTTCGTTGCCGCCAACGCCGTGCAGCAGCACCAGCAACGACTTCGGCGCGGCCGGCGACGGCTCGTGCAGGCGGAAGGAGAGGCCCGATGCAGGGTCGTCCAGCAACGGGCCGAGCGAGTAGGAGGACGGAATGGACATGATGGATCCTTGTCGCACTGAGGGATAACGGCGGCCGATCAGCCGCCGCCGACCGGATCACGCCGCCACATCGACCAGCACCAGTTCCGCGTCTTCCAGCGCGGTCACCTTCAGCACCGGCTCGTCGCGGATCGCGGCGCCGTCGCGGGCGTCCAGCTTCACGCCGTTGAGTTCGACCGTGCCGGTGGCCGGTACCAGGTAGGCGTAGCGGCCGGGAGCCAGCGTGTACTCGGTGCTTTCCCCGGCCTTGAGCGTGGCGCCCAGCACGCGCGCGTCGGTGCGCAGCGGCAGCGCGTCGGTGTCGTCCTTGAAACCGCTGGCCAGCGCCACGAAGCGGCCCGAACGATCGCCCTTGGGAAACGGCCGCGCACCCCACGACGGCGGCTTGCCGTTCTCGTCGGGGATGATCCAGATCTGGAAGATGCGCGTGGTCTCGTTCTCCAGGTTGTATTCGGCGTGGGTGATGCCGCTACCTGCGCTCATCACCTGCACGTCACCGGCCTCGGTACGGCCCGCGTTGCCGAGGCTGTCCTTGTGGCTGATCGCGCCTTCGCGCACGTAGGTGATGATCTCCATGTCCGCATGCGGATGCGGCGGAAAGCCGGTCTGCGCCGCGATGGTGTCGTCGTTCCACACGCGCAGCGCGCCCCAGCCCATGCGCGAGGGGTCGTTGTAGCCGGCGAACGAGAAATGGTGCTTGGCCTTGAGCCAGCCGTGGTCGGCTCCGCCCAGGCTGTCGAAGGGTCTGCGTTCAATCACGGCGGTGCTCCTCATGTTGATCGCGCCAGGCTGGCGCCTGGGTACAACATAAGGCTACGCAGCGCCGTCTGAAACGGGCGCGAAGGAAACGGATTGTCGTTGTTTTCGCGCCAGTGCCCGGCTTACCAGTCGGTGGGCCGGTAATCCTTCAGGAACTGGCCCCACACGTGCTCGCCGGTGTTGAGGCCGCTGATGATCGGGTCGACGATGCGCGCGGCGCCGTCGACGATGTCCAGCGGCGGGTGGAAGCGTTCCGCCAGCACCTTTTTCGCGGCCAGCTCGGCGGGGTCCTCGTCGGTCACCCAGCCGGTGTCGACGCTGTTCATGTGGATGCCGTCGTTGTGGTAATCGGTGGCCGAGGTGCGCGTCATCATGTTCAGCGCGGCCTTGGCCATGTTGGTGTGCGGATGGCGGGTGGTCTTGAAGTTGCGGTAGAACTGGCCTTCCATCGCCGACACGTTGACGATGTGCTTGTCGCCTTCCGACGTACGCAGCATCAGCGGCTTCAGCCGCGCGTTGATGATGAACGGCGCGATCGCATTCACCAATTGCACCTCCAGCAATTCCACCGACGGCACTTCGGCCATCAGCAGCCGCCACGAATTGCGCTCGCGCAGGTCGACCTGTTGCAGGTCCTGGTCCAGCCGGCCTTCGGGGAACAGGTGGCTCTGCGCCAGCAGCTCTTCCGGCAGCAGCGGCAGCTGCGACAACTCGGCAGCGCGGCTCAGCCCGGGCAGGTCGGAACCGCGGTTGGCCAGCGCCGTCGCACCGGCCTCGGGCAGGATGTTCGCGCCGCGCAGGCCTTCGTAATGGCCGACCAGCCGGCGCACGTGTTCGGGCAGATCGTGCAGCGCGGCGGTTTCGCCTTCCATCATGTGCGCGTAGAAATCCGGCGGCCGGCGCACGGTCTGGCAGGCGTTGTTGATGATGAAGTCCAGCCGCGGCCGCGTGGCCACCAGTTCCTGGCAGAACGCCTCGACGCTGGGCGTATGGCGCAGGTCGAGGCCGTAGACCTGCAGGCGGTGGCCCCATTCGCCGAAGTCGGGTTCGGCCGCGTAGCGCGCCGCCGAGTCGCGCGGAAAGCGCGTGGTGACGATCAGCTCGGCACCGGCACGCAGCAGCTTCAACCCGGCCTGGTAGCCGATCTTCACGCGGCCGCCGGTGAGCAGCGCCACGCGCCCGCGCAGGTCGGCCAGCTCGCTGCGCTTGGCGTAGTTGAACGCGGCGCAGCCGGGGCACAGTTGGTCGTAGAAGAAATGGATGGCCGTGTACTTCTGCTTGCACACGTAGCAGTGCTTCGGTTCGATCGATTCGCGCGGCTGCGCAGCGTCGGCCGCGGGCGGGATGTCGTGCGGCAGGAAACCTTCCGGCGCGTACGCGTTTGGCGTGGTGAACACCGGCTTGCGCCGCAGCGTGCGGATGCCGGTCTGGTTCAGCACGGTCTCTTCGGTCTCGACCTTGTTGGCATGGCGCGCCTTCTCGGCCGCCTTCAGCTTGATCCGGCGCGCCACCGGGTCGGGGTGATAGACCTGCGCCACCGCCTGGTGCAGGCGCTGGCGGTCGTCTGCCGGCAACCGGTCCAGCAGTTGGCGGTCGGCCGCCACCGATTCCAGCAGTGCCGCTGCGGCGCGCAGGCGCTCCAGCAGCGCGGCATCCGCGTCGTCGGGCAGGGGCGTGGGGGCAGGTGTGATCGTCAAGAGGGGCATCCGTAGTCGAGGAGTAGAGGGCAGGCGCGTCGCCAACCGGCTATTTTGCCTGCTTTTTGGCCGGGCTTCGGAGAATGTCGGCCGGCTGCCCTGATCGTTCGGCCCGACCCAAGCAGACCCGAGATTCAGTTATTGCGTGCCAACGCACACTTTCATGGCACGGGTGATGCAAAAGTGGCGCCGTGGCTGTCCAGGCGGGACGGCATGAAGATCCGGGCAGGGCGGGGCGCTGGCAGAGTTGAGCGTCGTGACCGCCCACAGCGACGAAGGTTGTTTTTGTGAGTGTGCCGATAACCGCAGGTGTGCGTGTGCAAGAGGCCGTAACGGCCAAGTCTTTCGCTGTTTCCGCTCCATCCATCGACGCCCTGCTGGGCGACCTGCCTACCGCGCATCGCGCCCTGCCGATCGGGCGCCGGATCGCCGGGCAGGGTTGCCATGGCGCGAAAGCCGCCACCCGGTTCAGCACGGCCGGCAACAAGATCCGCATCCGCTTCGTCTATTTTCCGGTGGTCGACGACAACGACCGCCGGGCGGCCTGCCACCAGCACCTGATCGTTGCCGAAGTCCTGCTCAGCCGCGTACTCGCCGCCCGCGCCGCCGGCCTGCGGCCGATGGCTCCCTCGCTCGACTACGCCGCCGAGGCTCGCGCCACGGTGCGGCCGCCGCAGGCCATGTTCCACCCGGCCACGCTGGAATATCGCCGCTGGTACCGCGCCAACGGCTCGGCGCGCGCGCAACCGCTGACCCAGGAAGCGCTTTCGTTGCGGTTGGCCGCCACCGATGACCTGCCGATGAAGGAAGCGCGCGCCCGCGTCGCGCAGCGCTCGCATGCCTTGCCGGCGCTCGACCAGGCGTGGCTGGTCGATCGCCGCAACACCCCGCTGGAACGGCGTCCGCTCAATCAGGTGGAATGCCGCGCCCTGGTCGGCGCCCTCGACGGCGTCTGGCAGTCGTCGGCCGGTGCCTCGCACATGGAACGCGCGAACCGCCGGATCGCGCTGCGCGTGGCCGCCGCGCTCGGAAGCCTGCTGGACGAGTACGTCGCGTCGCCGTTCAAGTCCGCTGTCTTGAGCGAAGCCTTCAACGAACACCACCTGGCCCACCTGCGCCAGACCATCGAGCACTCGCGCCGGGCGGAATCCGCCTCGGGCACCTTGCTGGCCGGCCCCAAGGCCTGGTTTGCCGCCAAGACGGCGCGGATGCGCGCCGAACACCAGATCGGCCTGGCCATGTCGCCGGCGGCATCCACCACGATGCGCCTGTCGGGACGCCCCGTGGTCGCCGTGGTCGGCGGCCGCCTGCACACGTTCGTGGACGGCCGGCGTCCCGGTGCCCGTCTGGTTCCGGCCGCGCCGGTCTACGCCACGTTCGGCTGAGCGGCAAACACCACGTCACCGCTTTCGCTCATGCCTCAGTGCACGTAGTTGAAAGCCACTGCCGGCGTGATCGTGGTCGAGGTATTGTGCCCGCCGGTGATCACGCGGGTGCCGAACAGCACACCAAGCCTGGGACTCCAGCTGTATTCGATCGCCGGGGCGAAGCCGAACGCCTCGCTGGAACGGCCGTCCAGGTGCAGGGCAGGCAAGCCGCCGGCATCGTGCAGGTCGTCGCCGCGCACGCGGGCGCCGTGGCTGCGCCGGTAGGTGACGTCGAGCGCCAGCACCCAGCGCTGGCTGAGGCTGTATTCCCAGGCCGCATTGACGAAGAACGAACTGCCGGGCCGGGCATGCCCGCGGAAACCGTCCGGCGTGCCGTAGACGCTGGCGTCCTCGACCTGCGCCCGCGTCGAGAATGACTGCGCCACATTGAAGCGCATGCGCAGGATGCGGCCGTTGGACAGCCAGAAATACGTCTGCGTGTTGACCTGCAGCGTGGTGGTGGTGGCGCCGCTGCCCAGGCCGTTGCCGGGCCGCCGGCCCAGCCGGTCGTACGTGCCGGTCGGCAGGGTTTCCTGCAATTGCAGCGAGACCGTGGGCCGCGAACTGCCCGCCGGCACATCGGTCAGCCGGTACTGCGCCTGCACGCTGACGTCGCCCAGCCCGATGCCGCTGCTGTCGCCAGGGCCGTCCATGCGGTTGTAGCCCAGCACCGGCACCAGGCCGACCGTCAGCCGGTCGGTGAGGCCGTAGAGCATGTAGGTGAGCGAACCGTAGCCGTCGGCATGCGGCGAGGACACGTCGTAGACATAAGGCTCGATCAGGACGTGGCCGCGCGGCAGGGTCGCCGCGGAGTTCGCCAGCATCGGCCCGGTCCACCAGGCATCGTCCTGCGACTGGCGCGGCGGCGCCGCCGCGGACAGCGGCACGACGGCGCGGGACGGTACGTCCTGCGCCCATGCAGCGAGCGGCAACAGGACAGCGCAAGACAGGCTCCATGCCAGCCGGCGCAGGCAGCGCCGGTGCGGAGTTCGGGTTGCTGCCGGATGCATCGTCATGGGCTGTCTCGCGTCGTCGTCTGAGAACGGTTTGGCAGCGGCCACGGTCCGCGCCTTCCGCGGAGTTGCCTGCCGGCTGCGCATCACACGCCATCGCGGCGTCCGGCGCCTGTGCCGGAAGGCGTGCCGGCAACATCGTGGGTCGTCCTCAGGATCGGCTTTTCGCGCCGGCCGCACACTCTGTTTCTTGCGCTGCAAGATGCTCGCCTTGCAGAGGGGCGCCCGCTGTTCCGGTGGGCCGGCAGAAGCGTACGATGCGCGGCGTGGAGCCCTGCATCGACATGGAGGTGTTCCGTGATGTCCGACATCCGGCAAATGCCTGCCGACGACTCGACGGACGCGCTGTTCGTCACGGTCTACGCGCGCCTCAAGGCGATGGCTGCGCGGCAACTGGCCAGCCATCGCCATGCCACCCTGGACACCACAGAACTGGGGGCACGAGCTGTACCTGCGCATGGGGCGGCGGGAGGCGCTGCGGTTCGCGCATCCCGCCCAGTTTTTTCCCTACGCCGCACGCGCCATGCGCCATCTGCTGATAAATCGCGCGCGCGACCGCCGGCGCCTTTGTGCAGGCGGGCAGTGGATGCGGGTCACACTCGACGATCGCGACCTGAAACTGGCGCTCGACACCGCCGAGCAGGCACTGGCGCTGGACGCCGCGCTGAAGCGTCGGCCCGGGGCGGGCCATCCGCGAGAAAAACCGCTCCGGCGCCGGCATTCCGAGCCTCGCCGGCGAGGCTTTTTGCTCCATGCGCCGACCGGCAAGCTCCGGCGACGGAGCTTTTTTCCTCGGTGCCGGAGCTCCGAACTCGATGCGCGAGGTTTTTTGCCCGTCGGTGAAGCGGCAGAGCTGCAGCGTTGAGGCTTTTTGGCTCAACGCCGGAGCAAAAAGCCCCGGCGCCGAAGTTATTTGCCCCGATGCCGAAGCTCCGGACTCCGCGCGTGGGGCTTTTTTGCCCGTCGGTGGAGTCGCGAAGCGGCAACGTTGATGCTTTTTTGCTCAACGCCGGGGCAAAAAGCCTCGGCATCGGAGTTATTTGCCCCGACGCCGGAGCGGGGAAGGGCAACGCCGAAGCTCTTACGTCCGACGCCGGAGCAAAAACACTCGACGATGGCGTTCCGCGCCTCGCGCAAGAGGCCATGGGAACCGACGATGCAGTCCTGCGTACCGACTGCGCAGCGGAAAGCATCAGGCGTGCCCGGCAGAGCGCGAGTGCCATCACATTTTCACTGCGCTATGCTCGGCCGGTATTCCGGGGGGGAATGGATGACCATGCAGCGCTGGCTGATCGCCGCCGCCGTGACCTGCGTTGCCGCTACAGGTTGTAGCGAAGCGCCAGACGGGAAAACGGCACAAACCGCACGCCGACCGCAACAGGCCGGCCAGGGCACGAACCCGCTGACCACCGCCGGCCATCTCGCCGGCGTCGAGGCCGCGGGCCTGAGCGGCGACCAGCGCGCCATGCAGGCGCACGTCGACGCGATGCACAAGAACCTGATGCGTGACATGCGCCTGCCCGACCCGTCCCGCCGCATCGACCACGAAGCCGCCCGCGCCGCCGTGCGTCCGCTGCAAGGCGTGCAATCCGCCGTCTGGATCGACAACGCGAACCTGCTGGTGATGGTCGGCGGCAGCCAATACCGCAGCATGGCAATGATCGACAACGTCTGCCTCGCGCTGGAACCGCTGGGCGACACGCTTGGCGTCGTCGTCAACGTGCAGGACGTGATGGCGAGGACGTCGGAGGGTGCCGATACGTTGTCGCGGAACTGCCAGCTCGGGGCAGGGGAGCGGGCGATGTTTCAGCAGAAGCGGCAGGTGGATGTGCTGGATCCGGAGGTGAGGCGGGCGTTTCGGGCACAGCAGGGGGGTACGTAAATGAACCTGATCTCCGTTTTCGCGTTCAGCTACATCGCCCTCCATTTCGATTCCCCACACGATGCGGGGATGACCACAGTGGCTGGAGGTGATAAGTGACTTTGCTCTCGATTTCGGAAGTTCCCTATGGTTGATACCATCGATGAATATTGCCTCGCAGCGTCAAAATGGATTGCGAATCCCTGTTCTGTCGATATCCGCTTCGTGGCCGAGAAAACCGATAGTCAAGAGACGTTTCAAATTATCTTGGCCAGCGTCTCTTTTTATCCGTTCCATCTAACAAACAAAGAAGAATTCAGTTTCGAGATAAGCCCGGGTGACTTCTGGTTCGGTGCGCAGCAGTTCACCGATGTAGCAGCCGAAAATGCAATCTCGATGCTTCGTGATGCGGCTATTGGAAAAATGGTTGCTTACGGAAAGACACTAAGACTCAGCGATATGTCCATCGGTTTTCCCCAACGGGTCGCTGCTCCGAATGAGTGGTTCAATACTCTTGGACTTAGAGTCAGAACCTCCGTTAGCCAGAACGACGCACTGCTTCACCCTGATAGAAGTCAATCACTTGACGACGCGCTTCGCCGCGCAACCCCACCGTTCGATGGAATGAGCGATCTATGCAACTGGCTGAATTTTCCCAATCTGCTTCAATCGCAGATTCCAGGGACTATCGAAATTCATGTTGATACGCCGATCGATATTTTTTTCGAACAGTCATCAGTCGCAGATGGCCGGGTCAATATCACCCTCGCCGCACACTCGAATCTTGACATTTCCACCATCGGATTGGCTGTCTATGGGGTACCTTCACTTGGGGTGACAGGGCGTCGTCAGGTTCTTGCAGAAGAAATTCAATGGGACGCTCCGATTGACCATAGGCGATTCGGCAAAGCATCTATCGAAATTCCTGGCATAGATGCAGCTCTCGTCATGCTTTCTCTTGGCGATGTTTACGTTCGGAGGCAATGGTTCACAGACCCAATTCGGTCGCGAAACGTTCGCCTTTTGTCCACACGGTATTTCGACCGTGATCTAAAAATGGTGCGTCGATACCTTCTCGATGAAGCACACCAGGACAAATTTGAATCAGCCGTTGCAGCCATTGCTCACTTGAGTGGTTATTCCGCGATGGTTCAATTGGAGAAAGATGCCCCTGATCTCATCGTTACAACGCCAAGCGGGCAAATTGCCATCGTCGAATGCACCATCCGAACCGCCGACATACCAGCGAAAGTGGGAAAACTTGTTGACCGACGCGAGGCACTAAACAAGGCCCTCTCGACCGGAGGCCGCCAGACAACAGTCCTCGCCATCCTTGCGTGCCAACTCGACAAAGATCAAATCGCCGCAACTCAATACGAAATCGCGTTGAAAGGTGTGCTTCTCGTTCCAAGGGAATCGCTAAACAGACAACTCTACTGGCTCAATGAGCCAGGTGACCCTGATACTCAATACGGAAGACTCCTTCAACTATTAAACCGACTGAGAATAGCGCAGCCTGGCCAGTCCAACTAAGCGGGTCAGAGCCACTTAGCAAGAACGGCGCCGTATCGCTACGGCGCCGTTCCCGTTTCCAGCCTTGAGAAACCGACAGGCACGCTTCGAAGTCCCCGTGCGCCATCGGCCCACACACCGCTATTGCTTCATCTCCACGATGATCACGTGGACAGCGGTCACGTTTTCCGTGGCGTGGGTGACGGCCGGATTGATGACCGCATCGCCGGCTTTCAGATCGCGTTCCGTCGTGCTCCCGTCCGGCAGGGTGAACTTCGTCCGTCCTCCCTTGAGAACATAAATGACATGGGCAGGGTGCGTATGCATCCCGACCTTGTCACCGGCTTTTGCGGTGTAGTCGATGACGCGAACCCGGGCGTCTTCTTTCAGGATCTTGCAATGCGTGGGCCCGACGGCACAAAGGTCGTCGGCGGCATATGCGCAGGGCATGGCCAGCGCAACCACGGCCAGAACCAGAGCTAAAGAGGACTTTTTCATGGTGTCTCCCACTGGGTGGCGCAGAGGCCTCCGGGCGTTCGACTGCGTCAGGTTGACGGGATGTATCTCTCCGGAGCGTATTCCGGTGGCAGATCCCGCCCTCGCGCAGTGCCCGTGACCGCCCTAGCGGTTACGGTGCATAAGTCGTCGAGTGCGCCCCCGAAGCGCGGCCACGAAGGGCAGGGTACGCCCAATCCGTGCCGGGTGGAGTTGCGGGCCAGGGGCATTCAATCGACGAGGGAATTTCTGATCGCGTTTTACGACACGCACGACGCCTGCGTTTGTGAACCACCCGCAGAACGCACAAACTCGGACTACTCGATTCCGGGAGGCAGACCATGACGACAGGGCAGCTTGCGCCGCCGTGGCAGGTGTCGCGCTGGTTCAACAGCGCGCCGCTGACCCTGGCCGATTTGCGCGGGCGTGTGGTCGTCGCGCATGCGTTTCAGATGCTGTGTCCGGGTTGCGCCATGCAGGCGCTGCCGCAGATGCAGCGCGTGCGGCAGACTTTTCCTGCTGACCGTGTGGCGGTGATCGGGCTGCATACGGTGTTCGAGCATCACAAGGCGCAAGGGCCGCTGGCGCTGGAAGCGTTTCTGCACGAATACCGCTATGCGTTCCCCGTCGGCGTGGACGCGTACGCCGATGGCGACCCGTTGCCGCTGACGATGCGCGCCTACGCCATGCAAGGCACGCCCACGCTCATGCTGATCGATGCGCAGGGACGGTTGCGCGAGCAGCATTTCGGGGTGCTGGATGATCTTGCGTTGGGTGTCGCGCTGGGCAGGTTGTTGGGGGAGGTTGATGACGCGGAAGCAGGAGCGGTTGGGGCGAACCAGTAAATCTGACACGAGCGGCGCTTGCTTGAGTGCTGCCATTTTCGCGAGGTGCTTTTCTACAGCGAAGTGGGTCAGGTGGGATCCCGTGTCTTGTGAGAACCTCGAAAACCCTCGAACACCCGTCATTCCAGCGGAAGCTGGAATCCAGCGTCTTGGCTATTCAAGAGCCTGGAGGCGCTGGATCCCAGCTTCCGCTGGGATGACGAGCTTGAAGCAGGGTTATTCGAGGTTCCCTTGTGTGATCCGAGGACGGCCGAAGTCACTGGATTCCCGCCTTCGCGGGAATGACGAAGCGTGTGGGGTTTCGCCAAGCCACGACCTCGTGTTCACATGCAGGACATCTTGAGACCTCAAGACTTCATCGTTTGAACAGCGGGAGCAGTAGTGCGATACGGCAAATCCGAAAACACTGCCTGCCGGAGCAGATCGCGTACCCACACCGCATGTTGGGGTTTGTCGCTGCTCATCTGCGCAGGTCTGGCAGGCACGTTGCCTGCCCACGGCAGCACGGTACGTAGCGGCGGGAGCGCAACCCCGCCGCGGATGGCCATCCAGGTCAACGACGACCGCATGACGGTGACGATGGCCGGGGCGCCGCAGATCTATCTGTATGGCGTGATCGACACCGACGCGCCGCAGCGGTTCGCGGCGCTGGTGAAGTCGGGGAAGATTCCCCCGGGGTCCGATATCTATCTGAATTCCTCACAGGGAAGCCTGGCTGCCGGCATGGCGCTGGGGCGACTGTTCCGCGCCGGCTCGATGACGACGCATCTTGGAACACCGCGGCGCAAAGGCCGTGCCGGGTATCGGGGCATCAAGGCGGCCGTCTGCAGCGGAGCCTGTGCCTATGCCTACTTCGGCGGCCTTTACCGGTGGGCTCCCACGGGCAGCGACCGCATCGGCCTGATCCGCCATCAGGCTGCGGGCATCGCACCGGTCCAACCGACGAGCGGCGAGGCGGACGCGTACCTGAAGAACATGGGCATCGATCTCGACGGACTCGCGCCGCTGCCGGCATCACCGATCGATTCGCCGATCTGGTTGACCGCGGATCAGATGACCGTCGCCGGTCTGGCCAACAATGGCCGGCTTCCCCTCAAGACGAAAAGCTGGCTTCTGCCACCGGCGCCTTTCCTGGAACTCCATCAGGATGATCGCGACGGCAGCCATCGGCTCGTCCTGCAATGCCGTCCGGGCAGCCTGACGCTCGCCGCGTACGACCTGGTGGGCGCAACCCGTGCCAGGCAGATCGTGGCGCACGAAACGCGATCGTATTTCGAGGTCGACCGCCAGGAGGTGCTGGTCGAGCCGCGCGGTGCGGCCCGCGCCGTCGATGGAGCCGTCGTGATAACCCGGCCCTATCCGCCCGCCGAGCTGGGGCACCTGCTTTCGTCACGCTCCATCGGCGCCTGGGTCGGCGGCCGGCGCAGCGCCTTCCGCTACGGCGCCACCTTCATGCTCTATCCCGCCCGAGACGCCATCAAGGACTTCTACAACGCCTGCTGGCGCGCTGCGCCCTGGCCGGTCAAACCGTCGCCGAAGAAAGGCTGAGCCGAATGGCGCTTACATGAGCGCCGTCATTCAGAACCGAGTCTGTCCGCGAACGGCCCGGTTGCTGCGGGAAGAAGCGTGTGCGCTGTCGCCGGCTTGTATGGGTCCGTGACTTCCGACCTCCAATGACCTCTGACCCTTCGGTGGATACCTGATGCCGGCGTAGGCTGCGCCCGACCATCCGGTTTGTGGCGTCAGCCATTCACCCTATGGCCGAGGACGGAGAGCGAAACGATGCCTGCCGGCGGCCATCCCCAGGCCCGGCGGGCGGACAAAGCCGTCCGGAACTCCCCATGAGCGGATTGCCAGGCGGTTTGGCGGCTCATGTCCCCACAGTCGTTATCAAACGGAATCAGGAGATCCCATGAACAACAACTCCCTCTCAAGCGACCGTCCCCGGCATCGCCGCGGCTTCTCGATCCGGAGCCTGGCGATGGCGGCTGTCATCGGCGTATGTGGCGCGGCGGGATCCGCGGCGGCCAATGCGCAGGCCACCACAGGCAATATCTTTGGAAAGGCGCCGGCGGGCGACATCATCTCGGTGCAAAGCACGACATCCGGATTCCAGCGTCAGGACCAGGCGGATTCCAAAGGTCGCTACAGCATCGACCCGCTGCCGGTCGGTGTCTACACGGTGACGCTGGAAGAAAGCGGCCACCCCGTCGTCAAGCATGTGAACGTGCCGGTCGTCGTGGGCCGCGGCATGAAGGTCGACTTCGATTGTGTCCAGGGCCAGTGCGCACAGCTGGCGAGCAAGCCGTAATGCGTGGCGACCGGGTCGGTAACGGCCGCTTCTCGGGCGTTCGTTTCAATGACGGAACGCGCGGATCTGATGCCACGGTCGCACGTCCGGTCTGAAGTCGTGTCAGCCACTGATCGCCCAGCGCTGAAAGGCGCTGGGCTTCCATGCGTGTTCATCCGGACTTAACCCTCGGCACGTTTATGCTCCGCCCAGCACCCCGGGCCGCTGAGGTTCCTTCATGAGGCGGTGGGGATAAATCCACTCGAGAGGCGGAAGAGCTAATGAACACGACTCGGCCAGCCAGCGTCGTGCTGGCAAATCTTCAGCAGATGCTGCCGAACCTGGAAGGGCTTTATACCGACGTGCATGCCCATCCCGAACTGTCGATGCAGGAGGTTCGGACCGCAGGCCTCGCGGCCGAATGGTTGCGCAGGGCGGGTTACGAGGTAAGCACCGGCATCGGCAAGACGGGCGTGGTCGGCGTGCTCCGCCATGGTGAAGGGCCCACGGTGATGCTGCGCGCCGACATGGACGCGCTGCCGGTTGCGGAAGCCACCGGCGTGCCGTATGCCAGCAAGGTGACCGCGACCGACCACGAGGGCCACACGGTGCCGGTGATGCATGCCTGCGGCCACGACATGCACGTGACCTGGCTGGCCGGCGTGGCCACGCTGCTGGCCGAGGCGCGCGACGCCTGGCGCGGCACGATCCTGGCGGTATTCCAGCCTGGCGAGGAAACCGCCGAAGGCGCGCAGGCCATGATCGACGATGGCCTGCTCGATCGCTTTCCGAAGCCGGATGTCGTGCTTGGCCAGCACGTGATGGTCGGCCCTGCCGGTGCCGTCGCCGGGCGCACCGGCGTCATCACCTCGGCGGCGGACAGCCTGCAGATCCGCCTGTTCGGGCGGGGCGCGCATGGCTCGATGCCGCAGGCGAGCATCGACCCGGTGGTGATGGCGGCCTCCGTCGTCTTGCGGCTGCAGACCATCGTGTCGCGCGAGATCGCCGCCACCGAATCGGCGGTGGTCACCGTCGGGGCGCTGCAGGCCGGCACAAAGGAAAACGTGATCCCCGACGAAGCGGTCATCAAGCTCAACGTGCGCACCTTCGACGAAGGCGTGCGCCAGCGCGTGCTGGCCGCGATCACGCGCATCGTGAATGCCGAGGCCGCGGCCTCCGGTGCGCCACGACCACCGGAGATCACGCCACTGGACAGCTATGACCTGGTGGTCAACGACCAGGCGGCAAGCGCGCGCGTGGTCGAGGCGTTTCGCCAGCACTTCCCACCGGAAAGCGTACGGCAGACCGGCCCGGCGTCGGCCAGCGAGGACTTCGGTTCGTTCGGCACGCAATGGAAGGCGCCATCGGTGTTCTGGTTCGTGGGCGGTACCGACCCGGTGGCCTATGCCAAGGCCAGGGAGGCCGGCAAGATCAACGAGATTCCCACGAATCACAACCCGCGCTTCCTGCCCGTGCTGCATCCCACCCTGGAAACCGGCGTCGAAGCGATGGTGGTGGCGGCCATGGCCTGGCTGGGTCCTGCCGACAGATAGCACGGGAGGTTGGGCTGAGCGAAGCGAACCCCCCGGGATTATCGGGTCGAGCCGGTTGCTGGGGTGCGCTTTGCTCACCCCAACCTGCGTGTTCCCGCTTTGATGCAAACAGCAACGGCGCCGTAGCGATACGGCGCCGTTGTCGTTTCCGGCGAAAGTGCCGGCATGACGGGCAGGGTGTCAGAGCGCTTCGAAGATGCCCGCTGCGCCCATGCCGGTGCCGATGCACATGGTGACCATGCCGTACTTCTGCTTGCGCCGGCGCATGCCGTGCACCAGTGTGGCGATGCGCACGGCACCGGTGGCGCCGAGCGGATGGCCCAGCGCGATGGCGCCGCCGAGCGGGTTGACCTTGCTCGGGTCGAGACCGAGATCGCCGATCACGGCCAGCGCCTGGGCAGCGAACGCTTCGTTGAGTTCGATCCAGTCGAGCTGGTCCCGGCTGATGCCGGTCTGCCTGAGTGCTTTGGGGATCGCTTCCTTCGGGCCGATACCCATCACTTCCGGCGGCACGCCGGCGACCGAGAAGCCGACGAAGCGGGCCAGCGGTTGCAGGTTGTACTGCTTGATCGCCTTCTCGCTGGCCAGCAGCACGGCGCCGGCGCCGTCGGACATCTGGCTGGAGTTGCCGGCGGTGACGCTGCCGCCGAACTGGCCGTTGCGGAACACGGTCTTCAGCTTGGCCAGCACTTCCATGGTGGTGCCGGCACGCGGACCCTCGTCGCTGTCGATGCGGCGGCTGTCGGTGACGATGCCGCGGGTGGCGAGGTTCGGATAGTGGTCGTCCAGCGCGAACGGGCTGATCTCGTCGTTGAACTCGCCGGCGGCCTGGGCGGCGAGGGCGCGGCGGTGGCTTTCCACCGAGAACGCATCCTGCTGTTCGCGGCTGACCTTCCACTGCTTCGCCACGTTCTCGGCGGTGATGCCCATGCCGTAGGCGATGCCGATGTGCTCGTTGTCGAAGATGCCCGGGTTCATGGCGACCTTGTGGCCCATCATCGGCACCATGCTCATGCTCTCGGTGCCGCCGGCGAGCATCAGGTCATCCTCGCCGAGGCGGATGCGGTCGGCGGCCATCGCCACCGACTGCAGGCCGGACGAGCAGAAGCGGTTGACGGTGACGCCGGGCACGGTGTCGGGCAGGCCGGCCAGCAACAGGCCGATGCGCGCCACGTTCATGCCTTGCTCGGCCTCGGGCATGGCGCAGCCGATGATGACGTCGCCGATCTGCCGCGGATCGATGCCCGGCGCCTGCGCCATCACGGCGCGGATCACGTGGGCGAGCATGTCGTCCGGGCGGGTGTGGCGAAACACGCCGCGCGGCGCCTTGCCGACCGGGGTGCGGGTGGCGGCGACGATGTAGGCGTCTTGCACTTGCTTGGTCATGGGATTTGCTCCGTGGTGTCGCGCGTGAAGCAGCGACGCGTCTTCAGTTTTTTGATCGTCATCCCGGCGCAAGCTGGGATCCAGTGTCGTTGTCGTGGATCGAAGTCGCTGGACCCCAGCTTTCGCTGGGGTGACGCCCCTTCAGTTCCTCAGCGGTTTGCCGGTGCTCATGGTGTGGGCGATGCGGGCCTGGGTTTTTTCGGTCTTCGCCAGTTCCACAAAATGCTTGCGTTCCAGCGCCAGCAGCCATTCCTCATCGACCGTCGAGCCGCGTTCGATCACGCCGCCGCACAAGGTGTCGGCGATGCGCCTGGCGATTTCCACGTCGTGCTCGGAGGCGAAGTAGCCGGCTTGCAGATTGGCCAGCGAGGCGCGGAAGGTGGCGGTGCCGACATCACCGGCGACCGGGATCGCACGGGCCGGCAGCGGTGGGCGGTAGCCGCTTTCGGCCAAGGCATTGGCCACCTGCTTGGCGACGTAGAGCAGTTCGTAGGCGTTGAATACCACGACGTCGCTGTCGCGCAGCAGGCCCATGTTCTTGGCCTCGATCGCGCTGGGCGAAACCTTCGCCATTGCGATGGTCTCGAACACCTTCTTCAGTTCCTCGAACGGATCGGCCGGGTTCGCCTTGGCGGCGCGCACGGCCAGTTCCTTCAGACCACCACCGGCCGGCAGCAGGCCCACGCCGGCCTCGACCAGGCCGATGTAGCTTTCCAGCGCCGCCACGGTGCGGGCGGAGTGCAGCTGGAATTCGCAGCCGCCGCCGAGGGCGAGGCCGCGCACGGCGGACACGACCGGCACCAGCGCGTGCTTGATGCGCATGCTGGTGCGCTGGAAGTTGGCCACCATCTTCTCGAAGTCGTCGAACTTGCCCGTCTGCAGCAGGCCCAGCGCGCCCTTGAGATCCGCACCGGCGGAGAACGGCTCGCCGGTCTGCCAGATCACCACGGCCTTCAGCTTCTCCTCGGCGATGCCGATGGCGTGCTGGATGCCGTCGAGCACGAAATCGTTGACCGTGTTCATCTTGGTCTTGAACGAGAGGATGCCGATGCCGTCGTCGCCCAGCGTCCACAGGCGGATGCCGTCGTTCTCCCACACCGTCGTGCCTTGGTCGAATTTCTCGCCAAGGATCGGATCGGGAAACAGCTGGCGCTTGTAAACGGGGTGCTGCGAGCGCGGCTTGCCGGCGTTGGCGCTGGCCGAGTACGAGCCGTCCTTGCCATGGACGCCTTTACGGCCATCCGTCACCCAGGCCGGCAGTGGGGCCTGGCTCATCGCCTTGCCCGCGGCGATGTCTTCGTTGATCCAGCCGGCGATCTGCTGCCAGCCGGCCGCCTGCCAGGTCTCGAACGGGCCGAGCTTCCAGCCGTAGCCCCAGCGGATCGCGAAATCCACGTCGCGCGCGGTGTCGGCGATGTCGGCCAGGTGGTAGGCGGCGTAGTGGAACAGGTCGCGGAAGGTGGCCCACAGGAACTGTGCCTGCGGATCGGCCGACGCGCGCAGCTTGCCGAACTTCTCGGCCGGGTCCTTGACCGCGAGGATCGTGGCGACTTCATCGGAGGCCTTCTGCTCGGACGGGCGGTAGTCCTGCTTGGCAACATCCAAAACCACGATGTCCTTGCCGGCCTTCTTGTAGAAGCCGGCGCCGTTCTTCTGGCCCAGCGCGCCTTTCTCGATCAAACCGGCCAGCCACACCGGGGCCTTGAAGTATTCGTGCCACGGATCGTCGGGCAGGGTGTCGGCCATGGTCTTGATGACGTGGGCCATGGTGTCCAGGCCGACCACATCGGCGGTGCGGTAAGTCGCGCTCTTCGGGCGGCCGACGGCCGGGCCGGTCAGCGCGTCGACAGTGTCGAAGCCGAGCTTGAACTGCTCGGTGTGATGCATGGTGGCCAGCATCGAGAACACGCCGATGCGGTTGCCGATGAAGTTCGGGGTGTCCTTGGCGATCACCACGCCCTTGCCGACGGTGGTGGTGAGGAAGGCTTCGAGGCCGTCCAGCACGTTCTTGCCGGTGAGCCGGGTCGGGATCAGCTCGACCAGATGCATGTAGCGCGGCGGGTTGAAGAAGTGCACGCCGGAGAAGCGGTGGCGCATTTCTTCCGGCAGCGCTTCGGCCAGGCCGTTGATCGACAGGCCGGAGGTGTTGGAGGCGATGATCGCGGTTTTCGACAGGTGCCCGGCGATCTTCTTGTACAGGTCGAGCTTCCAGTCCATCCGCTCGGCGATCGCCTCGATCACCAGGTCGACGTCCTTCAGGTGGTCGAGGTCGTCGTCGTAGTTGGCCGGGATGATCGCGGCGGCCAGATTCTTGTCGGCCAGCGGGGCGGGCGACAGCTTGGCCAGGTTGGCGATGGCCTTCTGCGCTATGCCGCTCTTCGGGCCTTCCTTCGCGGGCAGGTCGAACAGCACGGTTTCGACGCCGGCGTTGGTGAGGTGCGCGGCGATCTGCGCGCCCATGACACCGGCGCCCAGCACGGCGGCCTTGCGGATGCGCAGCGCTGATGTGGGTGAGGATGCAGCGGTCATTGGCTTCTCCGAGGGTGCAAAAAAGGTGGGGCAGGTAGATCAGGGATGGCTGAGGCCGGCGACAGCGAAGCGGATCAGGTGCTGCGCGGTCTGTTCGCGATGGGTGTGCTCGCTGACGTCGCTCTTGCGCTGGATCATGCCGAAGCCGGACATCGCGTGGGTCAGTGCGCCGGTGACCAAGTCGATGCGCCAGTACAGTTCCGGCTTGCTCAATTGCGGCAGCAGGCGGGCGAATTCGGCGGTGAACTGGCGCATCACGTGGCCGTAGTTCGCAGACAGGAACTGGCGCAGGGTGTCGTCGTGCTCGGCGAATGCCCGCGCCAGCACGCGCATGAACAAGGCGCCGCTGTCGTCGTGCGACAGATCCAGGGCCGGGCGGATGAACGCCTCCAGCACGTCCTCGAGGGTGGTTTCCGGGGCGCCGGCGATCCTGTCCAGGGCGGCCAGTCGGCGTTCATTCAGCGCGTCCAGCCGGCGCCGGAACACTTCCTCGACCAGTTTGTCCTTGGAGCCGAAGTGGTAATTGACGGCGGCCAGGTTGACCCCGGCGGCAGCGGTGAGCTGGCGTAGCGAGGCGCCGTCGAAACCGCGCTGGGCGAACAGGACCTCGGCAGCGCCGAGTATCCTTTCCTTGGTTGAGCCGGAGCTGTTCACGGGCGGAACCATCCATCGGCCACGGGCCGGTTCAAACGATCGTTTGAGCATACGCGGACAACTCCGGGGCCGTCAAACAGTCGTTTGTTGCAAACACCCGGCGACTTGCGTATGAGTTAGAATCTGTCAAACTTTCGTGAGCTAAATCCGCAATCTCTGTCGGAATTAGCCGATTTCGCCGGCCTGGGGGCCGGCCATGACCCCTTTCCCTATCCATCCGTTTTTTCCGGAGCAGACCCGTATGGCGCTGGAGCGCACTCTTTCCATCATCAAGCCCGACGCCGTTGCCAAGAACGTCATCGGCGAAATCTATGCCCGTTTCGAGAAGGCCGGCCTGAAGATCGTGGCCGCGCGCATGAAGCAGCTGTCGCGCCAGGAAGCCGAAGGCTTCTATGCCGTGCACCGTGAGCGTCCGTTCTTCAAGGCGCTGGTCGAGTTCATGATCTCCGGCCCGGTGATGATCACCGCGCTGGAAGGCGAGAACGCCGTGCTGGCCCATCGTGACCTGATGGGCGCCACCAACCCGAAGGAAGCCGCGCCGGGCACGATCCGCGCCGACTTCGCCGACTCCATCGACGCGAATGCCGTGCATGGCTCCGATGCGGTCGAAACCGCCAAGGTGGAGATTGCTTACTTCTTCGCCGCGACGGACGTACTTTCGCGGTAACTTGTGCGTTCATCCATGAACGCGGAGATCAAGAAGCGGCCATCCGTGGCCGTACTCTTCAGAAAATCATGAACCAGGTAACCATCACTTCATCCGATCAGGCCGCCGCCAAGGTCAATCTGCTCGACTTCGATCGCCAGGGTCTGCGTGATTTCTTCACGCAGATCGGCGAGAAGCCGTATCGCGCCGAGCAGGTGATGAAGTGGATCTACCATGACCTGGAAGACAACTTCGAAAACATGACCGACGTGGGCAAGGCGCTGCGCGCCAAGCTCACCGAGGTCTGCTACATCGGCGCGCCGAAGACGCTGCTGGACAAGGTGGCCACCGACGGCACGCACAAGTGGCTGCTGGGCATGGACAGTGGCAACGCGATCGAGACGGTGTACATCCCCGAGCCGACCCGCGGCACCTTGTGCGTGTCCTCGCAGATCGGTTGCGCGCTGAACTGCAGCTTCTGCTCGACCGGCGCACAGGGCTTCAACCGCAACCTGTCCACCGCCGAGATCATCGGCCAGGTGTGGGTGGCGGCGAAGTACCTGGGCAACGTCACCCACCAGAACCGCCGCATCACCAACGTGGTGATGATGGGCATGGGCGAGCCGCTGGCGAATTTCGACAACGTGCTGAAGGCGATACGCCTGATGCGCGACGACCTGGGCTTCGGCCTGGCGGCCAAGCGCGTGACCCTGTCCACCGCCGGCATGGTGCCGCTGATCGACCAGTTGTCGGCCGAGATCGATGTATCACTGGCGGTATCGCTGCACGCGGCCAACGACGACCTGCGCACCGAGTTGATGCCGATCAACAAGCGTTACCCGATCGCCGATCTGCTGGCCGCCTGCCAGCGCTGGATCGCGCGCAAGCCGCGTACCTCGATCACCTTCGAATACACCTTGATGAAGGGGATCAACGACCAGCCCGAGCACGCCCGCCAGCTGATCAAGCTGATGCGCAAGCTGCCCACCTGCAAGGTCAACCTGATTCCGTTCAACCCTTTCCCGGGCACCCAGTTCAAGCGCTCCGACGCCGACGACATCCACGCATTCCAGACACAGCTGCTGAATGCCGGGGTGCTGACCATGTTGCGGCGTACCCGCGGCGACGACATCGATGCTGCCTGCGGCCAGTTGGCCGGACAGGTCACCGATCGCACCCGGCGCAGCGCCGACATACGCAAGCGGCAGGACGAGGGGACACTACATGCGATTTGACCGGGTACTGATCTTCTGCCTGCTGCTGCCGCTGGCCGGCTGCGTCACCACGCGCACCGACAGCAGTTCGCTGGGCAAGAGCATGCCGCAGTCCAGCAAGTCGGACCAGGCCGAGGATGCCGCCCGGATCCATACCGAACTGGGCCAGCGCTACATGGCTTCCGGCGACCTGCAGACAGCGCTGGAAAAACTGACCAAGGCGCTGCAGTTCGACCCCAATTACGCGCCGGCACACACCGTGGTCGCGGTGCTGTACGAGCGCATCAACAAGCTGCCCGAAGCCGAGCAGCATTACCGCAAGGCGGTGGCGCTGGAACCGGCCAAGGGCGCGCCGAACAACAATCTCGGCGTCTTCCTGTGCCACACCGGGAAAATCGCCGAGGCGAACCAGTATTTCCAGAAAGCCGTCGCCGATCCGTTCTACCAGACCCCCGACGTGGCGCTGACCAATGCCGGCGTCTGCCAGCTGCGCGCCAATGACGTTGCCGGGGCTGAAGCGAGTTTTCGTGACGCCATCGTAAGAAATCCCAAGAATGCGGAGGCACTCTTCCAGCTTGCGAATACGCTTTATCTGAATAAGGATGCATTTCGCGCCAGGGCTTTTCTCCAGCGGTTCGATGCGCTGGGCCAGCCGACTGCCGCGTCGCTCAAGCTAGGCCACGATATCGAAACCCGTCTGGGCAACCCGGAAGGTGCCCTCACTTACAGCAAGCGATTGCTCAGCCAGTTCCCGGACTCGGAACAGGCGCACGCCCTAGACACAACTGCCAGCCCATGACCTCCATGCAACCTCAATCGACCGAGCAGGGTTCAAGCGAGCCTGGGCTGTTCGGTATCAATTTGCCCAACATGGATGTGTCGTCGACAAACCCCCACACGGTAAGTTTCGGCAGTCGCCTGCATGCGGCGCGTGAAGCCCAGGGCCTGGACCTGGAAGCCTGCGCGCATACGCTGAAGTTGCCTGCCCGGGTGCTGCGCCAGCTCGAACGCGACCAGTACGACGGCATCGACTCCAAGATCTACCTGGGCAGCTACATCAACAAGTATGGCCGCCACCTGGGCATCAACGAGGCATCGATCCAGGTCGAGCTCGACCGCATCAGGCAGATCGAGGCGCCGCTGGTAGCCACCGGCGGCATCTCGCATTCGCGCTTCCTACTGGACCGTTACGCCACTGCCGCCACCTACGTCGTACTTACAGCGGTGATCGTGGTGCCGATGATCTGGCTGGGCGTGCGCGGCACGCTGGATCGCGACCTCAGCCATCTCGCTCCGCTGGATGCCGCCCCGGTGGCCCAGCTGGAAACGCCTGCCACCCACACGGCAGTTGCCGACGGGAAGGCCGGTGACTCGATCCCGAAGGCGCCGCCTGCGGCCATACCGCAGCCGGAACAGGATCAGCCGCTGCTGGCCTCGATGGCGCCATTCCCGAACCTGGAAAGCGCCAGCCTGTCGCCGGCCAAGCCGGTCGCACCGGTCGTTGTCACCGGTACCGGTGGCCACAGCCTGAGCCTCAGCCTCTCGGCGGCCAGTTGGGTCGAAGTGACCCGGACCGACGGTACACGGCTGGAATACGGCCTGCTCGCGGCCGGCAGCAGCAAGACATATCACAGCGACCAGCCGCTGGACGTGCGTATCGGCAATGCCAGCGGCGCACAGGTCAGCATCGACGGCAAGTCGATCGGCCTGGATGATTTTCGGCGCGCCAACGTGGCGCGTTTCCGCATGCAGATGCAGGACGGCACGGCCTCCGCCACCAGCTTCTGATCGCCATTTGGGGCCGCTGCGAGCGGCCCATTTCGGTTATGCTTGCCCACTCGGTCCGCTCGGCAACGAGCGGGTATGACCGGCTTTTCCCTTTGTTTACCGCACCGGCCTGTGCACGCGTCTGCGGGCGCGCGGCCTTTTGAATGGTGATTGCATGGCATTTGAAGAATACGACAAGTACGAACAGAGCGAGCTGGTTCAGAAGTGGCTGCGCGACAACGGCGTGTCGATCATCGCCGGCATCGTGATTGGCCTGGTCGGCATTTTCGGTTGGCAGCAGTGGCGCAACCACCAGGCCCGGAACGAGGGTCAGGCCTCCCAGCTCTATCAGCAGATGCAGATCGCGCAGGCGTCCGGCAAACCGGATACCGCTTCGCAGCTGACCGACCAGCTGATGAAGGATTACGCGAAGTCGCCGTTCACCGTATTTGCCGTCAGCGAGCGCGCCAAGCAGCAAGTGCAGGCCAAGCAGTTGGACAAGGCCGAGGCATCGCTGAAGTGGGCCGAGAGCCACGCCACCGCGCCGGCGTTGAAGTCGTTGACGCTGCTGCGCATCGCGCAGGTGGAACTGGCCCGCGACAACGGCAAGGAGGCGATGGCCACGCTCGATCGCATCCCGGTCGACAGCTATCAGGGGCTGGCGCAGGAACTCCGCGGTGATGTGCTGGTCAAGCTTGGACGTTCCGACGAAGCACGCAAGGCCTATCAGACGGCCTTGTCGGCGTTGGGCGAGGAAGCGCCGCAACGCGGTGCCTTGCAGATGAAACTCGATGATTTGGCCGTGGCCGGGAAGCAGGGTGCATGAAAAGATTTTTGCTGATCACGCTGGCTTCATTGGTGGCCCTTGCCGGTTGCCATTCGTTCAAGAAGGAAAACGTCCAGCCGCCGACTCCGCTGGCCAAGGATTTCAAGCCCACCGTACAGGTCACCCGTCTGTGGCGCACCAGCGTAGGCGATGGCGCGGGCACCAGTGGCGCGCGTCTGCGCCCGACCGTGGTCGACGGCGTACTCTACGCCGCCAGCACGGACGGCAAATTGGTCGCCATTGATGCCGTCGGCGGCAAGAGCCTGTGGTCGAAGAGTTCGCGCACCCATGGCTGGTTCGGCTGGGGCGACAAGAAGCGCAAGGACGCCCAGTACGCCGGCGGGCCGGCGGTCAGTGGCGACCTGCTCGCCGTCGGCACGCTGGACGGCCACGTCTACGCCGTGAACGCAAAAGACGGCAGTCCGCGCTGGGATGTCGAGGTGAGCGGCGAAGTGCTGGCGTCGCCGGTGATCGTCGGCGACCTGGTCGTGGTGCGTACCGGCGATGGCCGCGTCTACGCGCTGGACGCGGCGAGCGGCCAGCGTCGCTGGGCCTACGACCAGGGCAGCGTGCCGCTGCTCAGCCTGCGCGGCAACGGCCCGATGCTGGCCGCCAGCGGCGTGCTGTTCTTCGGCAGCGACGACGGCAAGCTCGTCGCCCTGCGCCAGGACAACGGCACGAAGCTGTGGGAACAGAAACTGGCCAGCGGCGAAGGCCGCACCGAGATTGATCGCCTGAACGACGCCGACGGCGCGATCCTGCTGGACGGCAGCACGCTCTACGGCACCGCCTACCACGGCAACCTGGCGGCAGTCGACGGCCCCAGCGGCCGTCCGCTGTGGACGCATCCGTTCTCCAGCTTCGAATCGCTGGCGGTCAGCGCCAATGCGGTCTTTGGCGTCAACGACGAATCGCAGGTGTGGGCGTTCGACAAGAATGGCGGCGCCGACATGTGGAAGAACGACGCGCTGAAGTACCGCTGGCTCAGCGGCCCGGCCGTGCAGGGCGATTACGTCGTGGTCGGCGATCTGGAAGGCTACGTGCACTGGCTGCAGACCGGTGACGGCGCACTGGCCGCACGTGAGCGATTGTCGAAGAAGGCGATCCGCGCCCAGCCGCTGGTGGTGGGCGACATCGTCTACGTCGAGGACGTCGAGGGCCGTATCGGCGCCTACCGTCTGTCCTCGCACTGATCGCTGGAACGAAGTACTCATCATGTTGCCCGTCGTCGCACTGGTTGGTCGTCCGAATGTCGGTAAATCGACCCTTTTCAATGTGCTGACGCGCAGCCGCGACGCCCTGGTGGCCGACATGCCGGGCGTTACCCGCGATCGTCACTACGGCGTCTGCCGCAGCGGCGAGCGGCCGTTCGTGGTGGTCGATACCGGCGGCCTGTCCGGGGTCGAGGAGGCCATGGACGTGCTGACCGCGAAGCAGGTGCGCCTGGCCATCGGGGAGGCGAACGTGCTGGTGTTCGTAGTCGATGCCCGCGACGGCCTGCTGCCGCAGGATTACGTGATCCTGGGCGAGCTTCGCCGCAGCGGCAAGCCGATCGTCGCCGTGGTCAACAAGACCGACGGTCTCGACGAGCAGGCCGTGCTGGCCGAGTTCTCCGCGTTCGGCGTCGGTACCACCTTGCCGTTATCCGCGGCGCACAATCGCGGCACCGACGACTTGATCCGGGTCCTGCTGCCGCTGCTGCCGGCCGATGAGGAAAGCGCGACCGAGGCCACGGGCGAGGACGGCAGCATCCGCGTCGCCATCGTCGGCCGCCCGAACGCCGGCAAGTCGACCCTGATCAACCGTCTGCTGGGCGAGGAGCGGCTGATCGTTTCCGACGTTGCCGGCACCACCCGCGACCCGATCCGGGTACCGCTGGAACGCGACGGCAAGCGCTACACGCTGATCGACACCGCCGGCATCCGGCGCAAGGCGCGGGTCGAGGAAGCCGTCGAGAAATTCAGCGTCATCAAGACGCTGCAGTCGATCGCCGCCGCCCAGGTCGTGGTGGTGATGATCGACGCCCGCGAAAACCTGGCCGACCAGGATCTCACCCTGATCGGCTACGCGATGGACGAGGGCAGGGCGCTGGTGATCGCCGTCAACAAGTGGGATGGCCTGGACCAGTACCAGCGTGACGAGTGCCGCCGCGCGCTGGATCGCCGGCTGGTGTTCGCCGACTGGGCCAAGCAGGTGCAGATCTCCGCGCTGCACGGCTCGGGCCTGCGCGAGCTAATGCGTGCGGTGGTGCGTGCGCATGCGTCGGCGACCAAGGTGCTGGTGTCTTCCGACCTCACCAAGACGCTGGAAAAGGCCTACGAGAGCTACCAGCCGCCGTTGGTGAACGGTCACGCGCCGAAACTGCGCTTTGCGCATCCGGGCGGCACCAACCCGCCGACCATCGTGATCCACGGCACCCGCACCAAGCACATCGCGCCGGCCTACCAGCGTTACCTCGAAAATTTCTTCCGCAAGCGCTACAAGCTGGAAGGCACGCCGGTCCGGATTGCCTTCCGCGAGGGCGAGAACCCGTACGCTGGGCGCAAAAAGGTGCTGACCAAGGAACAGCAGCACAAGGCCAGGCGCCGGGTCAGCGACCTGATCAAGCGCACGCGCTGAGTCGCCGGATTTCCTGCCAGACCACGCTGCGCGGATCCACGGTCAGTCAGCCCAGGCCCTGCGGAATCAGGGCATACACCGCCGCATCGCATGCCTGCTCACGTTCCCACAGGCGATGACGGGCGATTGCCTCGAACCGCGCCCCCAGCTTTTCGGCTGTGCGTCGACTCGGCCGGTTGTCGGGCAGCGCGACGATCTCGATACGGATCAGCCCCAGCTGCCCAAAACCGAAACGCGCGACCATGGCAGCCGCGGCCGACGCGATACCTTGCCCGTGATTCGACTGGCGCACCCAGTAACCCAGGTTTGCACTTCGATGAACCCGATTGCGCTGGCCCAGACCGACGCCGCCGAGCAGGTCGCCCGAGGCCGCATCGAAAACCGCAAAGGCAAAGTGCTCGCCCGATTGCCAGCCAGCCTGGCAATGCGTCACCCAGGCCATGGCAGCATGCAGGTCGTAATCGGCGTGGCACCACGGCAGCCAGCGGCCAACGCTTTCCGTAGACTCGAGTGCGGCTTCTGACAGCGCCGCCGCGTCGCGGTCCTGCCATGGACGCAAGTTCAATCGACCGTCGGTCAGTTCCAGTGCGGCTGGAATCGTCTCGTCTGCACCCATGCGGCGTTCCGTTTGTGTGCATCAGGCCAAGCCCGGATAATGACCGACTTTACACCCGGGCATTCCCATGAGCGCACGCATCCTCGACGGCAAACGCATTGCACAGGAACTGCTGGAGCGTGTCGGCCTGCGCGTCGCCGCGAGGGTGGCGCAAGGACTGCCCGTGCCGGGACTGGCGGTGGTGCTGGTAGGCAGCGACGCGGCCTCGACGGTTTACGTGCGCAACAAGCGCAAGGCCTGCCAGCAGGTGGGTTTCCGCTCGTTCGGTTATGACCTGCCGCCCGACACCACCCAGGAAGAACTGTTCGCCCTGATCGACCGCCTCAACGCCGACCCGGACGTGCACGGCATCCTGGTGCAGTCGCCGCTGCCGGCACATATCGACGAGGACGCGCTGGTCGACCGCATCGACCCGAACAAGGACGTCGACGGTTTCCAGGCAATCAACGTGGGGCGCCTGGCCTTGCGCCGTTTCGGCCTGCGCCCGTGCACGCCCAAGGGCGTGATGACCCTGCTCGGGCACACCGATCGCCCGGTGCGCGGCCAGCACGCGGTGGTCATCGGCGTGTCCAACCATGTGGGCCGCCCGCTGGTGCTGGAGCTGATGATCGCCGGCTGCACCACCACCAGCTGCCATCGTTTCACCCGCAACCTGGAAGCCTTCGTGCGCCAGGCCGATATCGTGATCGTCGCCGTGGGCAAGGCCGGGCTGGTGAAGGGCGAGTGGATCAAGCCCGGCGCCGTGGTGATCGACGTGGGCATCAACCGGCTCGACGACGGCCGCCTGGTCGGCGACGTGGAATTCGCCCCGGCCGCCGAACGCGCCAGCTGGATCACCCCGGTGCCCGGCGGCGTCGGCCCAATGACGGTGGCCACGCTGATGGAAAACACGCTGGAAGCGGCCGAGGCGCACACCGCGTCGCACCGGGCCGCCTGACCCATCGTGAAGTGCCGCGGTGTTCAGCCGCACGGCTGGCGAGCATCCCGGCGGGGCGCGTATAATTCCCTCTTTGCAGCGGGACTTTTCGCATGCGCATCCTCGCCGAGGCCCTGACCTACGACGACGTCTACCTTGTTCCGGGCCATTCCATCGTGCTGCCACGCGATGTGAACACGTCAACGCGGTTCACCCGCGACCTGCGCCTGAACATCCCGATCGTGTCCGCCGCCATGGACACCGTGACCGAAGCCCGCCTCGCCATCACCATGGCGCAGAACGGCGGCATCGGCATCATCCACAAGAACATGACGGCCGAGCAGCAGGCAGCCGAAGTGCGCCTGGTGAAGAAGTTCGAGGCCGGCGTGATCCGCAGCCCGATCACCGTGGGTCCGGACACTTCGATCCGCGAAGTGCTGCGGTTGACCCACGCGCACAACATCTCCGGCGTGCCGGTAGTCGACGGCAGCAAGCTGGTCGGCATCGTCACCAGCCGCGACCTGCGCTTCGAGCGCAAGCACGACGACCCGGTGCGCAACATCATGACCCGCCAGGACAAGCTGGTGACGGTGCAGGAAGGCGCCAGCCAGGACGAGGTGCTGCAACTGCTGCACAAATACCGCATCGAAAAGGTGCTGGTGGTCAATGAAGCCTTCCAGTTGCGCGGGCTGATCACCGTCAAGGACATCCAGAAGGCACGCGACAACCCGCATGCCGCGAAGGATCACCACGAGGCCCTGCTGGTCGGTGCCGCCGTCGGTGTGGGCGGCGATACCGAGCAGCGCGTGGCCGCGCTGGTCGATGCCGGCGTCGACGTGCTGGTGGTGGATACCGCGCACGGCCATTCGCAGGGCGTGATCGAACGCGCCGGCTGGGTCAAGAAGCACTACCCGCAGGTGCAGGTGATTGCCGGCAACATCGTCACCGGCGAGGCGGCGCGCGCGCTGCTCGACGTGGGCGTGGACGCGGTCAAGGTCGGCGTGGGTCCGGGCTCGATCTGCACCACCCGCGTGGTTGCCGGTGTCGGCGTGCCGCAGATCACCGCGATCGACATGGTCGCCACCGCGCTGAAGGACGAGATTCCGCTGATTGCCGATGGCGGCATCCGCTACTCCGGCGACATCCCGAAAGCACTGGCCGCCGGTGCGTCCACCGTGATGCTCGGCTCGATGTTCGCCGGCACCGAGGAATCTCCCGGCGAAGTCGAACTGTTCCAGGGCCGCTCCTACAAGAGCTACCGCGGCATGGGCTCGATCGGCGCGATGCAGCTCGGTTCGAAGGATCGCTACTTCCAGGACGAGGCCGACGCCGACAAGCTGGTGCCGGAAGGCATCGAAGGCCGCGTGCCGTACCGCGGCCCGCTGCGCAACATCATCCATCAGCTGATCGGTGGCCTGCGCGCCTCGATGGGTTACCTGGGCGCGGCCACCATCGAGGACGTGCGGCACAAGGCGCAGTTCGTCAAGGTGACTTCCGCCGGCGTCACCGAAGCGCATCCGCACGACATCCAGATCACCAAGGAAGCGCCGAATTACCGGCTGAATTCCTGATTGCCGGGATTCGGGATTGGGGATTGGGGATTCGGAAAAGCCGCATGTCGAGTCCCGCCCGGTCCCTGATTCACCATTCCCTACGCGCAGCGAAGCCATGACCGAATCACGAATCACGAATCCCCAATCCCGGCTTCACGACGACAAGATCCTGATCCTCGACTTCGGCGCGCAATACACCCAGCTGATCGCGCGGCGCGTACGCGAGCTGGGCGTGTACTGCGAGATCTGGGCCTGGGATCACGATCCCACCGAGATCGCCGCCTTTGGCGCGAAGGGCTTCATCCTCTCCGGCGGCCCGGAATCCACCACGCTGGAAGGCGCGCCGAAGGCGCCGCAGCAGGTGTTCGATTCCGGCCTGCCGATCCTCGGCATCTGCTACGGCATGCAGACCCTGGCCGCCCAGCTTGGCGGCGCCACGGAAGCGGCCGACGCCCGCGAATTCGGTCATGCCAGCGTGGACATCGTGGCGCCGAGCCGCCTGTTCGACGGCCTCACCGATCATCCGCGCGAGCACAAGCTGGATGTATGGATGAGCCACGGCGACCACGTTTCGAAGGCGCCGCCGGGCTTCGTCGTCACCGGCAGCACCGATCGCATCCCGGTCGCGGTGATGGAGAACGAGGCCAAACGCTGGTACGGCGTGCAGTTCCACCCGGAAGTGACGCACACGAAGCAGGGCGGAGCGCTGCTGAAGCGCTTCATCACCGAGATCTGCGGCTGCAAGACGCTGTGGACCGCGGCCAACATCATCGACGACCAGATCGCCCGCGTGCGCGCCCAGGTTGGCGACGACCACGTACTGCTGGGCCTGTCCGGCGGCGTCGACTCCTCGGTGGTCGCCGCCTTGCTGCACAAGGCGATCGGCGATCGGCTGACCTGCGTGTTCGTCGACACCGGTCTGCTGCGCTGGCAGGAAGGCGACCAGGTGATGGCCACCATGGCCACCGCTTCCGATGAGCACGGCATGGGCGTCAAGGTGATCCGTGTGAACGCGGCCGATCGCTACTTCCAGGCGCTCGCAGGCGTGGTCGATCCGGAGGCCAAACGCAAGATCATCGGCGGCCTGTTCGTGGAGATCTTCGACGAGGAGTCGGAGAAGCTCATTGCCGCCGGCGGCAACGTGAAGTGGCTGGCGCAGGGCACCATCTACCCCGACGTGATCGAGTCCGCCGGCAGCAAGACCGGCAAGGCCCACGTCATCAAGAGCCACCACAACGTCGGCGGCCTGCCGGCGCACATGAAGCTGAAGCTGGTCGAGCCGCTGCGCGAGCTGTTCAAGGACGAAGTGCGCCGGATCGGCGTGGAGCTCGGCCTGCCGCGGGCAATGGTCTACCGCCACCCGTTCCCCGGTCCCGGCCTGGGCGTGCGCATCCTGGGCGAGGTGAAGCGCGAATACGCCGAACTGCTGGCCCAGGCCGATGCGATCTTCATCGACGAGCTGCGCAAGGCCGACCTGTACGACCAGACCAGCCAGGCGTTCGCCGTGTTCCTGCCGGTGAAATCGGTCGGCGTGGTCGGCGACGCACGTGCCTATGAATGGGTGATCGCACTGCGCGCGGTCGAGACCATCGACTTCATGACCGCGCACTGGGCGCACCTCCCGTACGAGTTTCTCGGCAGGGTTTCAAACAGAATTATCAATGAGTTGCGTGGTGTTTCTCGCGTCGTCTATGACATCAGCGGCAAACCACCGGCCACGATTGAGTGGGAATAGCAGAATCAACCACTTGCGGGCACAAGGGAAGGCCGGCAACTTGCCGGCTTTCTCACATTCAATCCACAATATATTGAAATGACTGACGAAATAGCCGGAACCTCAAGCACTTTCTCAACTGCTGATGTGCAGTACATGCGGCGTGCGCTGCAGCTGGCAGCGCACGCCCGCGATGCCGAGAACGAGGTGCCGGTGGGGGCTGTGCTGGTGCAGGACGGAGAGATCATAGGACTGGGTTGGAATCGCAACATCACCCTGCATGACCCGACCGCCCACGCCGAGATCATGGCCATGCGTGCAGCCGGCGAGAAACTGGCCAACCACCGCCTGTCCGGCGCCACGCTGTACGTCACGCTGGAGCCGTGCTCGATGTGTGCGATGGCGATGATCCATGCCCGTCTTGGCCGCGTGGTCTACGCCGCCGCCGACCCCAAGACCGGCGCCGCCGGCAGTATGTTCGACACCCTGGTCGATGCCCGCCACAACCACCGCATCGAAGTGGCCGGCGGCCTGCTCGCTGAGGAGTCCGCCGGCATGCTGCGCGAGTTCTTTCGCGCCCGGCGCTGAGCGTCAGCCGCCGTCAGCCGTGGCCAGGGATCCGCCGACCGGTGCACTGGAGTCGCTGCCGAGCAGTTGCAGCCGCAGCCCCCACGGCGACACGAAATCAAGCACCATGCGTCCGGCCAGCGGGCCGGACGTCAGCCGGTGCGGCGATCCGCTGACGTTGGCGCCCGTATGCCGCAACCATTCGCTGGCGTGCTGCACATCGTCCGAAACGAACTGCAGCGGCCGCTCGGCCCGACCCGATGCGGGGGAAGGGGAGATGCCGCGGTTGTCGAACAGCTCGACGACCGAGCCAGCATCGCAGGACAGCAGGCGGGACGTCGGCACATCGTCCGACGAGGCCTCGGCCGCCACGGATTCCGGACCAATCAGGCGGCAATCCAGGACATTCTGGAAAAATGCCACGGCCTGTTCCGTATCCGGCACACCGACCCTGGCGTAGTCGCCACCGTACAGCGTGGCCGCACGGGCGCTCGATGGCGCGATCACGACCAGGCTGAAAGCGAAAAGCAGCAACGCGAATAGTGATTTGCCCATGAGCCGGCACCCGCTCGAATATGCGATGAGCGGCTACATGGGCATCGGCCATCCCCGGCAAAACCCCTGACTGATGGCCAGTAAGTTTCCTTGTGCGAACAATCACCCACGCCCGGCACTGTTCCCGCGCGGAAACGGAGCGATCGCCCGAATGCCGTTTATCTGCGGCTTTACAACCCCGATCCTGTTGCCATGCAAACAGACCGGCGTGCGTTGCGCGACCCAGGCTGGTCGGTCCGGTCAACCCCATTCGCCATCCATCGCCGAGGACTACCAGAATGAAGCACCATCTCCACAATTTGCTGCAACACTCGCGTAGCCGGTTCGAAGGCGCCCACGCCGCACATTGGGCCACGGCGCCTCGCAACATGATCGCCAGTGCCGGCTTGCAGCCCCAGGACGGCTACGACTGGCTGCGACAGATCAAGCAGGTGCAGAGGATAGGCCGCCCAGCAGGACGTTGAGTGCAAATCTACGGGTGACATAGCCCAGACAGGCCATACCGGAGCGTTGAAGCGTCCCACCCATAATTTTACATAATATACATTATGCGAAATTATAAGGTGATGTGATGAAACCATTCAAACACTGTCACGCACGCCGCTGGTACGTCTCCCCCGCGGATTTCCTTGGATTGCGCCACAGCTGCGTCCTGAGCCGCAAAGCCTGCGCAGCGTATCTTGGGGTCTCGCCGCACACTGTGCGGCATTGGGAAACCGGTCGCCACCGCGTGCCATGGTCCGCCGTACGGTTGCTGCGCCTGTTGCGTTGCGGCGACTTGGGCGCATTGTCCGATGAATGGGCTGGCTGGACGATCAATCGCCTTGGTCTGCATGCACCCGCCGGGCGGACCTACCGCGAACGCGACATGCGGGTCTGGTGGCAAACCTGCGAGCAAGCCCGCCTGTTCCGCGAGGCGTACGACCGCGAAACGCTTTGAGCCGCCCGCCTCTTCTCCCTTGTGGTGCTCATCGCATGCCGGGCTTGATTTGGACGCGGCGACAGCCATCTTCATCCAGACCGGAAACGAACCGAAGGAGGCTCGACATGTCCCGCTACACCAGGAACCCCGATGTGTTGTCGCGCCTCAGCCCCGAGCAGTACCGGGTAACCCAGCAGAGCGGCACGGAACGCCCCGGAACCGGCGAATACCTGCACAACAAGGAGCCCGGTATCTACGTCGACGTCGTGTCGGGTGAGCCGTTGTTCGCCTCGTCCGACAAATTCGAATCGGGCTGCGGCTGGCCGAGCTTCACCAAGCCGATCGAGCCGGCCCACGTCAATGAACTACGCGACGCCTCGCACGGCATGATCCGCACCGAAGTGCGCTCGGTGCACGGCGACAGCCACCTCGGCCACGTTTTTCCCGATGGCCCGGCCGATCGCGGCGGGTTGCGCTACTGCATCAACTCGGCCTCGCTGCGCTTCGTCCACCGCGACGACATGGAAGCCCAGGGCTACGGCGCCTACCTTGACCAGGTGGAGGACGTGCGATGACGACCGAACGTGCCGTCCTGGCCGGCGGCTGCTTCTGGGGCATGCAGGACCTGATCCGCCGCCAGGACGGCGTCGTCTCGACCCGTGTCGGCTACAGCGGCGGTGATGTGCCGAACGCAACCTATCGCAACCACGGCAGCCATGCCGAGGCGATCGAGATCGTCTTCGATCCCGCGCGGATCAGCTACCGCACGTTGCTGGAATTCTTCTTCCAGATCCACGACCCGTCCACCCTGAATCGCCAGGGCAACGACCACGGCAACTCGTACCGCTCGGCGATCTTCTACACGTCGGAGGAACAGAAGCGAACCGCCGAGGACACCATCGCCGACGTGGATGCCTCGGGCCTGTGGCCGGGCAAGGTGGTGACCGAGATGGCGCCTGCCGGCGACTTCTGGGAGGCCGAGCCCGAACATCAGGACTACCTCGAACACTACCCCGACGGCTACACCTGCCACTTCATCCGGCCGGACTGGAAACTGCCCCGCCGCAACATCACCGGCTGACGGCAGCCAGCCGGTGTGGGCAAGCCATCAGCGGCCGAAGATGATTTCCTTGCCTTCGTGGTCGCGGTCCCAGCCGCGCAGCTGGTCGCGGATGTGGGCGATGCGCTGGCGGCCGAGCGCATTGCGCTCCTCGTCCAGCACCTGACCATCCAGCAATTCGGCCAGGCGCTGCGCGGTGGGCAGCATGGCGTCCCAGGCGTCCAGCGCGGGCAACGGTGCCGGCAGGGTCATGAAAAAGCTCACGCCGGGCGTGTGCAGGGTGTCCAGCCGGGCCAGGTCGAAATTGCCCGGCTTGAGCATGTTGGCGACGCTGAAGATCGGCCCCAGTTCGCGCTTGCCGTCGACCAGGCGGTGGTAGATGCCCATGTCGCCGAATTCCAGACCGGCCTTCTCGGCGGCCACGACCAGGTCCGGGCCATGGAAGCGCCCTCCGTCGCGGGCCACCACGAACAGCGTGACGATGCGCTCCACCGGCAACTGGGGCGGACGCCGGCCAAGATCGGACCGCTGCGGCGCACTGGCCGCTGCTGCGGTCGCTGACGCAGGAGTTTCTTCCGCAGCGGACGGGGGGGCTTGCGGCGCCGGCTCGCTGGAGCTGGGCGCGCGCAAGGCATCGATGATCGAGGCGACGTGGTCGGCCAGTTTGGGTTGCGGCTTGGGTTTGGCCCTGGGTGCAACGGGCAGCGGCGTCTTGGCGCGTTCGCCGGACAACGTGGCGCCCAGCCGTTCGAGTTCCTCGCGCAGGCCGATTTCCAGCTCGCCCTGCTGCGGCCTTTCACCGCCGATGAAGGGGTCATCAGCTACAGAGTCGCCACCCTGCTCGCCCAAGGTTGGCTCGCGACGCTCGCCAGCGTGCTGGTCCGACACCACCCGGCGCCTGCCCTGCTCCTTCTTCGGCTGGCCGAACAGCCAGATCAACGCCAGTACGATGATGCCGACGATCAGCATCGGGATGCCGACGGCGGGGTTCCAAGCAAAGGCAATCGTCATCACGGAGTCCTTCAGGCAGCTCCTGCCAGTTTAGCCGCTTCGGCCAGATCCACCTGCACCAGTCGCGACACGCCCGGCTCGCGCATGGTCACGCCGCACAGCTGGGTGGCCGCTTCCATGGTGGCCTTGTTGTGGCTGATGAAGATGAACTGCACCTTTTCGCTCATCTCGCGCACCATGCTGGAGAAACGTCCCACGTTCGCCTCGTCCAGCGGCGCGTCCACCTCGTCGAGCAGGCAGAACGGCGCGGGATTGAGGCTGAAGATCGCGAACACCAGTGCCACCGCGGTCAGCGCCTTCTCGCCGCCGGACAGCAAGGTGATATTGGACACGCGCTTGCCCGGCGGCCGCGCCATGATCGACACGCCGGTGTTGAGCAGGTCGTCGCCGGTCAGTTCCAGGTAGGCATGGCCGCCGCCGAACAGGCGCGGGAACAGTTCCTGCACGCCGGCGTTGACCTTGTCGAAGGTTTCCTTGAAGCGCTGGCGGGTCTCGCGGTCGATCTTCTTGATCGCGCCTTCCAGCGTCTCCATCGCACTGACCAGATCGGCCAGCTGGTTGTCCAGATAGGTCTTGCGCTCGCTCTGCTCGGCGTGTTCCTGGATCGCGGCAAGGTTTACCGGCTCGATCCGTGCGATTTTCTGGCCGATGTCGGTGAGCTGCTGACGCCACTGGTTGGCGTCGATGTCCTCGGCCAGTTCGGCCAGCAGGGTTTCCAGTTCGAGGCCGGAGGCGGTGATCGCTTCGGCCAGCTGCTCGGCGCGCAGCTGCAGCGCCTGGGCGGCGAGACGCTTCTCGGACAGGCCCTCGCGCAAGCTGGCCAGGCCCTGCTCCGCCAGATGGCGTTGCTGTTCGAGCTTGCGGAATTCGACGTCGCAATCTTCCAATGCGCGGCGTGCCTCGACCAGTTGCTTGTCGACCAGCAGGCGCTGGTCCAGATAGGCCTGGCGCTCGGCTTCGAGTTCGGCGATCGGATCGGAGCCGGCGGCGAGCTGTTCGGTGATCTCGTTGCGGCGCGCCTCGATCTGGCGCAGCTGGGCGTCCATGCGGCCGAGCGCCTGTTCCAGCGAGCTCAGCGAAGAACGCTTCGACTCCAGCGCCAAGGCCAGCGAATGCGACTGCTCGGCGGCCTCGCGCGCATTCATGCGCGCCTCCTCGCGCGCTTCAAGCAGCGTGCGGCGCTCGTTTTCCAGCTCGCGACGCTGATCTTCCTGGTCGCCCATTAGGCCAACCGACTCATCCAGACGGGCACGCGCCTCGCGGGTCTGGTTCTGCAGTTCGTCGATCTGCGTGGCCAGGTCGGCCAGCTCGCCGGTGACCTTTTCAGCGCGAGCGCGGGCGGTTTCCAGCTTGCCGCGATGGCTTTGCAACTGGCCGGCCAGTTCGGATTGGCGGCGATGCGCGTTGTACAACTCGCGCTGCGCATCGTCGCGCGCGCGCTCGGCCTCGAATTTGCTGGTGCGCAGGTTGTCCAGCCGCTCGCTGGCGTCCTCCAGCTGCGCTTCCAGCATGGCGATCTGCTCGACGAGCAGGCGCAATTCGCGCTCGCGCGCCAGCACGCCGACCTGACTGCCCTGCGCGCGGCGCACACGCGCCCAGCCCGGCCCCAGCCACTCACCGCTGCGGGTGATCACCGACTGGTACGGCGCCAGTGCCGACAGCGCGGCCACGCGCTGATGTGCTTCATCGAGGGATTCGGCAATCAGTACATGGCCGAGGATCGCCAGCGCCGCGGCCGGACCGCGCACATGGGCGGCCAGCGTACCGGCGGTATTGGCGCCGCCGTCGGCGGCATCGAGCAGCGCCACGTCGGCGTTCTCGAGGGCGTTGAATTCGGTGGCGAGCGCGTGTGAGCCGTCCACCAGCACGCTGTCGAGGAATCCGCTCAATGCGGTTTCCACCGCGGTTTCCCAGCCGGCTTCGACCTGCAGCGATTCACCGAGGCGGCGCGAGCGGTCCAGCCCCAGCCGGGCCAGCCAGCTGCTGGCAGCGCTTTCTTCCTGACCCAGCGCGGCGTGCTGCAGTGCCTCCAGCGAGGCGTGCCGGCCGCGTGCCGCCTGCAACTGCTGGCGTGCCTCGTTCAGCGCCGACTGCACCTGGCGTTCTTCTTCCAGCACCTTTGCGTGGCTGGACTTGTGCTGGTCGAGCAGGCTGCCCAGGGTTTCCACGCGTTCGCGCTGGGTTTCATGTTCGTCGATCAACTGCTGGCCGGTGGCATCCAGCGCGGCCACGTCGGTAGCCTTCTGTTCGGCTTCCAGCGCCTCGCGTCGGCGCGACAGGTCGATCGCCTGGCGATCGAGATAATTGAGCTTGGTGCGTTCCACCTCGGCCGCGCGGTTCGACTCGCCGGCGTTGCGGGTGTGGCTGTCCCAACGTTGTTGCCAGTCGGCCAGCTTCGCCTCGGTGCTGCGCTGGGCTTCGCCGGTGTCGTCCTGCAACTGCTGCAGGGCTTCGAGTTTCGGCTCGCCCTCGGCCAACGCCAGGCGCAGCGCCTCGCCCTGTTCTCGGTCGGTGGCGATGTGCTCGGCCAGCTCGGCATGCTCGCGCTCGGCGTCGCCGTGGGCGCGCTGCAGGCGATCGGCGGTTTCCTTGTTGTAGCGAACCTGCTGCTCGACCCGCGCGATCTCGGCGCCGACCTTGTACACCTCGGCCTGCACCGCATTCAGGTGTTCGCTGGCGTCGGTGTGGCGCTCACGCACGCTTTCCAGCTGCGCCTCGATCTGGCGCTGGCCGGCCAGCTGCTTCTCGATCTCGATCTCGGCCGCCGACAGGCCTGCACCCTCGCCGTCGTGCTGGCTCTTCAGGCCGCGGTACTCCAATGCGCGCAGCTCGGCTTCCTTGCGCGTCTGTTCTTCCTTCAAGGCCTTCCAGCGTTCGGCCGCACGGGCCTGGCGGTTCAGGTGTTCGAGCTGCTTGTCCACCTCGTCGCGCACGTCGCGCACGCGGTCGAGATTTTCGCGGGTGGCCTTGATGCGGCTCTCGGTTTCCTTGCGGCGCTCCTTGTACTTGGAGATGCCGGCGGCCTCCTCCAGGTGCGTGCGCAGTTCTTCCGGGTGCGCCTCGATGATCTGGCTGATCATGCCCTGCTCGATGATCGAGTAGCTGCGCGGGCCCAAGCCGGTGCCGAGGAACAGGTCGGTGATGTCGCGGCGGCGGCAGCGCGCGCCGTTGAGGAAGTAGGCGGACTGGCCGTCGCGGGTGACCTGGCGCTTCACCGAGATCTCGGCGTACTGGCCGTACTCGCCCTGGATCGAGCCGTCGGCGTTGTCGAAGATCAATTCGACCGTGGCCTGCCCCACCGGCTTGCGTGTGTTGGAGCCGGAGAAGATCACGTCGGTCAGCGAATCGCCGCGCAGGCGGCTGGCCGCGCTCTCGCCCATCACCCAGCGGATCGCATCGATGATGTTGGATTTGCCGCAACCGTTCGGGCCGACGACGCCGATCATGTTGCTCGGCAGATGCAGGGTGGTCGGGTCCACGAAGGACTTGAAACCGGCGAGTTTGATCGTGGTCAGGCGCATGCGGTCATCAATGGGTCATCGGATAACGCCCACGGAGCCGGGCGACAGGTCACTGTGCCAAACGCGGGGCGGAGCTGCAATGCGCGTCGACATGAGGTAGAACTTAAATAATGATAACTATCTGATTGTTATTATTTGTCTTTTGCATCAATCGACAAGGCATGGATGCCACGATCCATCAGCCCGTCCAGCGCCGCGTAGACCATCCGATGGCACTTGATCGGCAACTGACCGGCAAAAGCGGTACTGACAATGCGCACGTGGTAGTGGCCTTTGCCCTCCCCCGCATGACCGGCGTGCTTGTGGCCTTCGTCCAGCACGTCCAGCTCGGTCGGCGCGAATGCAGCCTGCAGGCGCTCGCGGATCTGGGCAATGACGGGCTGCCCCGTGGTCACGGCAGCACTTTGCGGAACGGCTTGACCGTGGTTTCGCGGTAGACGCCGGCGGCGACATACGGGTCAGCCCTGGCCCAGCTTTCCGCCTCGGCCAGCGAGGCAAATTCGGCCACGATCAGGCTGCCGCTGAAACCGGCCGGGCCCGGATCTTCCGCGTCGATCGCCGGGAACGGCCCGGCCAGCAGCATGCGGCCTTCCTCCTGCAACTGCTGCAGACGGGCCAGGTGCGCCGGACGTGAGGACTTGCGCGCCTCTAACGAATTCGCGTTGTCGGTGCCGATGATCGCGTACCACATGGTTCAAGCCTCCGGGCGCATATAGGGAAACAGCAGCACGTCGCGAATCGAGGCCGAACCGGTCAGCAGCATCACCAGCCGGTCGATGCCGATGCCGAGACCGCCGGTGGGCGGCAGGCCCACTTCCAGCGCGCGGATGTAGTCGGCATCGAAGTGCATCGCCTCGTCGTCGCCGGCGTCCTTGGCGTCGACCTGGGCCTGGAAGCGCGCGGCCTGGTCTTCCGGGTCGTTCAACTCGGAGAAGCCGTTGGCCAGTTCCTTGCCGTTGACGAACAGCTCGAAGCGATCAGTGATGCCCTTGTCGGTATCGCTCTCGCGCGCCAGCGGCGACACCTCGACCGGGTGGTCGGTGATGAAGGTGGGCTGGATGAGTGTGTGCTCGACGGTCTTCTCGAAGATTTCCAGCAGCAACTTGCCCCAGCCGTAGCCGAGCTTGACCTGGACGCCGAGACGCTTCGCGTGCGCGGCCATCGCCTCGCGGTCGCGCAATTCTTCACGGTTGATCTCGGGATTGTGTTCCAGCACCGCGTCTTCCATGCGCCAGCGGCGGAATGCCGGGCCGACGTCGATCGCGGCGCCGTCCCATTCCAGTTGCGTGGTGCCCAGCACGGCCTGCGCGGTATCGCGGATCACCGCCTCGGTGAGGTCCATGATCTCGTGATAGGTGGCGTAGGCCTGGTACAACTCCAGCATGGTGAACTCGGGGTTGTGCCGGGTCGACACGCCCTCGTTGCGGAAGTTGCGGTTGATTTCGTAGACGCGGTCGAAGCCGCCGACGACCAGACGCTTGAGGTACAGCTCCGGTGCCACGCGCAGGTACAGGTCCATATCCAGCGCGTTGTGATGGGTGACGAACGGTTTGGCCGTGGCGCCACCGGGGATGATGTGCATCATCGGCGTCTCCACTTCCATGAAGCGGCGCGTGGGCGCTTCCAGCCACTGGCGCATGGTGCCGATGATCTTCGAGCGCAGCATGAAGGTGCGCCGCGCTTCCTCGGTGACGATCAGGTCGACGTAGCGCTGGCGATAGCGCTGCTCGACGTCGGCGAGGCCATGGAACTTGTCCGGCAGCGGGCGCAGGCTCTTGGTCAGCAGGCGCAGGTTGTCGACGCGCACCGACAACTCGCCGGTCTTGGTGCGCATCAGCACGCCTTCGGCGCCCACGATGTCGCCCACGTCCCAGCTCTTGAACGCCTCGTAGGTCTCGCCCAGCGTGCCCTGGTGGATGAACAGCTGGATGCGTCCGCTGAAGTCCTGCAGCTGCACGAAGCTGACCTTGCCCTGCACGCGCTTCAGCACGATGCGCCCGGCCATCTTCACCCGGCGCGCCGCGGCCTCGACGACTTCGGCCGTGTGCATGTCCTTGTCGGCGAACTCGGCCTGCAGATCGCCGGCGAAGCTGTCCACCTTGAAGTCATTCGGAAACGCGATGCCCTGCCCGCGCAACGCCTTCAGTTTCTCGCGGCGCTCGGCGATCAGCCGATTGACGTCGGGCTTGTTCTCGTCGATGGGAAGGGTATCGGTCGGTTCACTCATGGGGATTCCATTGCTGCCTGCGCTCGCGCCGGTCGGCGGACGCCTCTTTGTCTATCGTCTGGTTGCCAAACTGATGCGTACCGGCGTCTCGCCGCGACGGCACTGTGCGTCAATCGTCCTTGCCGAACACCTGCTTGGCCGCATGCTTCGTCGCGTCCCAGCCTTCGCGCGCACCGTGGCCGATGGCGATACCGGCTTTCTTGGCGCCATGACCGATGCCGGTACCGGCTTCCTTGGCACCGTGGCCGACCTTCTTGGCGACGTGCTTGGTCGCGTGGCCGACATCACGCGCGCCGTCGGCGACGCCGTGGCCGACGGCCTTGGCATCCTGCTTGATGCTCTGGCCGGCGCTGCCTTGCTGCGACTGCGCTGCCGCACCGAACGCCACCAGCGCGGCAAAGGCGATCAGGATTGCGCCGATCTTCTTGCTGTTCATGCAGGCCACCTCGTCAGTGAGCGGAGCGAAAAGAATCAAGCGTCACGCATCGACGCGTTTGGAACCGGCCTCGAGGCCGGATTTCAGGCTTGCTTCGATGAACTCGTCGAGGTCGCCGTCCAGCACTTTCTGGGTGTCCGAACGCTCGATGCCGGTGCGCAGATCCTTGATGCGGCTCTGGTCCAGCACGTAGTTGCGAATCTGGCTGCCCCAGCCGATGTCCGACTTGGTCGCTTCCAGCGCGTCGCGCTCGACGTTGCGCTTCTGCACTTCCAGTTCGTACAACTTCGCCGCCAGCATCTTCATCGCGGTGGCGCGGTTGGCATGCTGGCTGCGGCCGGTCTGGCAGGCCACCACGGTGTTGGTAGGAATATGAGTGATGCGCACCGCCGATTCGGTCTTGTTGACGTGCTGACCGCCGGCGCCGGAGGAACGATAGACGTCGGTGCGCAGGTCGGCCGGGTTGATGTCGATGTCGATGTCGTCATCGACTTCCGGCGACACGAATACCGAGGTGAAGCTGGTATGCCGGCGATTGTCCGAATCGAACGGCGACTTGCGCACCAGCCGGTGCACGCCGATCTCGGTCTTCAGCCAGCCGTAGGCGTAATCGCCCTCGACGCGGAACGTGGCGGACTTGATGCCGGCCACGTCGCCGCCGCTGACTTCCATCAACTCGGTCTTCCAGCCGCGCGACTCGCACCAGTGCAGGTACATGCGCAGCAGCATCTCGGCCCAGTCCTGCGCCTCGGTGCCGCCGGCGCCGGCCTGGATGTCGACGAACGCATTCATCGCGTCCATCTTGCCGGAGAACATGCGCTGGAATTCCAGCTTGCTCACCTGCGCATCGAGCTTGGCCAGATCGTCGACCACCGAATGGGCGGTCTCGTCGTCGCCATCGGCTATCGCCATGTCCAGCAGGTCGCCGGCGTCGGTGAGGCCGGCGGTCAGCGTGTCGATGCCGTGGACGATGGTGTGCAGGCGGGCGCGTTCGCGGCCCAGTTCCTGCGCACGGGCCGGATCGTCCCATACGGTAGGGCTTTCCAGTTCGCGGGTTACTTCTTCCAGGCGTTCGCTTTTCGTAGCGTAGTCAAAGATACCCCCTAAGCGACTCGACGCGGCCCCGAAGGTCGGCGATCTGCGCATGGATGGGATTGGTCTCGATCATGTTGGTGTCAGGGTTGGATGCAAGCTGTGTAGGATAACAGACGCTCCCGCGCGGCCGCACCGCCGCGCTCGCGGCGGCGCGGCCGACC
>DATCUT010000105.1:0-12331 GCA_036561785.1 Rhodanobacter sp.
ACAAATCGATTTCCTCACTGCCGTCGTTTTTTTGTTGATGTATACGGCCTATAAAAAACGAAAGCCGGCCCATCGTTCTAAGTGGGCAATTTTAATATGATAGCGAATGTTTTTTGTGGTCGCCCACTCCCCGCCCAGTGCACTATCTGCTTTTGGCAAGCGCAGCGCGCAGGCCCACAAGGGCCGAAGGCATCAGGGGTCAATGCCGGATGGCCGGGATTCGGCACAAAGCGCGGGGCGCAGCCCGCGAACCCGACGGCGGCACGCCGGGACGCACGAATGCTGTTTGGGCTACTCGGTATCTTGCTTGCGCTGCTCGATCTGCAACCGCGCCCGCTCGGTAGCCTGCTGCAACTTCTCGCCCAGCACCGCACGCGGCGGCAAGCTGGTCAGGTACTCGGCAACGTGGATGCCCGACTTATCCAGCTCCAGCAATTCGATCTGCTCGCGCTTCTTGCCGGTGCAAAGGATGATCCCCAGCGGCGAGGCTTCTTCCGGCTCCCGCTCGTGCTTGTCCAGCCAGCGCAAGTAAAGCTCCATCTGCCCTTTGTAGGCTGCCTTGAACTCGCCGATCTTCAACTCCACCGCCACCAGCCGCCGCAGCTTTCGGTTGTAGAAAAGCAGGTCAAGGTGAAAATCCTCGTCGTCAATCGGGATGCGCTTCTGCCGGGCGACGAAGCAGAAGCCCGCGCCCAGCTCCAGCAGGAAGGCTTCCATTTCGCGGATGATGGCCGCCTCAAGGTCGCTTTCCTGCCAGCTATCCCGCAGGCCCAGGAAGTCGAGGATGTACGGGTCGCGCATGACCAGCGCCGGGGTCATGCGCTGCACATCGCGTAGGGTCGCCAGTTCCTGCGCGATGGTTTCCTCCGGCTTTTGGGACAGGGCCGTGCGTTCGTACAGCATCGAGTCGATGCGCTCGCGCAGCGTCCGCACGCTCCAGCGTTCGGCGCTGGTCATCTGCGCGTAGTAGTCTCGCTGAAGCGGGTCTTTCAGCGGGATCAGTGCCACGAAATGCGACCAGCTCAATTGTCGTGACAGTGAAACGACAATTCGCTCGTCGGGGTAGGCGATGGCGAACTGCACCATCCGGCGCAGGTTCTTGTCCGCGAAGCTGCGCCCGTAGTCGTGGACAAGCTGTGCGGCCAGGGACGGCAGGATTTCTTCGCCGTACCCGGCCCGCTGACCGGCCAGCACTTCCGTATGGATGCGCTGGCCGACGCGCCAGAACAGCAAGGTCAGTTCCGCATTGACCGCCGAGGCGGCGCGCTGGCGCGACGCCTCGATCAGTGCCCGAATGTCGCCCACCAGCGCCTTTGGTGCTGCTGGTGACGCAATGGATGCCTTGCGCCTGCTCATGCCGTTGCCTCCGCAGGGAGCCGCTTGGCGCCGGTGATCGTCTTGCGCCGGTTCGCCACCAGTTCGGCCGCCTTGCGCACCGGGTCATCCTCGGTGTGGACGTAGCGCATGAACATCGCCACGGTCTTGTGCGCGGTCAGCGCCATGCCGACCTTGACCGGGATGCCCGAGTTGGCTATGTCGGTCGCCGAGCGGTGGCGGATGCCGTGCGTGCCTACATGCGCCGCGCCTGCGGCCTTGAGCGCACGGCTCCAGCCGTTGTAATACTCGCCCGTGGTCAGGTGCTGGCCGGGATGGTTCGGGGACGGCAGCACATACGGGCAATCGTCCCGGCGCGGTGCCGTCGAAAGCAGCCGATAGGCTTCCTCGCTCATGGGCTTGGACATGCCACCGGTCTTGCTGTCGGGCCAGACGACGCGCCGGTTCTCGAAGTCCACCCAATCCCATTGGAGCGTGACGATTTCGCCGCGACGGCCGGCGAACTCGAATTGCAGCCGGATCGCCAGCGGAATGACGTAGCTCTCCAGTCCCTCGGCCTCCAGATGCTCAAGATGACGGAACAGCTTGCCCATGTCCTCGTCGCTGATGAGGTGGGTGGCCTTGCCGTTGGGGAACATCGGGACATGCCGGCACGGATTGGTGCCGTCGGGCCGGTAGCCCCACACCTCGGCCAGATTGAACATCCGGCGCATGACGCTGAACGTCCGGTTCCCGTCGGCCGGCTTGTGCATCATCTTCTTCATCATCCCGGCCACGTCCGGGCGCTTCACGTCCTGAACCTTCATCCGACCGATCATCGGGACGATGTTGCGGTCGATGACGCTCTGATAGCCTTCCTGCGTGCTGGGCTTGTTGCGCAGCTTGGAGTAGTCTTCCATGAACTTCGTGCAAAGTTCCTTGACCGTGGGCGCCTTGCGCGCCTGCGCCTTGTCTGCGGCCGGGTCGCCGCCCCGGCGCACCTGGGCCAGCCACTCCTGCGCCAGCGAGCGCGCCTGCTCAACGGTTAGCTCCCCGTACAGACCCAAGGCGGGCTTGCGACGCTCCCCAGCGTTCGTCCGGTACTGGAGCATGAACACCTTGCGACCCGCTGGTGTAATCTTGCAAAGGAAGCCGGGCACCAGCGTGTCCCGGAGTTCGACGGCCTGCGCCTGGGGTTGCGCCGCATCGACTGCGGACTTGGTGAGCTTGATTTTCGGCATGATGACTCCTCGGAAAGACCCGATTCCCAGGAGCCTCATAGGAGCCACCAGCAGGGAAGTTGGATCAGGTTTCGGAAAGCACCGGCATATGTTGAACTCGCCTAAGTTATTGATAAACCTGCTGTATCGGGCTTCGGCGTAGTCCAGCGAAGTTCGGTGCGGGAGTCATGGTGAAATGAAAAACACCCTCCCGATTAATTAACACCCTCCGATCGGCTACTGCCTTGGGCCGGAAAATCCCTGCCCAAGACCTCAACCTCGGCCTCACCCTCCCAAACCAATGAACCTCAGACTCACGGAACTTCCGATCCGGATTGTTACCGCGACAAGCAACAATGCCCCGTCAACATGCAGCACACCTGCCTATTCACGACTGCCATTGCCCTGCCCCGGATGCCGCGACGCAGCGCCAATCCTGTCATTGAACTTCGTGCAGCCGGTCCGGTCTGATGCGTACTTATTACGCCGCATTTACATATTGTCAACAAATTTTATACTGCAAAAACTTACGCTTGGGGTCGGTTCAGGCTGTTTTGGCAGGTTGCTGCCTGGATTATCCGGAGGGCGAACCGGCCTCCGTCAGCCGATCTTGCCACCGGACCGCGGCTATTCGGCCTCTCCGTCCGCCTCGAAGCGCAGATGCTTCACACTGCGACCGTTGCGGCGCACCAATTTGAGAGCCTCGATGCCGATCCTGATGTGTGCCTCGACGAACTGCGAGGTGATGTTGCGGTCGCTGGCTTCGGTCTTCACCCCTTCCGGGATCATCGGCTGGTCGGACACCAGCAGCAGGGCGCCGCAGGGGATCCGGTTCGCGAAGCCGGCGGCGAAGATGGTCGCCGTCTCCATGTCCACCGCCATGCAGCGGGTGCGCCGCAGGTAATCCTTGAACGTGTCGTCGTGTTCCCACACGCGGCGGTTGGTGGTGTACACCGTACCGGTCCAGTAGTCGTGGCCGAGGTCGCGGATCATGGTGGAAACCGCGCGCTGCAGCTGGAACGCCGGCAGCGCCGGCACCTCCGGCGGCAGATAGTCGTTACTGGTGCCTTCGCCGCGGATCGCGGCAATCGGCAGCACCAGGTCGCCGAGCTGGTTCTTCTTCTTGACCCCGCCGCACTTGCCCAGGAACAGCGCGGCCTTCGGCGCGATCGCGCTGAGCAGATCCATCATGGTGGCGGCGTTCGGGCTGCCCATGCCGAAGTTGATCAGGGTGATGCCGTCGGCGGTGGCGTTCGGCATCGGCCGGTCGCGGCCCTGCACTTCCACCCCGTGCCATTGCGCGAACAGTTCCACGTAGTGACCGAAGTTGGTCAGGAGGATGTGTTCGCCGAACTGTTCGAGCGGCGTGCCGGTATAGCGCGGCAGCCAGTTGGAGACGATTTCCTGCTTGTTCTTCATTGCGAAGCGATACCCGATTGCGTTGCCGGCGACGCCACGCCGGCGAGATGCCAGATTAGGTTACGCCATCTTAGGTGGCCGCCCCTCCGCCCGCCAGCTTCCGGCATCGCCGTGCGGCCATCCGGCAAACACCGCCACCACGGCCCCCATGCTATGTTTCCCCTGCCATTCATGATCAGGGGGTCACGTGATGCGGATGGGCCTGGCAATCGATGCGGCCTGCGATCTGTCGCAGGCGTTCCTGCAGAAGCACGACATCGCGGTGATGCCGATCACCGTGCGAGTGGATGGCGAAGTCTTCATGGACGACCGCAAGCCGGCCGAGATCCAGCGCTTCATCGATCGTCGCCTGGGCAGCCGCAGCCACTCGGCGGAAACCGAGCCCTGCCCGGTGGAAGAGGTGCAGAAGCTGTTCCTGGGGAAGCTGGTGCTGGAACAGGACTGCGTGTTCTGCCTGACCATCACCGCCACCCGCAGCCCGATCAACGAACACGTCAACCGCGCCAGCTTCGCGATCCTCAAGAACTATCGCCAGGTGCGCGAGCAGGCCGGCGTGCCTGGTCCGTTCATGATGCGCGTGGTCGACACGCGCAATATCTTCGCCGGAGCCGCGCCGGTGATCTACGAGGCGGCCAGGCTGATCGCCGCCGACGAGCCGCCGGCCACGATCCGCGAACGGCTTGCCCATATCGCGAACCACACCTACGGCTACATGCTGCCGCGCGACCTGTACTACCTGCGTGCCCGCGCCAAGAAGAAGAACGACCGCAGCGTCGGTCTGGTCAGCGCGATGCTGGGTTCGGCGCTGGACATCAAGCCGATCCTGCGCTGCTTCCGCGGCGAGACCGGCCCGGTCGGCAAGGTGCGCGGCTTCGAGCAGGGCGCGGAAGCGCTGTTCGGCTACGCCGCGCAACGGGTGCGTGCCGGCCTGCTGGTGCCGCTGGTGTGCGCCAGCTACGGCGGCGACCTCGCCGTGCTGTCGCACCTGCCCGGCTATGCCGAGCTGCGCCAGGCCTGCGAGGAGTGCGGCGTCGAGCTGATGGAAGCGCCGATGAGCATCACCGGCATGGTCAACGTGGGCGAAGGCGCGGTGACGATCGGTTTCGCCGCCGAGGAGCACGTCGCCGAGTTCTGAGGATACCCGCCGCATGCCGCACCCGAGCGTCCTGCTGCTCCTGCTCGCCGTGACCGCCGCGCCGGCCACCGCCGGCACGGTATACAAGTGCAGCGGCACGGATGGCCGGGTGATCTATCAGGACACGCCGTGCGCGAAGACGCAGCGGCAGCAGACCTTGCAGTTGCCGGACGACACGACCGCGCCGTCGCCGCCGGCCAGCGTGGCCACCACGCCCGACAGCCCGCCGCCCGTGGCGATGATGGCCGCCCCGCCACCCACGCCAGGCGTGCCGCTGGTCCAGCTGTACCAATGCAGGCACGCCGTCGACGGCAGCATCTACGTCAGCCGCAACGGCAGGCCGCCACCGTTCCGCGCCCCGCTGGGCATGCTGGGCGCGCTGTCGACGCCGCTGGGCGAGGTCTACGGATCACCGAACCACGCCGGCATCTCGGCGCCGGAGGCGAACCGCGGCCGGGTCAGTGCCGGGCTGGTCGCCAACAACTACGTGTGGGTGCAGGACCCGTGCCGGCCGCTGAGCGTGCCGGAGATCTGCAGCGAGCTGCGCGACGAGCAGGAGCAGAACGCGCGCAAGCTGCAGCGCGCGTTCAAGAGCGACCGGCCGCCGCTGCAACGCCGCGATGACGAGCTGCAGGCGCAGTTGACCCACTGCTGAGACCGCTCAGAAACCGTAGCTCATGAAGCCGCCGTCCACCGCCAGCACCTGGCCGGTGATGTAGCTGGCCGCCGGCAGGCACAGGAATGCGATCGCGGCGGCCACTTCCTCCGGCTCGCCGATCCGCTTCAGCGGTGTGCGCTCGAGCACCTCGTCCAGGTAATCGGCGTCGGCCAGCGCCGGGTCAGTGCGCTGGGTGCGGATGTACCACGGCGCCACCGCGTTGACGCGGATGCCGTCCACCGCCCATTCGGCCGCCAGGTTGCGGGTGAGCTGGTGCAACGCCGCCTTGCTCATGCCGTAGGGTGCGCCAGTGCGTACGTGCGTCATCGCCGAGACCGAACCTACGTTGACGATCGCCGCGTTCGCGTGCTGCACGAGTTGCGGATGCGCCAGCCGGCACATCTCGAACGCGGAGAACAGGTTCTGCTCGAAGATCGCGCGGTATTCGTCTTCGCGATAATCTAGCGTGGCGCCGGGCCGGTTGCCGCCGGCGTTGTTGATCAGCAGCGATACCGGTGCGGCCAGGTCGGCGATCCAGTCGAACACCGCCAGGCGCTCCTCCGCCTCGGCCAGGTCCGCGCCGAACGCCAGCACTTCGACGTCGGCGAATTCGTCGGCCAGCTCCACCCGCACCTGCTCGAGGTAATCCTCGTCGCGCGCCACCAGCAGCAGGTCGGCGCCGAGGCTGGCCAGCTCGCGCGCGGTGGCGTAGCCGATACCCTTGCTGGCGCCGGTGATCAGGGCAGTGTGGCCTTGCAATTGCCAGGCGTCGGGACGGCTGTTCATGGACGCAGCTTAAAACGTCGTCCCGGCTGCGCCTAGTGATGCGCCACGCATCCTTGCCTGCGAACGCGCATGGCGGGACACTCGGCACTTCGATCACGCGCGAGAACCGCCATGAAGCCGCTGCCGATCCTGCTCTGCGTCCTTGCCCTCGGCGCCTGCTCCAGCAAGCCACCGGAGCCCCAGGCCAAACCGGCGGCCGAGGTCGCCACGCCGTTCGACGCGCTGAAGGCGGACGAGCAGCGCGCCAAGGACGTGCAGAAGGTCGTCGACAAGCAGGCCGAGGAGCAGCGCAAGCAGATCGAGTCGCAGGAACAGTAAGGTCCGCCTCCGCTCAGTGACGGATCCGGTTCAACGCGGGCTGCACAGGCAGTCCGCGTAGATGTTCGGCGTGCCGGCCTTCGCGTTGCGCAACAGCTGCAGTTCCGGCGCCAGTGCGGGCAACTGGGCGAACCAGTTCGGCAGGCGCACGCCCCACGACCGCAGCACGTGCATGCTGGCCGTCTGGTTGAGGCCGACCAGGAAACGCTCGAAGCCGCCCAGCGGCGCCTCCACGTAGCGCACCGGATAGCCCTTGCCCAGCTTGGCCAGGCTGGCCGCATCGGCGACGGCGGCCTGCAGCCCGCCGAGCTGGTCGACCAGGCCGCGTTCGAGCGCCTGCTGGCCGGTCCACACGCGGCCTTGCGCGATCGCGTCGACCGCGTCGTAGCTCTTGCCGCGCGCCTTCGCCACGTTGCCGACGAAGTCGCGATAACCCTTGTCGATGATCGCCTGGATCACCGTGCCGACCTTCGGATCGAGCGGGCGGCTGATGTCGAACGCGCCGGCCATCGGCCCGGTGCCGACGCCGTCGCTCTGGATGCCGAGCTTGGCCAGCGTGTTCGGCACCGTGTAGTACATGCCGAAGATGCCGATCGAACCGGTGATGGTGTTCGGCTCGGCATAGATGCGGTTCGCGTTCATCGCGATCCAGTAGCCCCCGCTGGCCGCCACGTCGCCCATCGACACCACCACCGGGATGCCCGCGCTGCGGGTCAGCTCGACCTCGCGGCGGATCTGCTCGGCCGCATACACCTCGCCGCCGGGCGAGTTGACCCGCAGCACCAGCGCCCGGGTCTTGCGATCCTCGCGCGCGCTGCGGATCAGCGCCGCGGTGGATTCGCCGCCGATCGAGCCGGCCGCGCGCTTGCCGCCGGCGATCTCGCCCTCGGCCACCACGATCGCCACGCCCGGCGCGAACAGGTCGCCGTCGCGCGGCATGCCGGCCGCGTAACGGCTCAGTTCGACCTGGCGGAAACTGTGGCCTTTCTTGTCGGCCGGCACGCCTTCCTTGCGCATCATCGCGATCAGCCCGGCGCGGGTGGCCAGGCCATCGACCAGGTGCTGGTTCAGCGCCAGCTGGGCCAGGTTGCCCTGGGTGCTGGCGATATGCTGCGGCAGGTTGTCGACGTCGTCGCGCAGCACCGCCGGGTCCAGCTTGCGCAGCTGCGCCACTTCGGCGAGGTAGCCGTCCCACAGGCCGCCCATCCAGTAGCTGTCGGCCTGTTTCGCCTCGGCCGAGGCGTGGTCGAGGATGTACGGCTCGGCCGCACTCTTGAACTCGCCGACGCGGAACAGGTGCACGTCGACGCCGAGCTTGTCCAGCAGGTCCTTGTAGAACAGGCGGTAGTTGGCCAGTCCGGTGATCAGTACGCCGCCTTGCGGGTCGACCAGCAGGCGATCGGCATGCGCGGCCAGGTAGTACTGGCCCTGGTCCAGGTTCACCGCCCACGCGACCACCGGCTTGCCCGCCGCACGGAAGCGGTCCAGCGCCGCGCCGACCTCGCGCAACGCGGCAAAGCCGCCGCCCTGCAGCTCGTCCGGCAGCAGCAGGATGCGGCTGATCCGCTGGTCCTTCGCCGCCGCGTCGATCGCGCCGACCAGGTCGCGCACCTGCACCTGCTTCGGCTGCTCGCCGGACAGGCCGGCCAGCGCGCGCTGCAGCGGCTCGATGCTGTACTGCTCGACCAGTTGGCCCTGCGGCTTGATCACCAGCACGCTGTCGTCCTGCACCGCGCGCTCCATCCGGCTGCCGGCGACACCGGCGGTCAGCAGCAACAGCAGCACGAACAGCACGCCGAAGAACACCAGGTTGATGATCACCAGGCGCAGCATGTTGATGCCGCGCCCAAGCGCGCGCAGAAAGGCCCAGAAACCGTTGCGGCGGGGCGGTGGCGGTGGTGGAAGCGTCATGTAGGCAAGTATCCGGAATCGTCGGGTCAAGCGTAGCCGGTCAGGCCGGCGCGGTCATCGGCAGGTGGCGGCGCCAGCGCTGCTTCCACGCGCTGCGCCAGAAGCGGGTGAACAGCATCACGGCGGCCACGGACAGGCCGGCGATCAGGCCGATCCACATCCCGCGCGCGCCCATGCCGTGATGGAACGCCAGCCACCAGCCCACCGGCATGCCGATCATCCAGTACGCGAACAAGGTGATCGCCATCGGCACGCGGGTGTCCTTGAGACCGCGCAGCGCGCCGTTGGCGGCGACCTGTACGCCGTCGGAGAACTGGAACAGGCCGGCCAGCATGATCAGCTGCGCGGCCAGCGCGATCACCTTCGGCTCGTGCGTGTACAGCGTGGCGATGAAGTGCGGCAAGCCCAGCATCAGGCCGGCCGAGAACACCTGCGTCACCAGGGTCAGGCCGATCCCGCACAAGCCCGCGTAGCGCACGCCGCGTTCGTCGCCGCGCCCCACCGCGTTGCCCACGCGCACGGTGATCGCCATCGCCAGGCCGAGCGGGATCATGAAGAACAGCGAGGCGATGTTGATCGCCACCTGATGGCTGGCGATCACGTCCTCGCCCAGCGTGGCGATGATCAGCGCGGTGGCCACGAACAACCCGGCCTCGGCCAGCAGGGTCACCGCCATCGGCAGGCCGATGTGCACCAGCTGGCCGATCCGGCGCAGGTCCGGCCACTCGAAGCGATCGAACAGGCCCAGTCCGCGATAGTTGCGCCGGAAGATCACATAGACGCCGAACGCCAGCATCTCCAGCCACAGCACGATCGCCGTGGCCACGCCGCAGCCGTGCGCGCCCTGCGGCGGGATGCCCAGCTTGCCGAACATCAGCACGTAGCCCAACGGCACCAGCAGCACCAGGCCGCCGAGGCTGAAGTACATCGACGGCCGGGTCAGCGACAGCCCTTCGGACAGGCCGCGCAGCGCGAAGTAGCAGGTCAGCGCCGGCGCGCCCCAGCTGATCGCCAGCAGGAAGCGCTGCACGTCGTGGCGCAGGCTCGCCGTCACCCCGATCAGCTCGATCAACGGCTCCGCGTGACGCACCGCGAACCACAACACCACGCCCATGCCCAGCGCCAGCCACAGCGCCTGCTGGAACACCGTGCCGACCTCGCCGCGGCGACCGGCGCCGTCGAGCTGCGCCACCGACGGCGGCACCGCCATCATCATGCCGATGCCGCTGACGATCGCCAGCGACCAGATGCTGGCGCCCACCGCCACCGCACCCAGCACGTGCGCGCTGACGTGCCCGGCCAGCACCGCGTCGATCACGTTGCTGCCGACCGCCGCCAGCTGGGCGGCGATCAACGGCAGCGCGAGACGCATGGTGGCGCGCACCTCGTGCAGCAGATGGGCGCGCTCGGGACGGAAGGGTTTCATGGGGGGACAGCTGACTCCAGGGCGGCACATTCTACCTGAGCCATAGGTCACGCCCGCCCGGCTGCCGCCCTGTGCGAAGATCTTCCGCTGCCGCGACCGGGGAACTCGATGAAGCAGCTGACCAGCCACGAAGGATTGCACTGCGCCAACTGCGGCGCCGCGATGCAGGGCGAGTTCTGCCACGAATGCGGGCAATCGATCCACAGCGTGCTGAAGCCGATGCACCACATGGTCGAGGAAACCGTCGAGACGGTGCTGCACATCGACGGCCGCATCGTGCACACGCTGCCGCCACTGCTGCTCAAGCCCGGCTTCCTCACCCTGGAGTATTTCGCCGGCCGGCGGGTGCGCTACATCGCGCCGTTCCGGCTGATGTTCGTGCTGTGCCTGTTGTCGTTCTTCGTGTTCCACCTGGCCATCGACCAGGTCGCCGACAAGATTCCCGCGAACGGCCATCCGCTGGTGAGCGTGGACAGCAGCACGATCGAGGCTGCCGCCAGCCCGGCCGAAGTGCGCAAGGCGCTGCAGGACGACCTGGATGGCCTGCAGCGCGCCAGGGACACCGGCGTGCTGCCGCCGAAAGTACTGGAGCAGGCGCGTGTCGGCGAACAGGAACTGCGTCAGGCAGCCAACCGGCGCCTTGCCGCACTCGGCGCGGCACCCATGTCGGCCGCCTCGCTCGCCGCGCCGCCGGCAGCCGCGGCGGTGAAAGCCGGCAGTGGCACCAAGCCGCGCGACGCCACACGCAAGGCGTCCGAGGGTGAATCGGAACCGGTCCGGATCGCCTGGCTGCCGGATGGGGTGAATGCCCGCCTGACCGCGCTGGGCCACCAATTTCGCAAGAACTGGCGAACCTTCAAGCACGGCGATCCCGCGGCCAGCGCCGAGGCGAAACAGCGGATGATCAACGGCGTCTTCGGCACGCTGCCGGCCACCATGTTCGTGCTGATCCCGGTGTTCGCGGCCTTGCTCAAGCTGTTTTCTACGTATTCCGCCGGCGGCTGTACATGGAGCACCTGATCGTGGCCCTGCACAGCCACGCCTTCATGTTCCTCAGCCTGCTGCTGACCACCCTCGTCGGCATGCTGTCGACCTGGCTGCGGCCGCACGCGGCATGGACCGGTTACGCGCTGGGCTGGCTGCAGGCTGCGCTGATCCTGTGGCTCCCGGCCTACCTGCTGATCATGCAGAAACGGGTCTACCGCCAGGGCTGGCCGATGACCCTGCTGAAATTCTGGTTTGTCGGCTGGTGCTACTTCTGGCTGCTGCTGTTCGCCCTGATGGTCGCCGCAGCGCTCGGCATGGCCCACTGAGGCCGCTTTCCGGCCGGTGGCGTGGCGGGTTTTGCACAGCGTCACGAGCCTGTCAAGGCAACTTGGGCGGGCTTGTCAATTGTGTGAACTGCAGCTGGACGCCATTTGCAATGCATTGAAGTAAAAGGCTTTTTTTACGTGACCAAAACCTCGTCAGGCTGTCGTGAAAGGCGCTACGACGCGCTTTGAGGCACCCCCTCCCCGCTGCATCCACAGACTTATCCACAGCTATTGTGGATAAGCGCAAAAACCTCCCGGGGATAGCCACTTACCCGCGACTCCTCGATAACCGGGCAGCAAGTTCGCGCAACCCGATCGACGTGGTTTACCTGACATCGCAGCTATCGAAGCGCAGGGCCGGCGAGCGCCGCAGTTACACTGGCCCGCCACGAGGTAGTCCATGCCCGCCGTCCTTCGCGTCGCCCTGCCGGTACCCCTGCCGACCCTGTTCGATTATCTGCCGCCCGCGGTGGGCGAGGCCTGCGTGGGCAGCCGGGTGCTGGTGCCGTTCGGCCGCGGCAGGCTGGTCGGCGTGGTGGTGGCCATCGGCGCCGAGACGGCGGTCGGCAACAGCCGGCTGAAGCAGGTGCTGCGGCTGCTCGACGACGACGCGCTGCTCGATGCCGAACTGATGCAGACGCTGGCCTGGGCCGCCGACTACTGGCTCGGTGCACCGGGCGAGGCCTACGCGAATGCCTTGCCGCTGGCCCTGCGCGAAGCGAAGCCGCTGCCGCCGATCGGCGACGAATACTGGTCGCTCACCGGCGCCGGCCGCAGCGCGCACGACGCCGGCAGTCGTCGCGGCGGCAGCAAGGCCTTGCTGGCCCTGCT
>DATCUT010000106.1:0-56470 GCA_036561785.1 Rhodanobacter sp.
AAGGTGCTAGGGACGCTGGCCCGGCGCGTGCCGGTGGTGCTCGCCAGCCGCTGCGCCGCCGGGCCGGTGCTGACCTCTACCTATCGCGGCGCGGGGGCGGAGAGCGACCTGATCGCGCAGGGCCTGCTGCCGGTGGGCGACCTGCAGCCGCTCAAGGCGCGTTTGCGCCTGATCGTTGGCCTGGGACTCGGGCTGGCGCCTGCAGCGATCTTTCCGGTCGACTGAGGCGTCGGGTTCGTTCGGAGATTTTCGTCGTGCGCCCTGGGCTCAATCCAGCGGCGCGGTCATGATCAACTGGTCGATCTCGTAGCCACGCTGGCGCGAATGCTCCTTGAGGGTCTGGAACAGTGCGCGATCCATCGTGGGCTGGCGCGAGAGTATCCACAGGTGCTTGCGTCCGGGGCTGCCGATCACGGCCCACCGGTAGTCGGCGTCCACCTCGATCACCCAGTAATCGGCCCATGCCACCGGCAGCCAGGTCAGCCACGCGGGCGCGAAGCGCACCTCGAGCGCGGCAGGCTGGTTGTCCTTCATCCGCGCGACTCCCTCGACGGACATCCGGCCCTTGCTGGTGCGGCAGGTGTTGTGGACCTGGACCGTGCCGTCGGGGTTCGGCGTGTAGGTGGCGATGACGGCATCCAGGCACTTGCGCTCGAAGTACATCGGCAGGCGCGCTACCTCATGCCACTGGCCGGCATAGCGGTGGAGATCGAGCGATGGCACCGGCCGATTCGGCAAGGTGGCGGCCATCGTCGGCAGGGCGGCAGCCACCAGCGCGGCCATCAGCACCCGGCGGAACATGTGCATGGTTTGACTCCATCGGTTTCATGCATGGTAGGTCCTCATCGTCATGCCGTCGTCGACTACGGAATGCCGTGCGTGCTGGAGCTCGATTGCATGGACAGCAGATAGCGAGCAGCGCCTCGATGTCTTCCGGCAGGTCAGATCGCGGCGGCGGTCCAGCGTCGCCAGTCGTGTCGGCTGGTGCGGTAGGCAGCGGGGTTACAGCGGTGGACCTGAGTGGCCATCCGTGAAATCGAGTTCAGCGGAAACGTAAGAATTTTCTGTACGGGATGCGGAATCTCACTGTTCCGGGCGTGAATTCGCATGTTCTAGCGGACATCCATACGTCTCTGTATGTTTTGTGAGTTCTAATAAGTAATTGATTTTTAAAACTTTAAAAAGTTTAAAAAATGTTATGTATGCGCGCAAGAGTGGCGTATATTCGGCAGGCGTTTGAAATTACGATTTCGAACCCACCGAGAGGATCAGGGGACGTGATTTCTTTCGGTGCTTACCTGTGGTGACTCGCCAAGTCACGCATCAATGCTTCATTTCACCGGGGAGTAAGAAGTTATGAGTGTTGTTGGATATGGTCGTACCAAGTTGTGGCGTCACACGGCGCTGGCGGTAGCTTTGAGTCTGAGCTTTGGTGGAGTCGCCATGGCGCAATCGAATGCTTCGGGTGTCATTTTCGGCAATGCCGGGGACGTTCCCGGCGCAACAGTCCATCTGCAAAACGTGAACACCGGCCAGAGCCGTGACATCACGGTGGAAGCCAACGGCCGCTACCGTGCGACGTCGCTGCCCGTGGGCACCTATACCGTCACCCTGAAACGTGATGGCCAGGTGGTGGGGAGCCGCGAGAACGTGCAGGTTCGCGTGGGTTCGGGTACCGATGTGTCGTTCGACGCAGCCGCTGGTGAAGGCGGCGCAAAGACACTGGAGGGCATTACGGTGGTGGGATCGGCGTTGCCGGCCATCGACGTATCGTCGGTCGACTCGCGCACCGTGCTCACGTCCGAACAACTGGCGAAGTTGCCGCTGGCGCGTGACGTTACCGCTGCCGCGTTGCTGGCTCCGGGTACGGTCCAGGGTGATTCGCGTTATGGCAACGTCGCCTCCTTCGGTGGTGCGTCGGCTTCGGAGAACCAGTACTACATCAACGGTTACGCGGTAACCAACGCGTTGACTGGCCTGGGCTTTACCAGCCTGCCGTACGACGCCATCGACCAGCAGCAGATCTACACCGGCGGTTACGGTGCGGAGTACGGGCGCTCCACGGGTGGCGTGATCAACGTGGTCACCAAGAGCGGCGGCAATACTTGGAAGGCCGGTGTGGGCCTGCACGCCACACCGGATGCGCTGCGCTCCACGCCGAAAAATATCTATCGCAAGGATGGCCAGCTGTATCAGAACCGCGCGGACAACGAGAGCACGGCGATGCAGTACACCGGCTACGTCAGCGGCCCGCTGGTCAAGGACAAGTTGTTCCTGTACGCAGCGGCCGACTTCACCCGCAGCAGCGGAAAGTCGACCAGTTCCATCCTGGCGCCGCAGTCGACCGATGAGGTGTCCAAGGCCAAGAAATGGCTAGCCAAGATCGACTGGAACATCACCGACAATCACATCCTGCAGTTCACTGGATTGTCGGATCAGACCGACACCGACCGCACGGTGTACAAGTACAGCTATGCGAATCAGTCGCGTGGCGACCTGATCGGTACGGACACGCTGAAGAATGCCGCTTCGCTGGCCGGTTCCGCGCCAGGCGGCAGTGTCTATGTCGGCAAGTACACCGGTTATCTCACCGACAGCCTTACCGTCAATGCGTTGTACGGCACCAGCAAGACCACGCATCGGCGCACGCTGGGCTACGCGGGCAACCCCAACTGCCCGTGGATCACCGACTCCCGCAGGGGTATCGCGAACCCGATCATCGGCTGTGGCCTGGTCAACGGCACCGTGCTTGGCCCGGGGGCGAACGACAAGACCCATGGCTGGCGCCTGGACGTGGAGTATCAGCTGGGCTCGCACGACCTGCGTGCTGGTCTAGACAATCAAACGTTGGAGTCCACCAGTGGTAACCAGTACGAAGGGGGCTATCGCTGGGTTTACCGGAATGCTGGGCCGGTAACAGGGCGTCCTGATATCGGTGCCGCACTGCCACCTGGCGCGTTGTATGTCGCTGAACAGCGCACTTTCATTACTGGTGCCAGCGTCAAGGTGGAACAAGAGGCGCAATTCATTGAGGACCATTGGCAGGTCAGTGATCGCTGGATGGCCTATCTTGGTTTGCGCAACGAGCAGTTCAAGAACATCAACGGTGCCGGCGACGTCTACGTCAAACAGCGCCATCAACTCGCGCCGCGCCTTGGCGTGACCTGGGACGTGTTCGGCGACTCCACCTTCAAGGTGTACGCGAACGCAGGTCGCTACCACTTGGCGATTCCGTCCAATGTGGCGATCCGTGGCGCTTCTGCGTCGCTGTATTCCAGCCAGTACTTCACCTACAACGGTGTCGATGCGAATGGCGAACCGCTCAACCTGGTTCCCGCTGGCAGCAAGATCTACCTCAACGGCGAGGATGGCACGGACCTCAATCCCCGCACCGTCGCGGCGCAGAACATCAAGGCTTACTACCAGGACGAGTACATCCTGGGCTTCGACAAGGCGATCAACAACGACTGGAGCTTCGGCGCCAAGGCGACCGTGCGCAAACTGAAGAGCTCGATCGACGACTTCTGCGATTCGCGTCCGTTCGAGAAGTATGCCGCGCGCAACAACATCGACATCACCAATGCCAGCATCCCCGGTTGCTACCTGTTCAACCCGGGCGTGCCGAACACGTTCCTGGTGGACGTGGACGGGCAGGGTAACCTGGTGCCGTTCAAGCTGACCATGGAAGACTTCACCACGCCGGCCGGCGTGGCCTTCCCGCCACTGAAGCGCAAGTACTACTCGCTGGATCTGTACCTGGAGCACCACTTCGACGAGCGCTGGTTTGCCCGCATGGAGTACACCTTCTCGCGCAGCTACGGCAACTCCGAAGGCCAGCTGAAGTCGGACATCGGCCAGCTCGATCCGTCGGTGACGCAGGACTGGGATGCGCCGGAAATCATGCAGTACGCCAACGGTCCGCTGCCGAACGATCGCACCCATCAGCTGAAGACCTACGGCTTCTTCCAGCTCAACAAGGAGTGGCTGTTCGGCGCCAACGTGGCCATTGCGTCAGGTCGTCCGAAAAACTGTATCGGCTTCGACCCGGTGGATGCGATTCAATATGGCGCGTCGTACTTTGAGTGCAATTTTCAGCCTAGCCCGCGTGGCTCCAGGGGTCGTCTGCCGTGGACCTACAAGCTGGATCTGAATGCGCAGTACCGCCCGCTATGGGCTGGTTCTGATCAGAATCTGGCGTTCACGCTTTCCGTGTTCAATGTGTTGAACAGCCAGAGGACTTTGTCGCAGGTGGATGGTGGCGAGGGCTCGATCGACAGGAATACAAACTTGCCGGTTGCCAGCGATGATTACCAGCGTCCGCTGTCGTTCCAAGTCCCGCGCTACGTGCAGTTCGGCGTCACCTACGACTTCTCGCTGTAACTCGGGAGGCGCCGGGGCGACCCGGCGCAGTCGTTTCGAAAGCCGCCGGGTAACCGGCGGCTTTCCTTTTTCCGGATGTCGTGAATACGGCTGGATGGCTCTGATCCGGTTAGCGGTAGCGCGCCTCCTGCAGATCGATCTCGCGCACCAGCCGGCGCGATACCTCGTCGGAGACGTGGCGGTGGCGCGCCAGTTCGAAGATCGCTTCGCGCTGACCCTGCAGCGCGGCCAGGCGCAGTTCGCGTTCGGCCACGTCGGCCTTGCGCAGTTGCCGCGCCTCGTCTTCGCTGGAGGCGTTCTCGTCCAGCCAGTGCTGGTACAGCGCGATCACCCGGGTGGCCGCGCTGGTGTAGATATCGACTTCGCTGGCAGGGGCCTTTTCCAGCAATTCGTGCTGGCTCTTTTCGACGGCCGCGATCGCCGCCGTCGCGGCGCTCCGGCGGGCCAGGTTTTCTTCCCGCTGGACAGCCGGCTCCGGCGGCAATTCCAGGCCTTTCAGCAACGGCGGCAGGCCGATGCTGGCGGCCAGCAGCGACAGCAGGATCACTGCCGTGGCGAGGAAGATCGCCAGCTCGCGCGCGGGGAAGGGCGTGCCGTCGGGCAGCAACAGCGGCAGCGTCATCACGCCGGCCAGGGTGATCGCGCCGCGTACGCCGGCCAGCGAGGTCGCCAGCAGCAACCGCCAGTGCGGCCGGCTCACCGGGTCGCCGCGGCGGCGTGCCTTGAGCACGTTCAGCCGCAGGGAGATCCAGACCCAGGCAAGGCGCAGCAGCGCCAGGCCGATGTTGATCGCCAGCGCGTACACCAGCAGCCACCAGGGATTGCGATGGCCGCTTTGCGCCACCGATGCCACCGCGCCCTGCAAGCTGGCGGGCAGCTGCTCGCCCAGCAGCACGAACATGATGCCGTTCAGGGCGAACTGCACGGTGTTCCACACCGCCGTGCGCTGCACCCGCGTGGTCGCCAGCAGGCGGCCGCTGAGTTCGACATAGCTCATGGTGATGCCCGCCGCGACCGCGGCGAGGATGCCGGAGGCCTGCACCTGTTCGGCCAGCAGATACGCGCCGAACGGGATCAGCAGGCTGATCAGGATCGGCGAGCCCGCCTCCTGGCCGAAGTGCCGCGACAGCCAGCGCTGCGCGAAGCTCACCGCCAGGGTGAACAGCACGCCGACGCCGAGCCCGACCAGCGCCACCCACAGGAAGGTCAACGACGCGGACAGCAGCGAGAAGCCGCCGGTCACTGCCGCGGCCACCGCGAAGCGGAAGCAGACCAGGCCGGTGGCGTCGTTGAGCAGCGACTCGCCTTCGAGGATGTGCATCAGCCGCTTCGGGATCGGCACACGTGCGGTGATCGACGACACCGCCACCGGGTCGGTCGGCGACACGATCGCGGCCAGCGCGAACGCCACCGCCAGCGGCATTGCCGGGATCAGCCAGTGGATCAGGAAGCCGGCGCCAACCACGGTGAACACCACCAGGCCCAGTGCCAGCGCCAGGATCGCGCCCCGGTCACGCATCAACCCGTCCTTGGGGATGCGCCAGCCGTCGAGGAACAGCAGCGGCGGCAGGAACAGCAGGAAGAAGATGTCCGGGTCGAGTGCCACGCCGTGCTTGAACACGCCGGCGATCACCGCGCCCAGCCCGATCTGCACCAGCGGCAGCGGCAGCGAGAACGGCAGCATGCGCACCAGGTAGCCACTGCCGACCACAGCCAGCAGCATGGCCAACGCTACTTCGATCGAATTCATGCGTGTTCCGACAATGGGCTTTTGACCTTAGCAAGAGCGCGGCCGAGTCGTCGAGGGGGATCGCGGAAAGAACCTGGCGTGGTGCTGGCCGTGGCGGCGGGGTGGGCATACCATCGGCGCTCCCCGCCGCCATGCCCATGTCCAGGAGACAGCGTGCAGCCGATCATTGCCGTCAACCAGCTCAGCAAGACGTATGCCTCCGGATTCCAGGCGCTGAGGCAGATCGATCTGGAGATCCGCCAAGGCGAGATTTTCGCCTTGCTGGGCCCCAACGGCGCCGGCAAGACCACTCTGATCAGCATCGTCTGCGGCATCGTCAACCCCAGCGAGGGCACGGTGCTGGCCGACGGGCACGACGTGGTGCGCGACTACCGCGCGGCACGCGCGAAGATCGGCCTGGTGCCGCAGGAGCTGACCACCGACGCGTTCGAGACGGTGTGGAACACGGTCAGTTTCAGTCGCGGCCTGTTCGGCAAGGCGGCGAACCCGGCGCATGTCGAGAAGGTGCTGAAGGACCTCTCGCTGTGGAACAAGAAGGACAGCAAGCTGATCACCCTGTCCGGCGGCATGAAGCGGCGCGTGATGATCGCCAAGGCGCTGTCGCACGAACCGCAGATCCTGTTCCTGGACGAGCCCACCGCCGGCGTCGACGTGGAGCTGCGCCGCGACATGTGGGCCATGGTGCGTGCGCTGCGCGCCACCGGCGTCACCATCATCCTGACCACCCACTACATCGAGGAGGCCGAGGAGATGGCCGACCGCATCGGGGTGATCCACAAGGGCGAGCTGATCCTGGTCGAGGACAAGGCCGAGCTGATGAACAAGCTCGGCCGCAAGCAGCTGACCCTGCATCTGCAGAACCCGCTGGAAACCATCCCCGTCGTGCTGGCCGGTTATCCGCTGGAGTTGTCGGTCGACGGCAACGAACTGGTCTACACCTTCGACGCGCAGGGCGAGCACACGGGCATCGACGTGCTGCTGCGTCGGCTCGGCGAGGCGGGCATCGACTTCAAGGACCTCAAGACCAGCCAGAGTTCGCTGGAGGACATCTTCGTCAGCCTGGTGCGGGAGCGCGCATGAACATTTACGCGATCCGCGCGATCTACCGCTTCGAGATGGCGCGCACCTGGCGCACCCTGTTGCAGAGCATCGTCTCGCCGGTGATCTCCACCTCGCTGTACTTCGTGGTGTTCGGTGCGGCGATCGGTTCGCACATGAACGGGATCGACGGGGTCAGCTACGGCGCCTTCATCGTGCCGGGGCTGATCATGCTGTCGCTGCTGACGCAGAGCATTTCCAACGCCTCGTTCGGCATCTACTTCCCGAAGTTCGTGGGCACGATCTACGAGATCCTGTCGGCGCCGGTATCGCCGTTCGAGATCGTCGCCGGCTACGTGGGCGCGGCGGCGAGCAAGTCGATCATCCTGGGTTTGATCATCCTGGTCACCGCGCGGCTGTTCGTGCCGTTCCAGATCGAGCATCCGCTGTGGATGCTGGCGTTCCTGCTGCTCACCGCGCTGACCTTCAGCCTGTTCGGCTTCATCATCGGCATCTGGGCGGACAACTTCGAGAAGCTGCAGCTGGTGCCGCTGCTGGTGGTGACGCCGCTGACCTTCCTCGGCGGCAGCTTCTATTCGATCCACATGCTGCCGCCGTTCTGGCAGAAGGTCACCCTGTTCAATCCGGTGGTGTACCTGATCAGCGGCTTCCGCTGGAGTTTCTACGGCGTATCCGACGTCAGCCTGGGCGTCAGCGTGGGCATGACCCTGGTGTTCCTCGCAGTCTGCCTGGCCGCGGTGTGGTGGATCTTCCGCAGCGGCTACCGGTTGAAGGCCTGAGCGGACCGTCAGGTCAGCGCGGTATGCGCGTGGAACGGCAGCGGGGTGGCGCCGGTGCGTGTTACGGCGGGTTCGGCCACGCCAAGTTTGTCCTTGCTGGCGTCGATCACCACCAGGATGCGGCCGGCCGCGATCTCGTCCTTGAACTTGCGGCTGACCACGTCCGGTACCTCGAAGCCGACCATCTCGCCGATGCACGTGCCGAACGCGGCGCCGGCGATAGTCATCGCCGCGGCGCCGGCCAGCGTCACGCCCAGTGGCGGCACCGCGACCGCTATGAGCCCGAGCAGCAGCCCGCTGCCACCGCCGCAGACGCCGCCACGCACGGCGGCAGGGTAGAAATCATTGCGCCCCAGCATCAGGTGGTCGGGGATTTTTTCCAGCTCGATGTCCTCGCGGGCGACCAGCGAAATGTCGTCGTCGTCGATGCCGGCCTCGCGTGCCGCAGCCATCGCGGCGCGTGCCGCGATCAGGTCGGGCGTACTGAATACGCATCGGGTCTTCATGGGGCAGCCCTCCACATCCGGCATGGCGCCCGCCGCGTGGATAGCGCCGATTGGCCCGGGATGTCCGCACGGGCGAGGCGGGTTTGCGCAGCTCATCGTTTAGCGGTTGTGATGTTGCCGCTGCGTGACCCGTTTGTTATCGAAAACCGGGGCTGCGAGGCCCCTGTCGCCGCGTGCGCGATACCCGGACGCGGGTCGCGGCGAGCCCGGCCGGCAAGCTGGTACGGTGTGGCGCACCGGCTCGGACAAACGCGATGAACGAAGCGGGCGTGGACAAGTCCAACACAGGCATTCGATGACAGAACGGGAGTAATCGTGAGCAGACAGGCATCGGCGGGCAGCTGGATCGGGGCGGTGGTGGTGGTGCTGGCCATCGTGGCGGCGGGCGTGTACCTGGCACGCAAGGCGATGCATCCAGGTCCACCGCTGATCACCGCACCCGCTGCGTCGGCATCGGCCCCCGCGAGTGCCGCCAGTACACCGGTCCAGCACCCGATCGAACAGGCGCAGATCGGACCGGCGACGGCTTCGACCAGCGCGTTGCCGGCACTGGACGACAGCGATGCCAGCGTGGTCGCTGCACTCGCCGCGCTGGCCGGCGGCAACGACCTGTCCTCGTTGCTGGTGCGGCAGCAGGTCATCGCGCGCATCGTGGCGACCGTCGATGCGCTGCCGCGCCACGACGGGCTGGCCGTGTTCACGCTGCCGGCGCATGTGCCCAAGGGGGCGTTCGTCGTCGACGAGGTCGGTGGCTCCACGGTGCCTGGCGAACGGAACTACGCGCGCTATGCGCCGTACATGCAGATCGTCGATGCCGTCGATCCGCAGGCGCTGGTGGCCTGGTACGTGCATGCCTATCCGTTGTTCCAGCAGGCGTACCGGCAACTGGGCTATCCGAAGGGCTATTTCAACGACCGCCTGATCGTGGTGATCGACGACCTGCTGGCTGCGCCGGAACCGGCCCAGCCGCCGGCCCTGGTGCGCTCGAAGGCGTTCTACGTCTACACCGATCCCGCGCTGGAATCGCGGTCCACCGGACAGAAGCTGCTGTTGCGCGTGGGGCCTGCCAACGAGGCGAAGATCAAGGCCAAGCTGCGCGCGATCCGCACGCAGCTGACCGGGCAGGACCTGCATCCGGCGCCGGCGGGCGCGGCCAGGTAGACTCGCGCGCCCGGCTTGCGATTCGCAGCGATGGCCATTCGACCCACGCCTTCCGACCAGCCACAGCTCGACCTGCTCGGGGCAGTCGATGCCCGGCCGGCCGAAGTGCACCGGTTGTTCTTCGCGCTGCTGCCGGACGCCGCGACGCGTGCACGGCTGGCACAGGCGGCGCAGGCACTCAAGGCCAGCCATCCTGGTCTGCGCGCGCGCTGGGTGAGCCCGGCGCGCTATCACGCCACGCTGCATTTTCTCGGCGACCACGCGCTGCTGCGGCAGGACGTGGTCGACGCGGCCGTGGCTGCCGCGGGCAAGCTGCACATGGCGCCGTTCGAATGGGTGCTGCACGAGGCGGCCAGCTTCCATGGCCGGCAACCGCCGTGCCTTCTGCGCAGCTCGAGTGTGCCCGAACCGTTGCAACAGTTATGGCAGGATCTGCGCCATGCGCTGGTGCTGGCCGGGCAGGGCCGCCATGTCGCACGCAGCTTTACGCCACATGTCACGGTCGCCTACAGCCATGCTGCGCTGCTGGATGTCACGCCGATCGAACCCGTGGCGTGGCAGGTCGAGCGGGTTGCGCTGGTCCACAGCGTGGTCGGCCAGCCGGATTATCAGGTGCTGGAGGAGTGGTCGCTGCAGGCGACGGCGTAGGCACTCTCAGGCGTAGGGCGTCCCGTCCTTGTGCGAGTAGCGCTCGACACCGGCTTCCAGGTGCAGGTCGATGTCGGAGTAGTGGCAGGTGTCGTCGTCGCAGCGGGTGCCGATGTCGAGATAGACGGCTGTTTCTTCGCCGCGGTTGATCAAGTGGTGGCCATCGGGCACGTTTTTCGGAAACGCCGCACCATCGCCGGCGCGCAGCAACTGCCCACCGGCTTCGGTGACCAGGGTCAGTTCGCCGGCCAGCACGTAGACGAATTCCTCCTCACGGCTGTGCCAGTGGCGCTGGCTCGACCACGCGCCCGGCGGCAGGTGCACCAGGTTGACGCCGAAATCGGTCAAGCCGCCGGCATGGCCCAGCGCCTGTCGGATGCGTCCGCTGACGGGTTCCGCGTAAGGTGCCGGGTAGTCCGAGCCCAGACGTCTTGGGACCTTGTCGACATCGACTTTCGGCATGGCTTGTTCCTCGCAGCGGTGGGTGGACCGCTTTCGATGAATCATTGTGCATCGGCCGGACCTTGGTTGCGCTGACCCGGTCGGCGATCGGTTTTTGAACACCGACCGGGTTACAGTGGCGGCATCGTCGCTGATGTCATGCGGAGGTCGGTGAGATGATGCGTTGGCTGCGGCTGGTCTGTGTGGCGGTTCTTTGCACGTTGCCGATGCAGGCGGCGTTTGCCGCCGAGCCAGCGGTTGCCGGCGGCACGGCGGCCCATGGCATGGTGGCGCAGATCACGCTGGATGGCCCGATCGGCCCGGCCGCCGCGGAGTACTTCGACGACGCCTCGAAGCGCGCGGTGGACGACGGTGCGGTGGCGATCGTGCTGCGGCTGGATACGCCCGGCGGGCTGGCCGATTCGATGCGGCAGATCATCGCCAGCATGCTGTCCTGCAAGGTGCCGGTGCTGGTGTATGTCGCTCCGGGCGGCGCACGGGCGGCTTCGGCCGGAACGTACATCCTGTATGCCGGGCAGATCGCCGCGATGGCGCCGGCCACCCATCTGGGGGCGGCGACGCCGGTGCAGCTGGGTGGCGCCAAACCGATACCGATCGAGCAGCCGGCGCCGGCGGGTTCCGCCGCGAAAGACGAGCCGGCCGCCGGCGACGATGCCGAGTCGCACAAGGTCATGAACGATGCGATCGCCTACATCCGCTCGCTGGCGCAATTGCGTGGGCGGAACGCGCAGTGGGCCGAACAGGCGGTGCGCGGTGCGGCCACGCTGACCGCCAGCGAAGCCGCGCAGCAGCATGTGATCGATTTTGTAGCAGCGGACGTGGCCGACCTGCTGGCGAAGGCGGACGGACGCAAGGTGCAAGTGCGCGATCGCGACATCACGCTGCAGCTCAAGGGCGCGCCCTTGCGCGAGTATGCGCCCGGTGCGCGCACGCGCTTCCTGGCGATCATCACCAACCCCACCATCGCTTATCTGTTGCTGCTGGCCGGCATCTTCGGCTTGCTGCTGGAAGCCATGCACCCCGGCGCCATGTTGCCGGGCATTGCCGGCGGCATCTGCCTGCTGGTCGGCCTGTACGCGCTGCAACTGCTGCCGGTGAACTACGCCGGGCTGGCCTTGATGGCGCTGGGTGTCGGCTTGCTGGTGGCCGAGGCGGTCAATCCCAGCGTGGGTGCGTTCGGCGCCGGCGGACTGGTGTCGTTCGTGGTGGGCTCGGTGATGCTGATGAATACCGGGGTGCCCGGCTATGGCGTCAATCTCGGCGTCATCGCCGGTATTGCCGTATGCGCGGCGGGGTTGCTGGCCTTGATCGTGTGGCTCGTGTTCCGTTCGCGCCGCGCGCGTCAGGTCACCGGCGACGCGGAGATGTTCGGCGACACCGGCAGGCTGCTGGAGCCGGTGAGCGCCGCGGGCGAGGCCTGGATGATGGTGCGCGGCGAACGCTGGCGCGTGCGCTGCGACAGCGCGCTACCCGCCGGAACGTCGGTGCGGATCGTGCGTCGGCAGGGACTGCTGCTGTGGGTCGAGCCGCTGTGATTTTGTAGGGTGGGCATTGCCCGCCGGCTTCTGCTTCCTGCGGTGATGCGAGGAGGCGGAGCGAGAGCGGCGGGCAGTGCCCGCCCTACTTTCGGATGTTCGGGTTGGTGACGTGGTGGAGTGGAGCGGCGAAGGCGGCTTCAAAATTCGGTTCACGGGAGAGTGTCATGTTTGGATTCGTCGGTGTACTGGTAATTCTTGGCGCACTGCTGCTGTTCTCCGCGGTGAAGATCCTGCCGGAGTACCAGCGCGGGGTGATCCTGACCCTGGGCCGCTACACCGGGACCAAGGGCCCCGGACTGGTGCTGCTGGTGCCGTTCGTGCAGCGGATGATCCGCGTCGACCTGCGCGTGACCGTGATGGACGTGCCGCCGCAGGACGTGATCTCGCGCGACAACGTTTCGGTGCGGGTCAACGCGGTGGTCTATTTCCGTGTGGTGGAACCCGACAAGTCCGTATTGCAGGTGGAGAACTTCCTGCAGGCCACCAGCCAGCTCGCGCAGACACGGTTGCGCTCGGTGCTGGGCCAGCACGAACTGGACGAGATCCTGTCGCAGCGCGATTCGATCAACCACACCTTGCAGACCATCCTCGACGAAGCCACCGACCCGTGGGGCATCAAGGTCGCCAACGTGGAGATCAAGGACGTCGACCTCAACGAAACCATGGTGCGCGCGATCGCCCGCCAGGCCGAGGCCGAGCGCGAACGCCGCGCCAAGGTGATCCACGCCGAGGGCGAGATGCAGGCTGCCGAGAAATTGCGTGACGCCGCCGCGATGCTGTCGCAGCAGCCGCAGGCCTTGCAGCTGCGCTACCTGCAGACGCTGGCCGACATGTCCAACAACGGCAAGTCCTCGACCATCGTGTTTCCGCTGCCGCTGGACCTGATCCGGCCGCTGATGGAGGCGTTCCCGGCAAAGCCCGATCCGGCCCCGGACCGCTGAACTGGCGCAGCCGTTCAAAGCGGGTGAATAATGCCGCTCACCTCCTGCCAAGACGAGCGATCACCATGGATGCAGCACGTTCACCCGGAAGCCTGGTCTGCGTGGGCCTCGGCATGACCCTGGGCTCGCACCTCGGTCCGTTGGCGCGCAGCCATATCGAACAGGCGGACGTGGTGTTCGCCGGGCTCTCCGACGGCATCGTCGAGCTGTGGCTGAACAAGATGCATGCGGACGTGCGCAGCCTGCAGCCGTACTACCGCGAAGGCAAATCGCGCATGCAGACCTACCGCGAGATGGTCGAGGCCATCCTCACCGAGGTGCGTGCGGGCAAGCGGGTGTGCGGGGTGTTCTACGGCCATCCCGGCGTCTTCGCCTGGGCACCGCACAAGTCGATCGAGGTGGCCCGCAGCGAGGGCTATCCCGCGCACATGGAGCCGGGCATTTCCGCCGAGGATTGCCTCTACGCGGACCTCGGCATCGACCCGGGCCGCTACGGCTGCCAGCACTTCGAGGCCAGCCAGCTGCTGTTCTACCAGCGCCGGATCGATCCGACCGCCTACCTGGTGCTGTGGCAGGTGGGCCTGGTGGGCGACCAGTCGCTGGCTCGCTTCTCGACGGGCCCCGCGTACAAGCAGGTACTGGTCGACGTGCTGGCGCGCGACTACCCGCTCGATCACGAGATCACCATCTACCGCAGCGCCACCTTGCCGATCCAGCAGGCGCGGATCGAACGGGTGAAGCTCGGTGACCTGCCGCAGGCGAAGGTCGAGATGGAGGATACGGTGGTAGTGCCGCCGGCTCGCCCCCTGCAGCCGGATACCGAAACTCGGGCCCGGCTTGCTGCACTGGACTTGGTTACGGCCGACAACGTCACGGCTGGATAGGTCAGTGTCATGCCGTCCCACTCGGGATTTGGCGCCTTTCGGCCCGAAGCAGGCATAGTATTGGGCGGGAGGCTTGCCTAGGCAGGGCATGGGGCAAGTCTTTCAACCGATCAGTGGTTTTTTTGCGGTACTCACGTCAAGAGGGGAATACAGATGTCGAACGTTATCGATTAGATTCCGATCTGCAGACAGCGGTCCTCGCCAAGGATAAACAGCAGCTGGAAGCGCTGATCGGGACGGGCAACGTCTGTTGCATGCAGTTTCCGGGCATTGTCAGTTGCGTGCAATTTGCCGGCATGAATGATGAAGATGAAATTCATCGCGAACGGTGTGCGTAAGGCTAGAGTTCGTCACTGATCCGTTTTGTCGACGCGTTCCCCTGCGAGCCTTTGGTCAACAAACTGGATACCGGGGGATGAGGTGCTCCAGGATTGTTTTGCAGGAGTTTCTATTCGTCGTGGCTAGGCCTGTTGCAGCGCAATGTTGGAAGCCACGTGCGGTTGGTCGAACTGGTTTGGGCGGGGTCTGACCGCAAGTGGGCGTTCTGTGAACAAGTAGACAAGTTGGCATTGGCGGCGTCTCTACGATGGTTTGGCGCAGGTTTGCAATTGCCGGCATTCGGGTGGATTCCCCCCGTTTGACGGCAAGGCAGCCTGTGTAATTGCAACCAATCCATCATCCTAGGAGACAACGCCATGTCCAATATCATCGATTTCCTGGAAGCCATCGGGCAGAACGCTAATCTGCGTTACGCCCCCAACGGGGAAATGCAGCGCATGCTGGCGGACACGAAAGTGGATGCGGAAGTATGCGATGCCGTGCTAGCGCGGGACCAGCAGCGGCTGAGGGCGTTGGTGGGGGCGGAAAATGTATGCTGCATGCTTGCCTTCGCGCAGGTGCATCGCTCGCTGATCCCGGGTATTGACGAAGTAGACGGGCACAATCACAAACGGCGAGCCTGAGTTGGATGGCCCCGCTGGCATGTTCAGCCAGCGGGGTAACATCCCCGGGACGCTGACCACGCCAACAGCAGTCAGGGGGTTGCAGATGTCGGATGTCATCGAGTTTCTTGAACGGGTGGGCCAGGACGCGCAGTTGAGCCGCGGAGTGGGCGCCGCCATTGGATCGGCCCTGATTTCGTCCGGTCTCAATCCGGATTTTCAGGAAGCCATCCGGGTCAAGGATCGGACGAAACTTGATGCTCTGATGGGAGTGGTTCCGGTTTGCGGTTTCCTGGCGCCGGGTGAGGAGCAAGAAGGCGAAGATGATGCTGAGGAAACCCCCTCCGAGGGGGAGGATGAAGCGCATTCAGCTTCAGCTACACAGTCACTGGACTAGTCCGATGTCAGCATCCGGCATGCATCGTCGGGTGGTGATCGCGGGATGGATCCTGCTCGGAGTGCTGGTCGCAGGCACGGTCCATTCGGCTGTGCCGCCAGCCGTTGGCGATACTACGGCCATGCTCCAGCATGCCAACGACGTCAAGCTGTCGGATCAGCAGCAATTCCAGCAGATTCTTGATCGACTGGGCACGGAGAGCGCGAATCTTCCGCCTGTCCAGCTTGAGTACCTGCATTACCTCCAGGCATGGCAGGCTGCCTATCGGGGCGACTACGGGACATCGGACTCCTTGCTCGAGGGAGTTCTGAACCAGTCTGTGAACCTGACGATGCGTTTTCGCGCCGGAGTTCTGCTAGTCAATACCTTGGCGGAACGATCCCGATACGAAGAGGCCTTTCAGCGGCAGAGCCTGCTGCTCAATCAGCTGTCGGATATCACCGACCCCGATGCCCGGGCCCAGGCGCTCGTGGTCGCGGCATATCTGTACGAAGAGGCTGGGCAATACGACCTTGCTTTCAGTTATGCCGACCGCGTGTCCAAGGAAAGTCCGGGCGCATACAGTTGCAAGGCCGAACATGCAAGGATTGGGGCGCTTTACAAAAGCGGACGATTGCAGAACATCGATGAGCAGTTTCAGCAGGGCATAAACATTTGCAGCAAGGCGGGCGACCTCGTCTATGCCAACGGAATCAGGTTCTATGTGGCAAGTCTGGCTCTTCGACGCAATCATGTCGCGAGGGCTTTTCAAATACTCAAGAGCAACTATGCCGCGGTCCAGAGCAGCAAATATCAAATGCTCATATCGGAATTCGACGCACTCTTGGCGGAGGCTTATCTCAGCACCAATCAGCTGGCACAGGCAAAACAGTCGGCGCTGGCTGTGGTCGCCCAGAGCATGCGCAACAGGTACGGTGAGTCGTTGAGTATCGCCTATCGGGTGCTGTACCTGGTCGAGAAGCGACGGGGAAATATGAGCGCGGCTCTTACCTACCATGAGAGCTACATGGAGGCCAACAAAGGCTATTTGAACGCGGTAAACGCCAGGGCGCTGGCATTTCAGACCGTGGAACAGCAGGTGCTGGCCAAGAAACTTCAGATTGACGCATTGAGCAAGCAGAACGAAATTCTGCAGTTGCAACAAACCCTGGACAAAAAAGCCACCGAAACCAGTCGCCTGTACATCATTCTGCTGGCGACAGTGCTTGCATTCATTGCCTTTTGGGCCTACCGCATCAAGCGTTCCCAGCTGCGTTTCATGAAGCTGGCGCGACGCGACGGTCTCACCGGCATCTACAACCGGCAGCACTTCGTCAATGAGGTTGAGCTGCAGCTGAAGTACTGCAGGAAGTCCGCGCGCGAGGCCTGCCTGGTGCTGCTCGACCTGGATCACTTCAAGGCCGTCAACGACACCCACGGCCATGCGGTGGGCGATCGTGTACTCAAGCGCGCCGTTGCGGCCTGCCAGGCGCATTTGCGTTCCTCCGATATCTTCGGCCGGCTCGGCGGTGAGGAATTCGGCATCATGTTGCCCGATTGCACGCTGCAGCAAGTACTGGCCCGGGTCGAACTGATGAGGCACGCCATTGCCACGGCGGCGAGGGGGGGCGAGACGATCGATATCCCTATTTCTGCCAGCTTCGGTGTCGCCTCTGCAACACATACCGGATACGAGTTGCGCGAACTGCTGGCGTCTGCCGACGACGCGTTGTATCGGGCCAAGCGTGAAGGCCGCAATCGGGTCAGCGTCAGCGATGGTCTTGCAAAGCCATGCCTAGGCATCGTTGGCGTGGCAACTGAAGGGATGTAGTGGCTGCCGGTTTCCAACCGTCTGCCGATACGCACTTTGCGTGAAAGCCGTATCGACAGCGGCATCTTGATCGTCCTATCGCGACGCTGCGTCCGATGTCTTGGCCCGTGACGCATCCAGCTTGTCGAAGTTGACGATGGCGTTGAGCACCAGCGGATAGCTGCCGATGGTTTCACCGCGCCAGATCGGGTTGCTGGCGAACAGCAGCACGTGGCCCTTGCCGTAGCGGGCGTCGACCACGGCGGCGCGTTCGGCCATCTCGTCACCGCCGTCGAGCAGGCCGGAGATCAGCAGGTTCTTCGCATCGGCGTAGCGCAGGATCACCCGCGGACGCTGGTCGGCGGGGATCACCCACGGGTTGTTGCGCATCTGCTCGGCGTTCAGCGGCAGCGGCTGCCATGGCTTGACGTCGGGCAGGGCGGCCGGAGCGATCGAGGCGCGACCTTCAGGGGTGTCCGTGTCGTGCGGGCCGCCGCGTCCGGTCGGGCGCTGGAAATCCTTCGCGGTCGGCAGGCCCTTGTCGCCGGTGACCAGGTTGGACACGCTGAACGACTGACCGGCCGCGCTGTACAGCGCCAGCTCGTCGCGGCTGTAGCCGGCGGCGATCGGGCTGCTGCGGTCGGCGAATTTTGCCTGCAGCACGCTGCCGACGACTTTCAGCTTGTTGCTGGGGGTGACGAACACGCCCGGTGCCAGGCCGATGTCGATCGCGAACTTCGCGGTGTCCTCGGCGGTGACCAGCAGGCCGCCGGCCTGCACGAACCGCTTGAGGTTGGCGACGCCGCTCTCGCCCAGCCCGGGGCGGATGTCGTCGGTGGCGTCGATGTGGCCCAGGTTCGGCGTCAATGCGGTGGTCTTCCACGGCAGCGGATTGCCCCACATCGGCTGGCCGTCGATGATCTGCTGGGCGCTGGCGTCGCCGACCGGACCGAACAGGATCACGTCGTACTTCGCGCGCAGGTCGCCGGCCTTTGCCACGTCCTGGGTGCTGATGTAGTCGTACGGCACCTGCAGCTTGTCCAGCGCCATGCGCCACCAGCCTTCGGTCTGGGTGCTCAGCCAGGTGTGCATCAGCGCGATGCGCGGCAGTTTCGCCTGCGGCATGTCGACTGCGGCCAGACCTTGCGGCACGGCGACCGGCCCGTCGAGCAGGCTCATCGGCGCCTTGAGAATCGCGGTGTCGGTCACCCGCACCACCTGCACGTCGAACAGGTCGCCCATCGACCAGCCGGTGTCGTCGTAGGGATGCTGCTGCGGGTCCTTTGGCGACCAGTACTGGCGGTCCAGCAAGGTATCGACGATGCGCGAATACGGCTGGTCCATGCGCACGACGTAGCTGCCGGCGGGGAAGGTCTGCGTTTTGGCTTTCTTCTTGTCGTCGTCCTGCTTAGGCAGCGCCACCGTGATCGGTGCGCTGGTGCGGCTGATCTCGGCGTGCTGCAGTTGCAGGACCCGCAACAGCTGGGCGCGCGAACCGGGGCGCTTGTCGTCGGCCGGAAACACGTACGCAGCCGGGCCGGCCTGCTGCGGTTTCTCGATCGAGCGCTTGCTCTTCAGGTAGAAGTTCTTCAGGAATTGCTGGCCGTTGCCGGAGAAATAGGCCAGCGCGGTGAGCAGGCCGGTCTGCTGGTAGTTGTTGTTGTTGCGCTGCGACCACAGCACGGTCGGCAGCGGCGGGTTCGGGCGGTACCAGGTGCGCTGGTATTCCTCGGGGTCGAGGATGCGCTGCACGGTGTCGGCGCCGGCGTTGCCGAAGGTTTCGTACAGGCGGCTGATGCCGTTGTGCATGGCGGCGATGAACATCAGGTAGCCCGGGCTCCAGGTATCGAAGTCGCCGTGGGTGAACACGCCGGGCATGCCGAGCCGGGTCAGCTGCTGCACGTTGTCCCAGCCCAGCTGTTGCCACTCGCCGGTGAGGATCGGGTCGATCCACGCGTTGTACGGGCCGTCGCCCACGGTGTTGTCGTACAGGAACGGCACCGATTCGTGCAGATCGTGCAGCACCTGCGCGTGCCAGCCGACGAAGGTGTCGGCCACGTTGCGGGTGAGGTTCAGCGACATGCCCATCGCGTCGCGGTTGTTGTCGTGCGCTACGTAGTGGCCCCAGTACAGCAGCCGCGGGTAATTCTGGCCCGGATGCGCCAGGTGCCAGTTGTACAGGTCGGCCATGCGGTCGCGGCCGTCGACCTCGACCACCGGCGTGATCAGGGTGATCACGTGCGAGCGGATGTGCCGGATGTACGGCGCCTCGTCCACCGCCAGGCGGTAGGCCAGTTCCATCAGCGCGGTGGGCGAGCCGGTCTCGGTGGAGTGGATGGCGCCGGTGATGTAGTAGACCGGCGTGGACTGCGCGATCAGCTGGTCGGCAGTGGCGTCGTCCATGCCGATGCGGCGCGGGTCGGCCAGTTTGGCCAGGCGTGCCTTGTTCGCGTCGAGGTCGGCCAGCAGGCTTTCGTCGGCAATCGCTACCGCGATCATCTCGCGGCCTTCCTCGCTCTTGCCGATCGAGAACACCTTCACCCGCGGGCTGGCAGCGGCCAGTGCGCGGAAGTAGCGGTGAACGTCGGCTACATGCGGCAGGTAGTCCGGTGCGCCGGCGATGTGGCCCAGCACCTTCTCCGGCGTGGGCACGCTGGCGGAGGCAGGCAGGTAGTCGGTCAGCGGCGAGTTGAACGAGGGGTCGGTGGTGAACTTCAGGATCTGCGCCGTGTACGCCTGGTCGATCGGCTGGGCCGTGTCGCGGGCATACGGTTTCGCATTGTCGGGTTCGGTCGCCGCAAGCGCACCGAAAGTGCCTGATGCCAGCAGGACAGCGAGCAAGAGCCGGATGGATGCGTGCATGATGAGTTTTCCCCTGGAGTCGCAAGGCAGCTGACCGCTGCACTCTGCCAGAACGGCAGCGGTCGCGTGTAGCCCATCAGTTGGGTAGGGATATTCCGAACCGCCATCGTGCGGCCGCGGCGATCCGGCGCGATGTGTCGCCGCGGGGACGATCCGCGACGGCGCGCTCCTGCCGGAACCGGGCAGGAGCGCGTCCCTCGGCGGGGGTTCAGTGCACGGCCGCGGTATCACCGGTGCCGGCGGTGCCTGTCGCTGTCACGCCGGGGCCGATGCTGGAGCCCACGAACTGCACGAGCTTTGCGTACAGTTCGACCTGGTTGGCTTCGTCGTAGAAGCCGTGCATCTCGTTGGGCTTGTACAGCCATTCATGCGCGATATTCCGTTTCGCCAACGCCTGGTGTAGGCTGAGCCCCTGGACGGGCGGCACACGCTGGTCCTTGCCGCCGACGACCAGCATCACGTGGGCCTTGAGAGCCTCCAGCTGGTTGATCGGCGAGTGCCGGGCCAGCACGGTCATGTCATCGCCCAGTTGCCGCTTGAGATATTCCTCACCGAAACTGGACTGCGGGATGTCGCCGCGGCGGTACATCAACGGCAGATCGTAGACGCCCACGTAACCGATCGCGCACTTGTACAGATCGGGCTCTTTCACCGCCCCCTCGAGCGCCGCGTAGCCGCCGTAGCTGGCGCCGTAGATGCAGATGCGCTGCGGATCGGCGATACCTTGCGCGACCGCCCAGCGGGTGGCGTCGGTGACATCGTCCTGCATCCTGCCGCCCCACTGGCGCCAGCCGGCATGCTCGTAGTCGTAACCGTAGCCGCCGGAGCCGCGATAGTTCACCTGCAACACGGCATAGCCGCGGGTCGCCAGAGGCTGCACGAGAGTGTCGTACTCCCAGCGGTCGCGTATGCCGAACGGCCCGCCGTGAACCAGCACGACCATCGGCAGGTGTTTCGCGTTTTCCTGTCCGGGCGGGAAGCTCAGGTAGCCGTGCAACTTCATGCCGTCACGCGCGGCGAGGTCGAACGGTTGCTTGAACGCCATGTGTTCCGGGTTGATCCACGACATGCGTGCGAGCAGAGGCGTGAGCTTGCGCGTTTTCGCGTCGTACAGCAGGAACGTTCCCGGGTCGACATCGGCTTCCACCAGCACCACGCTCTGGCTGCCGTCGCGCGTACCCGAGACAAAGCGCACGCTCTCGCCGGGGAATTGCTTCATCAGTGCAAGAAGGGCCTGTGCGTCGGTCGACTGGCTGTCGAACAGCGCGGCGCCGGTACGGCCGTCCATGAAGCCCACGCCGAGGATGCTGTCGTCGGCCAGGCCTTGCAGCAGGCTGTCCGGTTCGACGGTGGGGTTGCTCCACACGACCGTCTGCGACTGCTTCGCCGGGTCCCATCGGCAGATGCCGAAGGCACCAGGCGCGGGGCAGGTGAAATAGGCCGCCGTGTCGTCGCGGTCGAACCCGATCGGGATCGAGCGGCTTTTGCTTTCCTCCGGCAGCAGCTGCCAGCCGTCGCCGTCGAGCGGATGCAGGTAGACCTTGGTGTTGCCGTCGTTGTCCCAGCCCACGGCAAAACGGATCCTGCCCTGGTGGTCGGCGACGAATTGCGCGCCGCGCAGTGGTGCAACGATGAGCCGGTACTTGTTGCCGTTGCGCACATCCATGCGGTAGGCGGTCGGCAGGTTCAGCTCGTTGCCGTCTCCCGACCACGAGCTGATCGCCACCAGCACGTGGTTGGGATCGTCTGGAATCGTGGCGATGAACTGGGCGCTGCCGTACTCCGCCGTGGCACGCTGGATGTGCGAGCCGGTACTCATGCCGGGCCGGCGGTAGCCGTAAAGCGTGTCGGCGCCGTTGCCATCGGCACTGACCGCAAACAGTTCGCCGGTCGCCAGCGGCGCGTCGTAACCGCCGACGCGGATGCCTACCGAGTACAGCACCCGCGTGGACGACGCCCACCAGAAATCGGTGACATCGTTTTCCTCGCGCGGACGAATCAGCGTGCCCTTCATGTCGGACAGGTGGATCAGGGCCAGCACGGTCTGCCCCTTCACCACGGCGGTGGCCGCGAGATACTGCCCGTCCGGGGAAATCTTGACGTCCTCGTACTGGGCATGCCGCGCCAGCTCGGCGAACGAAACCGGCTGGGCATGCAGCACGGCGGCAAGCGGCAAGAGCAAGGCCGCAGCGATCCAGCATCGCACGTCCATCATCGAATTCCCCTGTCGTGATTTCGCGGCTGCAACTTGCGTGCAGCCGCATCACCGGTGCCATTTATAGCGATCAGCAGGGTCGGGGGGCAATCAATCGGTCAGGGGGCACGGAGCACGGGCCGCCCCCTGATCGAGCGTGACGCAGCAGCTTGCGATTACCGCTTCAGTAACGCGGTCAGTTGGTCGAGCTGCGCACGATAGCCGTCAAGCACTTTCGCGGTGTCCACGGCGTAATGATCGGCTTCGTCCCATCGACGCGACTCCAGTGCCTCGCGCACGCCGGGCACGGTCTTCACCTCGTAGCCGGTGAGCATGCCGGGGGCGTAGATCATGTGCTTGAACCAGGTGCGGCCGGGCAGGCCGGACGGGTCGGTGAGACGCTGCTCCATGCTGCCGATCAAGCGGTCCAGTTGCTGCCGCTGTGCGGTGGCCAGGTCGAAGCCGGCGGCGGCGCGCTTGTCGTAGGCGGCCTGGTAGGCCCTGGCGCTTTGCGCGAGCTGTTTCGCGGCCCGGTCGAGCGGGGCGAGGTCGATCGCCGGCATGTCGGAGTCGCGCGCGGGCGGGGCGACCGGCCGGGTCGGGTCGGCGTCGAGCGCGAACGCATGGCTGTCCAGCAACTTGTGCTGCTGCCCGGTGGCCTTGCGGGTGCTGTCCGCCAGCTTGTGCAGTTCGCCGACGTAGCGGTCGAGCGTGCGGCTGAAGTCGCCGAAGCGCAGCGGCAGCACGTTGGCGTTGGCCGTGCGCAGCACGACATGGCCGGCGACCTTGGCCAGCGCCACGCCGTATTCGAAGCTTGGGTCGCCGAAGCGTGCGTAATGATCGAACGAGTCGTAGCGCGAGTGGTAGATGCCGTCATTGTCATCCTCGCCACCGAAGCCGAGATCCAGCGAGGCGATGCCGAGATGCTCCAGGAACGCGCTGTAGTCGGAGCCCGAGCCCAGCGCCCCGATCGGCAGGTCGCCGCCGGCCGCCGCCAGCTCGGCGATCGTCTTGACCTCCGGCTTGGCGTCCTTGTTGCTGCCAGCCACCAGCATGTGCGCGCGCAGGCGTTCGCGCACGCTGACGTGGGTTTCCGGATCGGTCACGCCGGCGGCCACCTGGTTGACCAGGTGCTGCAGCGAGTGGCTGCCGCCGGCGCCGAGGAAGCCGCGGCCGTTGGTGTCGGAATTGACGTACAGCACGGCCTTCTGCTGCAGTTCGGCGGCGTGTGTCTCGGCCCATTCGGTGGAACCGAGCAGGCCCGGTTCTTCCCCGTCCCAGCTGGCGTAGACCAGGGTGCGTTGCGGCCGCCAGCCCTGCTTGAGCAGGCCGCCGATGGCCTTGGCTTCGGCCATCAGCGCGATGTTGCCGGCCAGCGGGTCCCAGGCACCGAACACCCAGCCGTCATGGTGGTTGCCGCGCACGATCCACTGGTCCGGCTCGGTCGAGCCCTTGATCGTGGCGATCACGTCGTAGACCGGTTGCTGGCCCCAGTCCGATTGCACGGTCATGCGCACGTTCGCCGTGCTCGGGCCGACGTGGTAGGTCAGCGGCAGTGCGCCGCGCCAGCCGGCTGGCGCCACCGGGCCGGTCAACGCCTGCAGCAGCGGGGTGGCGTCGGCGTAGGAGATCGGCAGCACCGGGATCTTCAGCAGGGTCGCCGCGTCCTTCAGCGGCAGGCGCTTGGCGCCCGCGGTGGAACCCGTGCCGGGGGTCAGCGGATCGCCGGGATAGACCTGCATGTCGGCCACCGAACCGCGCTGCACGCCCTGCGCCGGACGCCAGCCGCCTTGCGGATAGACGTCGCCCTTGGCGTAGCCGTCGTCATGCGGATCGGAGTAGATCAGGCAGCCGACCGCGCCATGTTGCTGCGCGAGCTTCGGTTTCAGCCCGCGCCAGCCGCCGCCGTAGCGGGTGAGCACGATCTTGCCGCGCACGTCGATGCCGCGCCGCGCCAGTTCCTTGTAATCGTCCGGCATGCCGTAATTGGCGTAGACCAGCGGCGCGCTGACGTCGCCGTCGGCGCCGTAGACGTTGTAGGGCGGCAGGGCGCCGGCGAGGCCGGAGGTGGCATCGCCGGCGATGGCCGGCTCCTTCAGCGTGGCGCTGTAGGGCTTCGGCCCCAGCAGTTCCAGCGCCACCTTCTTCGGCGTGGGGTAGAGCACATTGAAGGTCTCGATGTGCGCATCCCAGCCCCATTCGCGGAACTTCGCCAGCATGAACTCGGCGTTGGCCTTGTCGTGCGGTGCGCCGACCTGATTGGGTTGCGATGACATCTGCTTGAGCCAGCTGCGCAGGTCAGCCGGATCGAGCTGCGCGTCGAAGCGCTGTTCCAGGCTGCGTTGGGCAGTGGCGCCGTTCGCGTCGAACCCGAACATGGCGCCGCTGGCGTGGTCGTCGGCACTGTTGGCGGTGGTTGCGGCGGCGGCAAACGTCGCCAACAGGCAGGCGCCCATCAGCAACGGGCGGATCGTCATTCGAGTCATGCGTGTACTCCACTTGGTCGGGGATCGTCATCCGAATCGCGGCGCGGGGCCCATACCCGCGCCGGGGGATGTCACGGCAACAACCTTTCGGTTATACGCGCGCGCCACGCGGATTGTGTAGGACGTTAGTCATGCTTGCTGCTGTCGGGCCATCGGTTCCGCCATTGCGGTTGGACATACGGATGTCTGGACGGCTACGGGGTGGCCTCCGTCTTTTTCGACACCGAAATGGTTTTGCGGAAAATCAGGCTGCCGTCTTCGGCGCTGATGGTCAGATCGTATTTGCCGGGGCGCAGGTAGAGCTCGGTGACGGGCGCGCCTTGGCCCTGGCGGACGCGGTCATTCAGGGTGGCCATCAGCGGTACCGGATCGAGTGCCATGCGATCGGCCGGGATCGCGTCCTTGCCTTCGTCGGCATAGCGCGCCTCGATCAGGCACGGGTAATGTTCCTCGCAGCGATCGCCGCTGACGAAATAAGGCTGGCGCAGGCCGCCGAGACTGAGCCAGGTGGGGCGCCCGCGACGCATCTGCTGCGGCGGGAAAACCACGTTGACATCGTAGCCCGCGCGCAATGCCCACGGCTTGCCGGCTTTGTCCTCGAACACGATCGGCACTTGCGGCTGCAGCTTCTCCACGATGGCGTCGTAATAGGGGTGGTTGTCTTCCTTGACCTGATGCGGCACGAGCATGGTCTGCTCCACGCTCAGCCCGTCGATGCCGGACAACTTGTACAGGTGCTCGGCCATCGTCGAGCCGCCGAGGAATTCGCCCGACTCCTGGATGTGCGCGTAACCGGCTTCGACCACCACCCGCGCGTGCGGGTCGTGCTGGAATATGTGTTCATAGATATTGCGTGCCTGTTCCGCTTCGCGGGCGTCGCCGGTGGCGTTGGAGAGCGCCTCGTAACCGATCACCTTGAAGCCGAGCTTGATGGCGGTACGCACCAATTCGGCGCTGATCGGTTCGGCGGTGTAGAAGCCGCTGTCCGCCGTGGGGTAACCGCGCGTCTGCAGCTTCTTGTCGGTCTGGTAGACCGTTTCGACGGCGAAATAGCTGAAGCCCTCCTGCCGCAGCTTGCTCAGCAGTTGCACGGTGAGCGTGCGAGTGAGCGGTATGTTGTGCGCTTCGTTGAGGTAGACCAGCTGGTATTTCTTCGCCAGTTCCGGGATCGCCTCCAGCGCGGGGCTGGCGCTGTACTCGGGATCGGAGAGCGGCGAGGGGTGATCGTCCTTTTCCAGCGGCTGCTTGATCGAAAAGCTCAGCGCCGCATCCGGGTAGTCGCCGATGAATGTCTGGTACCAGCTCAGGTATTGACCGAAGATCAGCCGGAAGGCGGGGTCCTTGTCATTGGCGTAGGCGTAGCGCATGACCTGGTACTGCGCCAGCAGGCCCTTGTGCTTGTCCGCTTCGTGCATGATTTTTTCGGATTTGCGCGAAGCTTCGATCTGGCGCGACCGCCACTGCGCGGACGTCTGCGCCAGGCTGGCGGCAGGCACGCAGAAAAACAGCGCGCAACTGAACATGATTCCGGTGCGTAGTGCCGACATGCGATGTCCTCCCGTGGTGCCGTGTGCTGGCATGGGCAGTTTTACCAGTCCGGGCGTCGGCTGTCGTCTGACGAACGGCACGGCGGCGGCGAGCGCGTCGACGACATGGGACGGAGTGGCCGGTTCGGTAGCACAATGGTTGCCCCTTGATCGCTGCGGAGAGACGTCATGCGCCCGACTGTTCTTGCTGTACTGATTGCCTTGGCCCTGCCTGCTGCTGCGTCGGCCCAGGTTGCGAACCTGCACAGCGGCGCGATCACCGCCGCGGTGCAGAAGGCGATCGACGACCCGGCCCGGCAGGCGGACAAGTCCGACGATGCCCGCCGCAAGATCGCCGCGGTGATGATGTTCGCCGACGTCAAGCCGGGCCAGAGCGTGCTGGAGCTGGTGCCCGGCAGCGGCTACTGGACGCGGGTGTTCAGTGCCATCGTGGGTCCGCAGGGCCACGTCTATACGGTCTGGCCGGCGGAAATGGCGAAGTACTCGGCGAAGAGCCTCGCGAACTGGCAGAAGCTTGTCGCCACGCCGCATTACGCCAACGTCAGCCTGTTGCAGCAGCCGGCGGCGCAGTTGAGCGCGCCGGAGTCGGTCGACCTGGTGTTCACCGCGCAGAACTACCACGACTACCATGACCCGTTCATGGGGCCGGTGGACATGGCCGGCTTCGACAAGCAGGTCTATGACGCGCTCAAGCCCGGCGGCCTGTTCGTGGTGATCGACCACGCGGCGCCAACGGGCTCCGGCCTCGCCGACACCGATACCTTGCATCGCATCGACCCGGCCGTGGTGAAGCAGGAAGTGGAAGCGGCCGGTTTCGTGTTCGACGGCGAGAGCGATGCGCTGCGCAATCCGGCCGATGCGCACGACCTCAAGGTGTTTGACAAGTCGATACGCGGCCACACCGACCAGTTCATCTATCGCTTCCGCAAGCCGGCGAAATAACGGTCCGTATCCTGGCGGGCCGCGTGCATGCGTTGCGCGGCCCGCTTGAGCTGCGGCGGCGATTGGCGGCACCATCGGTGATCCAGGCAGCCCCACGCCTGGCGCACGATGCCGAGGAGTGCCGTGAATCCCGTTGACCCCACCGCGCCGGAGCGTGCCCCGGACGATCCGCCGCCGGTGCGCCCGCCCGAACCGGATGCCGCCGATTGCTGTGGCGAGGGCTGCGTACGTTGCGTGTACGACGTCTACGAGGAGGCGCTCGAACGCTACGAAGCCGCGCTGGCCGCATGGCGGGCTCGTCATCCCTGAGTAGCACCTTCCAGGAAAGAGCCATGTGGATCGCGGTAGCCCGTGAAGTCAGTACCGCCCTTGGCGACGGGTCGATGCCGGTTTCCAGGTGACCGCCGTCGACGTCTCCGAACTGCCGCAGGTGCGGCGGCCTGACGTTCCACGCAGGAGTGAGCCATGGGCATCCGCTACCGTCTCGCCGGCCCGCAGGACGCGATCGCGATCGGCGTGTTGGCGAGACGGGTGACACGGCGCTGGATTCTGCCGAAGCAGCCGGCGAGTGCGGCGCCACCGCTGTTGCTGGGCATGAGCGCACGGGTGATCCGCGAGAAGATCCTGGCCGGCCAGCGCTTCCACCTGGCGTGGCGGGACGACGGGCGCCTGGTCGGGGTGGCGGCGATGCGCGAAAACTCCCACCTGTTCCAGTTCTTCGTCACGACCCGCATGCACGGCCATGGCATCGCACGCCGGCTGTGGCAACGCACCATGCGCGATGCGGTGCGGCACGCCGGTACGCACCGCTTTACCCTGAATGCTTCGGCGATGGCGGTGCCGGTGTACCTGCACTTCGGTTTTGTGCCCAGCGGGCCGCTGACGATCAGCAATACCGGCCTGGTCGTTCAGCCGATGCACCTCGATCTGCCATGATGAAAACGGCGAAGGGATGCCGGCGGATTCCTGCACTGCAACGCTCGACGGGAGGATGGGTACATGGGCGGGAGCGATGAAACCACGGTCACGGGCAAGGTGATCCGCTTTGCCCATCTGCGCTGGCTGGTGCGGATCATCCGGCACCCTTCGGCGATCCTGCTGCTGGTGCAGTTGATCGGCTTGCTGCTGTACCCGTTCATCGAGCACACGCGCCCGGCGCGGGCGCTGCTCGGTGCGTTCGGCGTGCTGGTGCTGGGCCTGGCGATCTCGATGGTGCGGCGCACGCGCGGGCGCGCCTGGATCAGTGCCTGCATCGCGGTGCCGGCAGTGCTGTTCAACGTGCTCGACCTGACCATGGATATGCCGGAGCTGCGGCCGTGGTGGGCCGCGCTGGAGGCGGCGTTCTATTTCTACGCGGCCGGGTGCCTGATCAGTTACATGCTGGCGGATCGCCGCGCCACCACCGACGAGCTGTTTGCCGCTGGCGCCACGTTCACCCTGCTGGTCTGGGCGTTCACCTTCGTGTTCGTGCTGTGCCAGACCTTGCAGCCAGGCTGCTTCGCCGCTGCGGTCAACCCGCATGAGGCGCGCAGCTGGACCGAGCTGCTGTTCCTCAGCTTCGCGCTGCTGTCCAGCACCGGCATCGGCGACGTCATTCCGATTACCGTGCACGTCCGTGCGGTGGCCAGCCTGGAGATGTTCGTGGGGGTGATGTACGTCGCGCTGGTGGTGTCACGGCTGATCGGGCTGACCCTGCTGCGTCGCGGCGAATAACCGGGGCACGGATTGATCTGCGGCTCAGCTCACGCGCTTTTCGACACGGGAAAGCTGCGTCGGAGATCCTGTTGGCAACGCGCGATCAGGGTCGGCGCAAAGACACCGGGCCAGCTTTGGCTGAGGTCCGGGTTGTCGGTGAGCCGTTCGTGTTCGATCAGCAACTGGGCCATCGCCAGCAGGTCGGCCACTGCAAGAGCGTTGCCCAATGCCGAGGCCGCTGGCGCTGCCGGGGCCTGGCATTCCGTCATCGCGTCGATCACGCGCTGTGGCAACTCCCAGTGCTGCGCAACTTGCAGCGAAAGCCGCGCGGCAAGTCCGGAACAACTGGCGAGAAAGCCGGGTGAGGGCGGTTCGGCATCGCCGGCGGGTTTCAGTTGATCCAGCAGGCGTACCACGGCGCCGTCGCCGGTGTGGCAGACGATCCCGGCCAGATAGGCCTCGAACGCATCGCAGCCGTTGTTCCTGCCGAGCCAGGCACAGGCGTGGGCGCAACGTTCGGCATGATTCCACAGGCGTTCGCCGGCGGCGTGGCCCAGCGCGCCGGTATTGGCTTGCAGGATGGGTTTCATCACGTGCTGGGTAAGCACCCGGCGCAAGCCATCCTGGCCCAGCAGCACCACCGCCTGCTGCAGGCTGGTGATCGGCTGCGCCGCGCGGTAATGCACGCTGCCGGTGACCCGCATGATCTCGCCGACCATCAGGGGGTCGCGGCCGATCAGCCTGGCCAGTTCGCCGCCGCCGGCCTTGTCGTTCTTCAATGCGCGCAGCAATTGCGGCAATACCGTCGGCAGGCGGGGCAGGCTGCGCATGTCGAAGCGGGTGCTGAGCAGTTCCAGCCGTTTGAGCGTGGCGAGCTCGAATGCGCTGAGTTCGTCTGCGTTGCTGTCAGGAACGCTGAGTACGAAGCGGTGGAAACGATCCTCGATTTCCGCCAGCGGCAATGCCGAGCGAACGACGGGCGCGATCGGGGGGGCACGCACGGACTTCACGGCGGCTGGCTGCGCGCGGTTCGCTGACGTCGTTGGCTTCCGGCTGCGAAAAATGCGCCGCCACATATTCCCCATGTTCCGTGTCCCTCATTCCAGCGCGCCGGCCCCCGGGCAACCCGTCTCGAACTATCGGCAGCTGGCCGGGAAAATTTAGCGGAAAAGAGGAAGCAGCCGACTCTTGTCTGCAGGCGCGGCCGGCAAGTGCATCGCAGAGCAACCGGCCGCGCCCCGCGGCTGCCTCCGTGTCGCGGCGCGTAGGGGCCTGGGCCCTACTTGTTCTTTTTCTTTTCCTGCTTCGCGGCCTTCTTTTCCTTCATGGTCTTGGCCGGCTTTTTCTTCTCGCTCTTCTTTGAATCCATGCCCTTGCTCATGCTGTTCTCCGGTGTGGGTAGATTTGCGACACGTGACACATGGGTGAGTCTAAGCCGTTCCGCCGGGTAAGGGGCAAGGCGGCCGCGGCAAGCTCAGATGCGTTCGTGCGGCGCGAGGTAGCGCCATTGCCCCGGTGGCAGCTTCGCCAGCGGGATGCGGCCCACGCGCAGGCATTTCATTGCCAGCACCTTCAGGCCGACCGCGTTGCACATCGGTTCGATCTGGGTCGGCTGCAATACCTTGAACGCGAAGCGCAGGCGCTGCTCGCTCTGCCAGCTGACCTTGATCGGCGGCATCGCGTAGTTGTTGAAGCGCAGGCCGTGATTGAGCAGGGCCAGTCCGTTCGGGATCAGTGCCCCGCTGACCTCGACCACGAACTCCTGTTCGATCCGGTCGATGTCCTCGGTGAGCTTGCGGGTGACGCGCCAGTCCTGGGTGAAGATCAGCAGGCCGCTGGCCTGGGTCGGCAGCGCCAACGGCGTGTTGAGCCGCTGCATATGCCGCCGCAACGGGCGCACGCCGGAGCCGTCGTCGGGCCAGCGCGTCTGCGGGGCGACCAGTGCGCTGGCCGGGTTCGGGCCGTTGCCGGCGTCGTAGCCGGCCGGCTTGTGCAGCACCAGGGTGGCCGGTTCGGCAGGTGCCAGTTTGGCCTGCGGGTCGAGCTCGACGTGCTGCGCATCGACCATGAACTGCGGTTCTTCCACCACGGCGCCGTCCACCCGCACCCAGCCGCCCTCGATGTATTGCTCGGCCTCGCGCCGCGAGCACTGGGCCAGCGCGACGACACGTTTGGCGAGGCGGACGGGTTCGGTCATCAGGATGCCGTGGGATCAGGGTGGGCCATTGTAGGCGCAGGCGCCGGTGGCAATTCGCGCGGCAGCCCCCACATCGTGGCCATCCATTTTGGCGAGAGCCCGACATGATCCCGTTTTCCATCCTCGACCTGGCCCCGGTGACCGAAGGCAGCGATGCCAGCCAGGCGTTCCGCAACACGCTGGACCTGGCCCAGCTGGCCGAGCGGCTGGGCTACCGGCGCTACTGGCTGGCCGAACATCACAACATGCCCGGCATCGCCAGCGCGGCGACCGCGGTGCTGATCGGCCACGTGGCCGGCGGCACCTCGACCATCCGCGTCGGCGCCGGCGGCATCATGCTGCCGAACCACGCGCCGCTGCAGGTGGCCGAGGCGTTCGGCACGCTGGCCGCGTTGTATCCGGGGCGGATCGACCTGGGCCTGGGCCGCGCGCCGGGCACCGACCAGCCCACCGCGAAGGCGTTGCGCCGCTACTTCGACAGCGCCGACGCGTTCCCGCATGACGTACTGGAACTGCTCGGCTACTTCGAGCCGGCCAAGCCTGGCCAGCCGGTGCGTGCCGTGCCCGGTGCCGGCATCGAGGTGCCGGTGTGGCTGCTCGGCTCCAGCTTGTTCAGCGCGAAGCTGTCGGCGCAGCTCGGCCTGCCGTTCGCGTTCGCCTCGCACTTCGCGCCGGACGCGATGGACGAGGCGCTGGCGCTGTACCGGCGTGATTTCCGCCCGTCGGCGCGGCTGCAGCAGCCGTACGCGATGCTCGGCCTGAACGTGGTCGCGGCCGACAGCGATGCCGAGGCGCGGCGCCTGTTCACCACCCAGCAGCAGAGCTTCATCAATTTGCGCCGCGGCCGGCCCGGGCTGATCCCGCCGCCGATCGACGATATCGAGTCGTACTGGACGCCGCCGGAGAAGCTGATGGTGGAGCGTGCGCTGGCCTGCGCCGTGATCGGCGCCGCCGGCACGGTGAAGGACGGCATCGCGGCGTTCATCGCCCGGCATCGGCCGGACGAGCTGCTGATCACCGCCAACGTGTTCGAGCACGCCGCGCGGCGGCATTCGTTCGAGATCGCGGCAGCGGTGCGGGATCGGCTGTCGGCTGCGAACTAAACGTCGCGGACGCGAAAGCCCGGGCAGGGTCGCCGATCGGCCATAATGGGCGTTATCTCACGAAACCTTGAAGCTCCCCCACGCATGAAAACCCCCAAGGGCCTGCAGGACCTGATCGACGAAGGCGTGATCGACCAGGTGCTGCGACCGCTGAAGAGCGGCAAGGAAGCGTCCGTCTACATCGTGCGTTCGGGTGAGGACGTTCGCTGCGCCAAGGTCTACAAGGACATGGCGCAACGCAGCTTCCAGGCGCGCGTGCAATACCAGGAAGGCCGCAAGGTGCGCGGCAGCCGGCAGGCGCGCGCGATGGGCAAGGCCACCAAGTTCGGCCGCAAGGAGGCCGAAGCCGCCTGGAAGAACGCCGAGGTCGACGCGCTGTACCAGCTCACCGCCGCCGGCGTGCGCGTGCCGAAACCCTACGGCTACTTCAACGGCGTGCTGGTGATGGAGCTGGTCACCGATGCGGACGGCCATTCGGCGCCGCGGCTGGGCGAGGTGGAACTGTCGGCGGATACGGCGCGCGACTACCACCGTTTCCTGATGCAGCAGGTCGCGCGCATGCTGTGCGTGGGGCTGATCCACGGCGACCTGTCCGAATACAACGTGCTGGTGGGGCCGGATGGCCCGGTGATCATCGACCTGCCGCAGGTGGTCAGCGCCTCCGGCAACAACGCGGCGCGCACCATGCTGCGCCGCGACGTGGGCAACATCACGATCAGCCTGTCGCGCTTCGCGTCGGAGCTGCTGGACACCCACTACGGCGAGGAGATGTGGGCGCTGTACGAACTGGGCGAACTGCACCCGGACAGCGAGCTCACCGGCCATTTCGAGTTCGACGAAAGCATCACCGACGTCGACAGCGTGATGCAGTCGATCATCGACGCGCGGGAAGAAGCGATCATCCGCCAGCAGGGCCGCGAGGCGGCGGCGCAGGAAGACTGACCGGCGGGCGAAACACGGTTCCGTAGGAGCGCACCCTGTGCGCGATGCTCTTCGTCACCGATCGACATCGGAGCATCGCGCACAGGGTGCGCTCCTACAAAACCTCAGGGCGCGCTGATGTCGATCAGTTCCACGTCGAACACCAGCGAGGCGTTCGGCGGGATGTCGCCGCCGGCGCCGCGGGCGCCGTAACCGAGCTCGGCGGGAATCAGCAGGGTGCGCTTGCCGCCCACGCGCATGCCGGCCACGCCCTGGTCCCAGCCGTCGATCACCCGGCCGGCGCCGAGCGTGAAGTTGAACGGTGCGCCATGGTCGAGCGAGCTGTCGAACTTGGCGCCGTGCTTGTCCTTGGCGTTTTCGTCGTAGAGCCAGCCGGTGTAGTGCACCAGCACGTCCATGCCGGCTTTTGCTTCGGCACCGGTGCCCACTTTCGTGTCGACGATGGTGAGCTTGTCCACCTTGCCGCTGGCGTGTGCCGCGGGCGGGGTGCTGCAGGCGGCGAGGGCGAAGACGGCAAGCAGGGGCAGCAACCAGCGCATGGATGACTCCGGAAGTGGATGTGAATGGGTGGGGATTATGCGGGAAAGCACTCTGTGGCGGACTTGCCGTGGATCAGCTGACCAGCTCGGCCGCGACCATGCGCTTGAGCGGATCGACGGCGACCGCGACCGTCTCGTTCATCAGCTGCAGCTGGCCATCCTGGACCAGTACCTGCAGGCGCATGCCACGCTGCAGCAGTGCGACCAGTTCGGCCACGGTGCTGGCGGAGATGTCCAGCACGGTGAGGTTCTTGTTGCGGCTGAGTGCGGCACCGACCTTGTTCCACCAGATCTCCGCCGCGTTGCCGCCGTAGCTGATCACCACCACCTGGCGCGAGCGGCCGCAGGCCTTGCGGATGCGCGTCTCGTCGGGCTGGCCGACTTCGATCCACAGCTCGATCTCGTCGGTATACGCCTTGCGCCACAGCGCCGGTTCGTCCTCGTCGCTGATGCCTTTGCCGAACTCCAGCCGGTCTTCCGCGTACAGCGCGAACGCGAGCAGGCGCACCATCAGCCGTTCCTCGGTCTCGGACGGATGCCGCGCCAGGGTCAGCGCGTGGGTGGCGTAGTAATGCCGGTCCATGTCGCTGACCTGCAGTTCGACCTTGTAGATGGTGGAGTTGAGTGCCATGGGCGTGCCTTGAGACAACAAGCCGACCATTCTACGCGCAGGTGCCGCGCCGCTGCCTTGGCTGAAGGCGAGCGCTGTGCAGGACGCCTTACACTGGCCGTGCCATGAAACGATCCGCTTCATCGTTCAGCCGCGATCCCCATGCCAGCACCGTGCACCTGCCACCGGGTGCCTGGGCCACCGTGCTCGATGGGCTGTGCGCGCAGTTCGGCGCGATCGATCGCGTGCAATGGCTGGACCGCATCGCGCGCGGGCGCGTGCTGGACGGGCAGGGCATCGCGATCACGCCGCAGACGCCGTATCGCGCAGGCATGCGCATCCACTATTACCGCGAGGTGGCGGATGAGCAGCCAATTCCGTTCGTCGAAACCGTGCTGCATGCGGACGCGCACCTGGTGGTGGCGGACAAGCCGCACTTCCTGCCGGTGACCCCGGCTGGCGGCTTCGTCGAGCAGACCCTGCTGCGGCGGCTGATGCACCGGCTGGGCAATCCCGATCTGGCGCCGTTGCACCGGATCGATCGCGCCACCGCCGGGCTGGTGCTGTTCTCGGCAGACCCGGCCAGCCGAGCGGCGTACCAGGCGTTGTTCCGCGAGCGGCGGATCGACAAGCGTTACGAGGCACTGGCGCCGCCGCTGCCCTCGCTGGTGTTCCCGCTGTCGAGGCGTTCGCGCATCGTGGCGGGCGAACCGTTCTTCCGCATGCGCGAAGTCGGCGGCGAGCCGAACAGCGAGACGCGGATCGAGGTGATCGAGCGCGGCGAGGAACTGTGGCGCTATGCACTGTTTCCGATCAGCGGCCGCAAGCACCAGTTGCGCGTGCACATGGCCGCACTGGGTGCGCCGATCGCGGGCGACACGCTGTATCCGGCGCTGGCCGAAAAGTCCGTCGACGATTACCGGCACCCCTTGAAGCTGCTGGCGCACAGCCTGGCCTTCGCTGATCCACTGTCCGGCGAGCCGCGGCGTTTCGAGAGCCGGCTGGCGTTGTGACGCCGCCGCGCCGTTCGGCCAGGGGATAACCACCGGCAGCGATTCCACGCTATCTTCCACCGCAGCATCCATCCGGGGGAGAGCCATTCGTGAGTGCAAAACCTTTGTCCAGCGCCGCGCCGCGCACCGAGTTGACCGTACGCGGCCTGATCATCGGCATCGTGATCACCCTGGTGTTCACCGCCGCCAACGTGTTCTTCGGCCTCAAGGCCGGCCTCACTTTCGCCACCTCGATTCCGGCGGCGGTGATCTCGATGGCGATCCTGCGGGGGTTCAAGAACTCCACCATGCAGGAAAACAACATCGTGCAGACGGTCGCCTCGTCGGCCGGCACGCTGTCGGCGATCATCTTCGTGCTGCCCGGCCTGGTGATGATCGGATGGTGGACCGGCTTCCCGTTCTGGGTGACGTTCGGCATCTGCGCCACCGGCGGCATCCTGGGCGTGATGTACACGATCCCGCTGCGCCGCGCGCTGGTCACCGATTCCGACCTGCCATACCCGGAAGGCGTGGCCTGTGCCGAAGTGCTGAAAGTGGGCGGCGGCGACGACGCGGCCGCGGCGTCGGAGGAGAGCAGCAAGTCGGGCCTGTTGGCTGTTGCCGCCGGCACCATCGTCTCGGCGGTGTTCGCGGTGGTGGTCGCCACCAAGGTATTCGCCGGCAGCGTGGCGCAGTATTTCCACGTCGGCGACCGCGGCGGGGCCAGCGGCTATGACTTCAGCCTGTCGTTCGCGCTGTTGGCGGTAGGCCACCTGGTCGGCCTGTGGGTAGGACTGGCGATGCTGCTCGGCGCGCTGATCGCGTGGGGCTGGGCGGTGCCGCACTACACGATGCTGGCGGCAGCCACCGGCGCTGCCGCGGACGTGGCGCAGGCGGCATGGGGCAGCAAGGTGCGCTTCATCGGCGCCGGTACGATCGGCGTGGCGGCGATCTGGACGCTGGCCAAACTGGTCAAGCCGGTGATCAGCGGACTTTCCTCGGCGATGGCGTCGTCGCGGGCGCGCAAGGCGGGGCATGGCGACACCCTGCCGCGCACCGAGCACGACATGCCGATCGGCATCGTCGGCCTGATCAGCCTGCTCTGCCTGCTGCCGATAGGCTGGCTGCTGGGCGATTTCAGCATCGCCACCGGGCTGGGCTCGCACTTGTGGTTGCTGGTGATCGGCGGCTTGATCTTCGTGGTGATCATGGGCTTCCTGGTTTCGGCGGTATGCGGCTACATGGCCGGCCTGATCGGTTCGTCCAACAGTCCGCTGTCCGGCGTGGGCATCCTGGTGGTGATCATCGCGGCGCTGTTGCTGCTGATGGCGGGCGTGAAGTCGGAGCTGTCCGGCGATGCCGGCAAGGGGCTGGTGGCGTTCGCGCTGTTCGCCACGTCGGTGGTGTTCGCGGTGGCGACCATCGCCAACAACAACCTGCAGGACCTGAAGACCGGCCAGCTGGTCGACGCCACGCCGTGGAAGCAGCAGGTGGCACTGGTGGTCGGCGTGCTGGTGGGCGCCGCGGTGATCCCGCCGGTGCTGGACCTGCTGAACGAGGCATACGGCTTCGCCGGCATGCCCGGGGTCGACCCGGCGCGTGCATTGGCCGCACCGCAGGCGGGGTTGATCTCGGCGCTGGCGCAGGGCGTGATCCAGGGCAATATCGACTGGAGCCTGATCATTCTGGGCGGTGCGATCGGCGTGGCGTTGATCGTGCTGGATGCCGTCCTCGGCCGCACCACCAAATCGGCCGCGCTGCCGCCGCTGGCGGTGGGCCTGGGCATCTACCTGCCGACCTCGACCACGCTGATGATCGTGGTGGGCGCCATCGTCGGCTGGTATTTCGACAAGCGCGCCGAGCGCGGCCCCAAACCCGAGGCAACCAGGCAGCTCGGCGTGCTGCTGGCCTCCGGCATGATCGTGGGCGAAAGCATCATCGGCGTGGTCATCGCGGCGATCGTGGTGTTCTCCGGCAAGGGCGCACCGTTGGCGCTGGTCGGCGATGGCTTCGGCACGGCGGCGATCTGGATCGGCGGCATCGCCTTCGTCGCGGTCAATGTGGCGCTGTACCGCTGGGTGGCCAGGCTGGGACGGACATCGGCCGCGGCGTAACCAGGTGATGTTCCCGGGGCAGGTTGCGGAGGCTCCTCCGCCTGTTCCTGCCGCGGGGAACCGCCCGCATGCGGATTTTACATCCGGTGGCGCAGCATCCCCGCCACGGTCGGGCGCGTCGCCCGGCCGCCACGACCGCGAGGAGACTCCCATGCTGGATTGGCTGCAATACCGCAAGGAACTGCTGGGCCGGATTGGCGAGGTCGGCAAGCTCAGCCCGGATACGCTGAAGGGCTACCAGATACTGACCGGCGCCGGCGCAAAGACCGGCCACCTGGATGCGAAGACCCGCGAGCTGATCTCGCTGGCGGTGGCGGTCACCACCCGCTGCGACGGCTGCATCACGGTGCACGTGGGCGAAGCGCTGAAGCATGGCGCGACCCGCGAGGAAATCTCCGAGGCGCTCGGCGTGGCGGTGGCGATGAATGCCGGCGCGGCGCTGGTGTTTTCCGCTCGCGCGATGGACGCGGTGAGCCAGCACAGCGGCGGCTGAGTCCGCGCGGCACGGATTCCGCCGACAGCCACGTACAATGCCGCCACTGTTTCAAGGTGGAAGGGATGACGTGACTGCTGGCGGATTTTTCGCGGCCGCGCCGGATGCGGCACTGGCGGCCCTGTTCGGGCCGTTCGAATCGGGTGAGTTGCGTCTGCCGGCGGACGGCCGCGTGCTGTTCCTGCGCGCCCGCGCCGGTGTGCGTCTGCGCGAAATGGCGCAGCCGGGCTGGTTGTGCGAGCAGGGTTTCCTGCCGTTCGCCGACGAACTGGGCCGCAACGGCCTGCGCGTGGGCGAACCGGCGGCCGATGAAAAATTTCCGCTGGTATTGCTGCTACCAACACGTCAGCGCGACGAGGCGCGCGCCCTGTTCGCCCGCGCACTGCGGCATCTGGCGCCCGGCGGCACGGTGCTGGCCGCGATGCCGAATGCCGAAGGCGCGAAGTCGGGCGAGGCGGACCTGGCGAAACTGGCCGGCGCCGTGCAGCACCTGTCCAAGCACAAGTGCCGCGCGTTCTGGAGTGCCCCACGGCCGGCCGACATCGAGCAGGACCTGCTGGCCGAATGGCTGGCGCTGGACGCGCCGCGCACGATCGTCGACGGCTACGTCAGCCGCCCCGGCCTGTTCGCCTGGGACCGCATCGACCGCGCCTCGGCGCTGCTGGCGGAACACCTGCCGGCGGACTTGCACGGTCGCGTGGCCGATCTCGGTGCCGGTTACGGTTATCTATCCACGCAGGTCGTCGCGCGTTGTCCACGGGTCGACGCGCTCGACCTGTACGAAGCCGAAGCGCGCGCGCTGGAGCCGGCGCGGCTCAACCTGGCGCGGGCGCAGCGCGAATGCGGGCGCGACGTGGCGGTGGCGGTGCACTGGCATGACGTCACCCGCGGCTTGGCGCAGCGCTACGACGCCATCGTCAGCAACCCGCCGTTCCATCAGGGACGGGCGGACCTGCCGGAACTGGGCCGCGCGTTCATCGTCAGCGCGGCCGAGGCGCTGGTGCCGGATGGCCGGCTGTTGATCGTGGCGAACCGGCATCTGCCGTACGAGGCCGTGCTGGCCTCGCGTTTTCATGAAGTGCGCGCGCTGGTCGTGCGGGAAGGGTTCAAGGTGATCGAGGCGGTTGGGGTGCGCGGATGAAACTGATCAAGCTTATCGCGAACCTGGGTTACGGCAGCCGCAAGGACGTGACCCAGCTGTTCCGCTCCGGGCGCATCACCGATGCGGACGGCGAGGTGCTGTACGCCGACGACGTGGTGCCGTACGAGACCATCCGCGTGGACGACGAGCCGCTCGATCCGCCGCCCGGGCTGACCCTGATGATGAACAAGCCGCTCGGCGTCACCTGCTCGCGCAAGGATCCGGGCCGCGTGGTCTACGACCTGTTGCCGCCGCGCTACAACGTGCGCTCGCCGGCCTTGTCCAGCGTGGGCCGGCTCGATCGCGACACTTCCGGCCTGCTGCTGTTCACCGACGACGGCGCGCTGCTGCACCGGATCATCTCGCCGAAGGCGCAGGTGACCAAGGTCTACGAGGCGACCCTGGCGCAGGATCTGCGTGGCGACGAAGGCGAGCTGTTCGCCAGCGGCAACCTGCTGTTGGAGTCGGAAACCGAGCCGCTGGCGCCGGCTGCACTTGAAGTGCTGGGTCCACGGCATGCCCGGCTCAGTGTCACCGAGGGTCGTTACCACCAGGTACGCCGCATGTTTGCCGCCGCCGGCAACCACGTCGACACGCTGCAGCGGGTTTCGATCGGCGCCCTCGTATTGGGCGGGTTGCCGCTGGGCAAATGGCGCGCACTCGATGCCGACGAGGTCGCATCGATTTTCGCGTAGCGAGAACAACAGCAGCATCCGTAGGAGCGCACCCTGTGCGCGATGCCTTTCCGTCACGTGACGAAGAGCCATCGCGCACAGGGTGCGCTCCTACGAAAGACAGGGCTACAGCACGTGCACCGCCGTGGGAATCGTGGCGCCGAACCATTTGTGCCGCTCGTCGCGGCAGCTCGGGCTGCCCATCGCGAACTTGCGGCAGATGGTGGGGCGGTCTTCGTAGATGGTGCAGCCGAAGGTGTTCGGGTTGACCGCGGCGCACCAGCCGTCCTCGCCCTTGGTCAGGGTTTCCATGCCGCGCTCGTCGCGGGCGACCAGCCATGCGGGCACGTGGTCTTCGGGCATCAGGACCACGGTGAGGCGGCAGCACACGGCTTCGCAGGTCGTGCATTGCACGCTGGGGTCGACGCTTTCGGCGTAGGGGTCGGGGAGGGTATTCACTCCCCAGCATGACAGCTTCGTCCCGCGTGAATGTGAATCCCGGGTCGGGCGGATGCGTTCAGTCGCCGCTGTCGCGCCACAACGCCTGCCAGCCATCGGGGCCCAGCCGTTGCAGGGTCTCGATGTTGCGCCGGTAGATACTGTCGGTGTCGCTCATCGCCTCCATCGCGCGCTCGATGCTGGATTCACGCAGCAGGTGCAGCGTGGGATACGGCGAGCGGTTGCTGAGGTTCTCGACGTCGTCCGGCGCGCTGTCGGCGAACTGGTAATGGGGGTGGAAGCTGGCCACCTGCCATTCCCCTTCCAGCCCCAGCGTCTGCACGGCGGCGTCGGCCACGTCGAGGAAGTCGTTGTAGTCGAGGAAGTCTCCGAGCACGAACGGGTGGATCAGCAGGCCGGTCTCGCATTCATCCGGCGTCAGTGCGTTGAGCGACTGCAGTTCGCCACAGAGGTCGTCGAGCAGCGCGTCGGTGTCGCGCGCATGGCTCACCCGCAGGCGCAGCTTGCCCTGCACGTGCGGCGCGCGGGCGAACGGGCACAGGTTCAACCCGATCACCGCGCGTTCCAGCCAGCGCGTGGTGGCGGCGAGGTAGGGCACGTCCTCGGGCAGCGCGTCGGCGTTGAGGTCGTTGGCGGATATCGGGCTCATGCGGTTTTCGCGAGGGTGTGGCAGCCGACTATAGCGGCTGGCCGGTGCATGGGCTTGTGCGTGCGGTGCCGGGGTTTTGCGGGCTTGCGTCGGGTTTCATGCGGGGGCGCCCGGATGCTGGATGCGGGAACCGGCTTCGCAAACCTGATTTAATGGCGCCCTCCGGCACGGGGAGCTTGCCGCCCCGACCAGATCTACCGGATCGGCAGTAGCCGTGCCCTTGAACAGGATTCGCTCGTGGATGGTTTGACCCCAACGACCGCAGATGCCTTGCACGGCGAGAGCCGCGGGTACTCCGGAGTCGAGGGTGGCATGGTCACGCCCGGCAATACGTGCGATGGGCCGGCGCGGGAACCGGCCCCTGCCGAAGCGGGCACGGCAGCAGGCTCGGTCAAGCATCCGTCCACGGACCCCGCGACCGTGCGTGGCACCCCTCGGGAACCGGGCCGCGTGTATCTGATGGCGCCGGCGCGCTGGAAATCCGGAGACTCGTCGACCTGCCGCCGGCCGGTCGCCCCGGCTGTTCTGATGCCGGCACCTGCGCAGTGGATCCGTTCACGGGCCGTGCCCAACCGGCTGCCCCCGAGCGCGCTGCGGCCGGCAGCGGAACGCTGGCTACTGCCTCCCGCATGGCCGCTGGATGGATGGCACGTGAGCGCAGTCGCCGGTTTGCGCCGGCTCGTCGACGCCCGGATCGTGCCGTGGGCGCGGGCACGCATGCCGTCGTGGCCGGGATGGGCGAGGGCGCATCGGCGCAGGCTTGCGGCAGGCGTCGCCATGGGCGCCATCGCGGGCGCTGCCCTGGTGTTGCTGCGCATCGGCATGCCGCACCCTGGCGCGGGATCAACGCCAGCCGGGGCGGTGGTTGCCACATCGGCAAGGCCCGCATCTGTCATGCGTGCACCGTCCTTGCCGGCCAGGCCTGCGCTGGTGTTGGCTGCGGCAAGCGCGCCAACGGTTGCGCCGGCAGTCCGCGCCGGGCCGGCCGAAACCGGTCGCAAGCTGTTGTCCGACGTCAGCACGATGGACCTGATGATGCCGATCGAGGAGCCCGACCTGGACATCACTTCCCGGCAGAGCCTGTGGTCGCAGATCGGCAAGGCCTCCGGCGTCGATCCGCTGCTTCTGTACAGCGTCGCCCTGGTGGAATCGAAGGCGTTGTACCCGGATGGCAAGGTCGCGCCCACGCCGTGGCTGTTCCGCGTCGACGATCATCTGGTGCGCGGCGGGCGGCATGACGTGCAGTTGGCGATGGCGGCGGCGAGCCAGTTCGGTTCGGCCGTGCAGGATGTCGGCATCATGCAGGTCTACTACCCGATGCACCGGGACGCGGTGCGCGATCCGCTGACCCTGTTGAATCCGCGCACCAACATCACCGTGGCCGCGAAAATCCTGCGCGACGGCATGCACCAGACCCGCGACCGGGTGCTTGGCGTGGGCTACTACCACAGCCATACGCCGACCCTGGCCAAGGATTACGGCACCGCCGTGCTGACCGTCTACCAGCGGCTGAAGTCGATCCATCGTCCGGCGCGCCGCGGGCAGGCCGTGGCGCGCTAGCCGTTCGGAGAAAGCGCGCCGCACTGCATGGCCCGGCCTTGCATCGCGCCGATGGTGCCCGGATATAGGCTGCAGTCCCGCGAGGCACCCTGATGTTCGATCTTCGTTTCGACAATGCGTTCGTGCGCGAGCTGCCCGGCGATCCGGAGCAGGGCCCGCGGTTGCGCCAGGTCGACGGCGCGCTGTACTCGCGGGTCGACCCCACGCCGGTGGCGGCGCCGCGGCTGCTGGCACATTCGGCCGAGATGGCGGCGACGCTGGGTTTCAGCGCGGCGGACGTCGCCACGCCCGAGTTTGCCCAGTTGTTCGGCGGCAACGCCCTGCTCGACGGCATGCAGCCGTATGCGGCGAACTACGGCGGGCACCAGTTCGGCAATTGGGCCGGGCAACTTGGCGACGGTCGCGCGGTCTCGCTGGGCGAAGTCATCAACGCCGCCGGCGAGCGCTGGGAGCTGCAGCTGAAGGGCGCCGGGCTGACGCCGTATTCGCGCGGTGCGGACGGCCGCGCGGTGCTGCGTTCCTCGGTGCGGGAGTTCCTGTGCAGCGAGGCGATGCACCACCTGGGCGTGCCGACCACGCGTGCCCTGTGCCTGGTCGGCACCGGCGAGGCAGTGCTGCGCGACATGTTCTACGACGGCCACGCCGCGCCGGAACCGGGCGCGATCGTCTGTCGCGTGGCGCCGTCGTTCATCCGCTTCGGCAACTTCGAATTGCCCACTTCGCGCGGCGATATCGCGCTGCTGCGCCAGCTGGTCGAGTTCACCATCCACCGCGACTTCCCGGAACTCGACGGGGAGGGCGAGGCGCTGTACGCGGCGTGGTTCGCCCAGGTGTGCGAGCGCACCGCCACGATGATGGCGCACTGGATGCGCGTGGGCTTCGTGCACGGGGTGATGAACACCGACAATATGTCGATCCTCGGCCTCACCATCGACTACGGCCCGTACGGCTGGGTCGACAACTACGATCCGGACTGGACGCCGAACACCACCGACGCGCAACGCCGTCGCTACCGCTACGGCCAGCAGCCGAACGTGGCGTGGTGGAACCTGAGCTGCCTGGCCGGTGCGCTGGCGCCGCTGTTCGACGGGGTCGGGCCGCTGGAGGCCGGGTTGCAACGTTACGCCGCCGTGTATGCCGCCGCCGACCGCGCCAACATCGCCGCCAAGCTAGGTCTGGCCGAATGCCGCGACGACGACGTGGCACTGATGCAGTCGCTGCAGGCGCTGATGCAGCAGGCCGAGATCGACATGACGCTGTGGTTTCGCGCGCTGGCCGCGGTGGACGTGCAGGCGCCCACGCTGGCGCCGTTCGGCGAAGCGTTCTACGACGAGGCGAAGCGGCGCGAGGCCGAGCCGGCGCTCGACGACTGGCTGGCCCGTTACGCGGTACGGCTGGCCGACGATCCGTTGTCACCGGCCCAGCGCCGTGAGCGGATGCGTCTGGCGAACCCGCGCTACGTGCTGCGCAACTACCTGGCGCAGCAGGCGATCGACCGCGCGGAGCAGGGTGACCCCAGCGGTATCGTCGAGCTGCTTGAGGTGCTGCGCCACCCCTACGACGACCAGCCCGGCCGCGAGGCGTTCGCGCAGAAGCGCCCGGACTGGGCGCGGCACAAGGCCGGTTGCTCGATGCTGTCGTGCAGTTCCTGAATCGGAAAGCACGAAGGCCGGCATGGCCGGCCCTCGCGTTACGGAACTGGTGCCCTCGAGACGATTCGAACGTCCGACCTGCCCCTTAGGAGGGGGCCGCTCTATCCAACTGAGCTACGAGGGCAGCGGCGGGATTTTCGCATGGATCACACGCTGGTGCGATTGCGTTGTTCTCCCCGCTGCAAGCCAAAGAGGGAGCCACTCCCGCCGCCCCTGCTAGAATGGGCAATTCCCGCTTTCCCTTCACGGTGCCCGCAGGCGCCGCAAGTCCAGGAGACATCCATGTCCCATGCAATCCTCAGCGCGCTTGGCCTCGATGGCGAGCAGTCCGGCAGCTACCTCGGCCAGGGCGAGTGGTCGAAGACCACCGACGCCGGCGCGCTGCAGCCGGTGAACCCGGCCACCGGCGAGGTGCTTGGCACCGTGCATGCGTCCAGCGCCGCCGATTACGAAGTGATCGTCAAGCGCGCGCAGGCTGCGTTCAAGGTGTGGAAGACCACCCCGGCACCGCAGCGCGGCGAAGCCGTGCGGCTGTGCGGCGAGGCGCTGCGCAAGCACAAGGACGCGCTGGGTTCGCTGGTCGCGCTGGAGATGGGCAAGATCAAGCCCGAGGGCGACGGCGAAGTGCAGGAGATGATCGACATCGCCGACTTCGCGGTGGGCCAGAGCCGCATGCTGTACGGCTACACCATGCATTCGGAGCGCCCGGGCCACCGCATGTACGACCAGTACCATCCGCTCGGCCTGGTCGGCATCATCAGCGCGTTCAACTTTCCGGTCGCGGTGTGGGCGTGGAATGCCATGCTCGCCACCATTGCCGGCGACATCTGCATCTGGAAGCCGTCGCCGAAGACGCCGCTGTCGGCGATCGCCACCATCCGCATCTGCAACGACGCGCTGAAGGCCGGCGGCTTCCCCGACCTGTTCTTCCTGTTCAACGACGCCGGCAGCGACCTGGCGCAGGCCTTCGTCGACGACAAGCGCATCGCGCTGATCAGCTTCACCGGCTCGACCAAGGTGGGCCGCATGGTCGGCGAGCGCGTCGCCCAGCGCATGGGCCGCTCGCTGCTGGAACTGGGCGGCAACAACGCGATCATCGTGGACGAGACGGCCGACCTTGCGCTTGCGATCCCGGGCATCGTGTTCGGCGCGGTCGGCACCGCCGGCCAGCGCTGCACCACGACCCGCCGCGTATTCGTGCACGAGTCGATCCACGACAGCGTGGTCGACACCCTGGTCAAGGCGTACCACCAAGTCGAAGGCAAGATCGGCGATCCCACCCTGGCCACCACGCTGATGGGGCCGCTGAACAGCCAGGAAGCGGTGCAGGGTTATCTCACCGCGATCGAGAAGGCCAGGGCGGCTGGCGGCACCGTCGCCACCGGCGGCAAGGCGCTGACCGAGCGCAAGGGCAACTTCGTGCTGCCGACCATCGTCACCGGCCTGAAGAACTCCGATGACGTGGTGCAGACCGAGACATTCGCGCCGATCCTGTACGTGATGCCGTTCAAGACGCTGGACGAGGCGATCGACATGCAGAACGACGTGCCGCAAGGTCTGTCCTCGTCGATCTTCACCAACAACCTGCGCGCGGCCGAGCAGTTCCTGTCGGCGGCCGGTTCGGACTGCGGCCTCGCCAACGTCAACATCGGCACTTCGGGTGCCGAGATCGGCGGCGCGTTCGGCGGCGAGAAGGAAACCGGCGGCGGCCGCGAGTCCGGTTCGGATGCATGGAAGGTCTACATGCGCCGCCAGACCAACACCATCAACTACTCGGATGCGTTGCCGCTGGCGCAGGGCATCAAGTTCGATTTCTGATGAACCGGCTGCGGGCGGCCCGCCGCCCGCAGCCGACGGCGATGCATGACGGCGCTGATCCACCACCTCGACATGAGTGAGCGATCCGATGAGCTATCAACCGTCCTACCGTCCGGGCACCAGCACCAGTTCGCTGGCCGTGGTGAGCCTGGTCTTCGGCATCCTGGCCTGGTGCGTGCTGCCGTTCGTGGGCGCGATCGTGGCGATCATCTGCGGCCACCTGGCGCGTAGCGAGATCCGCCGCAGTCCGCCCGATGCCCGCACCGAGGGCGACGGCATGGCCGTGGCTGGGCTGGTGCTCGGCTACGTGCAACTGCTGCTGGGCGTGCTGGCGGTGTTCGTGGTGATCGCTGCACTGATCTTCGGTTTCGCCTTCTCGAACTGGCATTGATGCCGCGCATGCCTTTTGATTTCACCGGATATCGCATCGTCGTCGCCGGCGGCAGCCGCGGCATCGGTCGCAGCATCGCGCTGGGCTTCGCCGAGGCCGGCGCGGCGGTGTCGATCTGCGCCCGCGGCGCGGCGGCGCTGGAGGAAACCCGCCAGGCGCTGGCCGCCCACGGCGCGCTGGCGCATGCGCAGAGTTGCGACCTGGCCGATGCCCGCGCGATCGAGGCTTATGTGGCGGAGGCAGCCACCGCGCTCGGCGGTATCGACGTGCTGGTCAACAACGCCAGCGGCTACGGTTTCGACGACGGCGACGAGGCGTGGAGCGCCGGTTTCAACGTGGACCTGATGGCGGCGGTGCGCGCGTCGCGCACGGCCTTGCCGCACCTAAAGGCCTCGCCGCATGGATGCATCCTGCACACCAGCTCGATCGCCGCGTTCCGCCCACGCGCGAACGGCGCGGCGTATGCGGCGGTGAAGGCGGCGCTGAGCCAATACACCACCTCGCAGGCGCTGGCGCTGGCGGAACACCGCATCCGCGTCAATGCGATCGCGCCAGGTTCGATCGCGTTTGCCGATGGTCTGTGGGAGCGCCGCAAGCTGGAACAGCCGGAGCTCTACCGCGCCACCCTGGCGAAGATCCCGTTCGGCCGCTTCGGCAAGCCGGAAGAGATCGCCCACGCAGCGCTGTTCCTGGCCTCGCCGTGGGCGGGCTGGATCACCGGTCACACCCTGGTCGTCGATGGCGGACAGATGCTCAATGGCTGACGAGAATGCTTCCCTGCCATCCACCGCGCGTTTCGGCGATCGCGTGGACGACTACGTGCGCTACCGGCCGGACTATCCGCCGGCGTTGCTGGACTGGCTGCAGCGCGAGCAGGGCGTGGACAGCGGCTGGCGGGTGGCGGACATAGGCGCGGGCACCGGCATCTCCTCGAAACTGTTCCTCGACGCCGGCTATCGGGTGACCGCGGTGGAACCGAATGCGCCGATGCGCACCGCGGCCGAACACTGGCTGCAGGCGTACGCGGGCTTCGATGCGGTCGACGGTGGTGCCGACGCCACCGGCTTGCCCGACGCCAGCGTGGATCTGGTCACCGTGGCGCAGGCGTTCCACTGGTTCGACGAGGATGCGGCGCGGCGTGAGTTCGCCCGCATCCTGCGCCCGCGCGGACTGGCGGCGATCTGGTGGAACTCGCGCCGGCTCAGCGGTACCCGTTTCCTGGAAGGTTACGAGGCGCTGCTGCTGGCCTATGGCACCGACTACACCAGCGTGGCCGAACGCTACGCCGACGACGAGCGCATGCGCGCCTGGTTCGGCGCCGGCTTCCGCGGCGCAGCCCGTTTCGAACACGCGCAGCAGCTGGATTTCGAGGCCTTGCGCGGACGCCTGATGTCGTCGTCGTATGCGCCGAAGGCAGGCCATCCCCGGCACGAACCGATGCTGCGCGCGCTGCGCGAACTGTTCGACAGCTGTGCCGAAAACGGCACGGTAAGCTTCGATTACGATACCCGCATCTTCGCGGGCCACCTGGCCTGATCCATGTACGACATCCTGCGCCCGCTGCTGTTCAAGCTCGATGCCGAGACCGCGCATCGCGCCACCCTGTATGCGTTGGGCGTGGCCCAGCGCAGCGGTTTTTCGCAGTGGATCGCCAAGCCGCCGGCGGACCTGCCGACCAAGGTATTCGGCATCACCTTTCCGAACCCGGTCGGGCTCGCCGCCGGCCTGGACAAGAATGCCGAACACCTGGACGCGCTCGATGCGCTGGGTTTCGGCTTCATCGAAGTGGGCACGGTGACGCCGAAGCCGCAACCGGGCAATGACCGGCCGCGCCTGTTCCGGCTGCCGCGGCACGAGGCGATCATCAACCGCATGGGCTTCAACAACGCCGGCGTCGATGCGCTGGTGCGCAACGTGCAGCAGTCCAGCTATCACGGCGTGCTCGGCATCAACATCGGCAAGAACAAGGACACGCCGAACGAGAAGGCAGTCAGCGACTACCTGCTCTGCCTCACCCGCGTGTACGAGCATGCCAGCTACGTCACGGTGAACATCTCCTCGCCGAACACCCAGGGTTTGCGCGACCTGCAGGAAGAGGCCACGCTGCGCCGCTTCATCTCGGTGCTGCGCGAGGCGCAGGAGCGGCTCGGCTCGCAGCACGGCCGGCGCAAGCCGATGCTGCTGAAGATCGCGCCGGACCTGGGCGAGGCGGAACTGGACGCGATCGCCGAGGTGCTGCTGCACACCGGCATCGACGGGGTGATCTGCAGCAACACCACGATCGACCATGCGGCGGTGGCCGACGACCCGCACGGCAGCGAAGTCGGCGGGTTGTCCGGCAAGCCGTTGTTCGACCGCTCCACCGCGGTGCTGACCGGCATGCATCGGCGCCTGCAGGGCCGCATTCCGCTGATCGGCGTGGGCGGCATCCTCGACGGCAGCGATGCCGCCGAGAAGATGGAAATGGGTGCCTCGCTGGTGCAGCTCTATTCGGGCCTGATCTATCGCGGGCCGCCATTGGTCGCCGAGTGTGTCAATGAAATCCGCCGCCAGCGCGAGGACGCCGATGTCGTCTGAACGTACCCACCTGCCTGTCGAGCGCGTGGATATGGGCGGTTACACGCTCACCGAAAACGCCTCGCTGGCGACGCGCAACACGTTGCGCGTCGACGCGCGGGCGAAACTGCTGGCCGAGATCCGCGACGCCAGCAAGCTGCCCGAATTGCTCGACTTCCCGGCGCTGCGCGGCGACCGCCTGCTGGTGTTGGGCGAGGGCAGCAACCTGCTGTTCACCGGCGACTTCGACGGTACCGTGCTGGCGATGGCCACCCGCGGCGTGCAGGTGGAGAGCGACGGCGCCAGCGCGCGCATCGCGGTGGCTGCCGGCGAACGCTGGGACGACTTCGTGCGCTGGACCCTGGGCCAGGGCTACGCCGGCCTGGAGAACCTGATCCTGATTCCCGGCACCGTCGGCGCCGCACCGATCCAGAACATCGGTGCCTACGGCTGCGAGGTCGCCGAGTTCGTCGAAAGTGTCGAGGCCTGGGATACGCGCGAACGCCGCGTGGTGACGCTGGACCATGCCACTTGCGCCTTCGGCTACCGCGATTCGCTGTTCAAGCACGAGCCGGGCCGCTACATCGTCACCGCCGTGCGTTTCGTGCTGCCGCGCAGCCGTCCGCTGCGCACCGACTACGCCGGCATCGCCGAGGAGCTGGCGCGGATGGGCGTGGACAAGCCCGCGCCGTTCCACGTCGCCGAGGCGGTGGTGCACCTACGCACGCGCAAGCTGCCCGATCCCGCGGTGATCGGCAACGCCGGCAGCTTCTTCAAGAACCCGATCGTCGAGGCCGCGCTGGCCGATGCGCTGAAGCGCGAGCATCCCGACCTCGCTGTCTGGCCGCAGCCCGACGGCCGCTGCAAGGTGTCCGCCGCGTGGATGATCGAAACCGCCGGTTTCAAGGGCGTGCGCGAAGGCGACGCCGGCATTTCGAATCGCCATGCGCTGGTACTGGTCAACCACGGCCAGGCCACCGGGCCGCAACTGTGGGCACTGGCGCAACGGGTGATTGCAGATGTCGAGGCGAAATTCGGCGTGCGGCTGGAGCCGGAGCCGGTCGTGATCGACGTGTAGGAGCGCACCCTGTGCGCGAATGCTTTTCGTCACGTGACGAAGAGCATTCGCGCACAGGGTGCGCTCCTACACGAGCTTCGGGCGTTCCAGGTTCGGCAAAAACACCGTGATCAGCCCCATCAGCGGCAGGTACGCGCACAGCCGGTAGACGTATTCGATCCCGTGCACGTCGGCCAGTCCGCCGAGTACGGCGGCGCCGATGCCGCCCATGCCGAATGCCAGGCCGAAGAACAGCCCCGAGATCATCCCCACGCGGCCGGGCAGCAGTTCCTGCGCGTAGACCAGGATCGCCGAGAACGCCGAGGCCAGCACCAGGCCGATGATCACCGTCAGCGCGCCAGTCCACATCAGGTTCGCGTGCGGCAGCAGCAGGGTGAACGGCGCCACGCCGAGGATGGACACCCAGATCACCCACTTGCGCCCGATCCGGTCGCCAACCGGACCGCCGATCAGCGAGCCGGCGGCCACCGCGAACAGGAACACGAACAGGTGCACCTGCGCACTCTGCACCGACACGCCGAATTTATGGATCAGGTAGAAGGTGTAATAGCTGCTGAGGCTGGCCAGGTAGAAATACTTGGAGAAGATCAGCAGGCCGAGGATCGCCAGCGCGCCGATGATCTGCTTGCGCGACAGCGCCACTGCCGCGAGATGCCGCGCCGCCGACTTGCCGCGGGTGATGTGGTGATGGCTGTACCAGCGGCCGACCTGCAGCAGCACCACGATCGCCAGCAGCGCGGCGAGCGAAAACCACGCCACGCTGCCGCGCCCGTGCGGCACGATGATCCACGCGGCCAGCAACGGCCCCAGCGACGAACCAGTGTTGCCGCCGACCTGGAACAGCGACTGCGCCAGGCCGTGCCGTCCACCGGATGCCATCCGCGCCACCCGCGAGGATTCCGGGTGGAACACCGACGAGCCGGTGCCGACCAGCGCGGCGGCGAGCAGCAGTACCGGAAAATTCGGCGCGGTGGCGAGCAGCAGCAGGCCGCCCAGGGTGAAACCCATGCCGACCGGCAGCGAATACGGCATCGGCCGGCGGTCGGTGACCGTGCCGACCAGCGGCTGCAGCAGCGAGGCGGTGAGCTGGTAGGTCAGCGTGATCAGGCCGACCTGCGCAAAGTTGAGATGGAAGTCGTGTTTCAGGATCGGGTAGATCGCCAGGATCAGCGACTGGATCATGTCGTTGAGCATGTGCGCGAAGCTGATCCCGCCGAGCACCGCGAACTGGGTGCGCTCCGTGGCGGGTGTTCCGATCGGCGACGGAATGGCGGCAGGGGACAGCGGGGCGCTTTCGACGCGGGTCTGCATGGGGCATTCGTTCGACGATGGGGCGGGTTCGGCGGCAGGGCCGATGGGGAGCGTCGACCATAGGGCAAACGACCGTCGGCCTGCATGTGCCGATCGTTCGGCCGCGGGTGCAAGTGTCATCCTGTGGTCAGGAAAATACCGCAGGCTGAGTGCGGCCTGACCTGCTGGCGCCGTGCCCGCCCCGCCCTGTCCGTGGCGGGCTACCATGCAGGAATGCTGCATCCACCTTTGCCGGACCCGGTGTACCGATGAACAGCCGCCTGATTCGCGAGACCTTGCCGACCGACGCCGCCGCGCCCGCCGCCAACGATGCCGCGCCGTCGACACCCGGGCCGGACCTCAGCGACAGCCGGCTGTACATCCATCGCGAGCTGTCGCAGCTGCAGTTCAACATCCGCGTGCTGGACCAGGCGCTGGACGAACGCACGCCGCTGCTGGAGCGGCTGAAGTTCCTGCTGATCTTCTCCGCGAACATGGACGAGTTCTTCGAGATCCGGGTGGCCGGGCTGAAGGGCCAGATCGCGCTGGACCACGAGATGATCGGCCCGGACGGCATCCCGCCCAGGCGTGCGCTGGCCGAGATCAGCGAGATCGCGCACCGGCAGATCGCACGGCAGTACGCGATCCTCAACGAGCGCATCCTGCCGGAACTGGCCAGGCAGGGCATCCGCATCGTGCGGCGCACGCAGTGGACACACAAGCAGAAGCTGTGGGTGCGGCGTTATTTCCGTGAGGAAGTGGCGCCGCTGGTCACCCCGATCGGGCTCGACCCGACCCATCCGTTCCCGCTGCTGGTCAACAAGAGCCTCAACTTCATCGTGCGGCTGGATGGCGTGGATGCGTTCGGCCGCGACTCCGGCCTGGCGATCGTGCCGGCGCCGCGCGTGCTGCCGCGGCTGATCCGCATGCCGCTGGAGATCTGCGAAGGCGGCGACAACTACGTGCTGCTGTCCTCGATCATCCACGCCCATGCGGAGGAACTGTTCCCCGGCATGCAGGTGCTTGGCTGCTACCAGTTCAGGCTGACCCGCAACGCCGACCTCACGCTCGATCCGGAGGACGTCGAGGACCTGGCGCTGGCGTTGCGCGGCGAGCTGTATTCGCGCCGCTTCGGCGACGCGGTGCGGCTGGAAGTGGCCGACAACTGCCCGAAGGATCTGACCGACCACCTGCTCAGGCAGTTCGGCCTGACCGAATCGGAACTGTATGAAGTGAACGGCCCGGTGAACCTGGCGCGGCTGTTCCGCATCGCCAACAACGTGAGCTATCCGCAACTGCAATACCTGCCGTTCACGCCGGTGCTGCCGAAGGCGCTGCTGCACGCCGAAGACCTGTTCGAGGTGATCGGCAAACAGGACGTGCTGTTGCTGCACCCGTACGAGTCGTTCGCGCCGGTGGTCGATCTGCTGCGCCAGGCGGCGAAGGACCCGCAGGTGCTGGCGATCAAGCAGACGCTGTACCGCACCAACGCGAATTCGGAGATTGTCGACGCGCTGGTCGATGCTGCCCGCGCCGGCAAGGAAGTGACCGCGGTGGTCGAGCTGCGCGCGCGCTTCGACGAGGAATCCAACCTCACGCTTGCCTCGCGCCTGCAGCAGGCCGGCGCGATGGTGATCTACGGCGTGGTCGGCATCAAGACGCACGCCAAGCTGGTGCTGATCCAGCGCCGCGAGGGCAGCGAACTGGTGCGCTACGCCCACCTCGGCACCGGCAACTACCACACCGGCAACGCGCGCCTGTACACCGACTACAGCCTGCTCACCTCCGACGAGGCGTTGTGCGAGGACGTGCACAAGCTGTTCAGCCAGCTCACCGGCATGGGCAAGGTGCTGCACATGAAGAAGCTGCTGCATGCGCCGTTCACGCTGAAGAAGACCCTGCTGGAACTGATCGCGCAGGAAACCACGCATGCCGCCGCCGGCAAGCCGGCGCAGATCATCCTCAAGGTCAATGCGCTGACCGAGCCGAAGATCATCCGTGCGCTGTACAAGGCCAGCATCGCCGGCGTGCAGGTGGACCTGATCGTGCGCGGCATCTGCTGCCTGCGTCCCGGCGTGGCAGGCGTCTCCGAAAACATCCGCGTGCGTTCGATCATCGGCCGTTTCCTCGAACACAGCCGCGCCTACTGGTTCGCCAACGACGGCGAGCCGCAGCTGTACCTGTCCAGCGCCGACCTGATGGAACGCAACCTGGATCGCCGCGTCGAAACCGCGTTCCCGATCGAGGGCAAGAAGCTGCAGCACCGCGTGCGCAACACCCTGCAGCGGTACCTCGACGACAACGTCGGCGCGTCATTGCTGCAGGCGGATGGTGAATATCTTCATCCGGTACCCGCCGATAACGAGGCCGTCCACGATGTGCAGGCCGAGCTGATGGAGAAGCTGTGCGGGGCGGGGGCCGGCAGCGCGCACTGAGGTAATCGAGGCTTCCTGCGCACACGAAAAAGCCGGCGCGAGGCCGGCTTCCCGTCAATCGTAAAATCCGTGGCGGATGAGGATCGAACTCCATCGGTAGGTGGCTTCATACAGCCATTCTCATACTCGTTCGTTTCAAGGTACCCCCATAGTTACCCCTCGTCGCGTTTCGATGGCCGGCGCGGACGGGCGTGCAGCTTGGTCAAGGCCGGCTCCAGGCGAAGATGCGCGTGCAGGTTCTGTTTTGACACGCGCAAACCGATATCCGATCAGAGTATTCCCTCGCGCGCGCGTACTCGACGAGGGGGTGGCGTTTCACCACCCCCGGCGGTATTCCCTCGCGCGTGCGCGCGTACTGGTCCTGAAACTCCTTGTGGAAGTGTTCGGGAATGTTCGGATTTGGCGGGGCGCCCTTCGCTAGGCCGCCCGGATTCAATGAGCGTTCGCAAGTCGTCCGGTAACGATCGTTCGCGGCTATGCTCGGGCAAAGACGCTAGGGACGTCTGCAAGGCGGAGATTCACATGCGAGTGGTTCATAGGGTCTGGGTCGTGGCTTTCCTCGCCGTATCTGGCGGGGTGCATGCTGGCGACATCTACGTTTGCAAGGGTGCGAACGGGGTCAACAGCTACCAGAACACGCGGTGCCCTACACCGGCGGCTGAGCTGCAGCACAACACCTACGACGCGGCGCTGGCTCGGCCCGGCGCACAGTCACCACCGGATGGTACGCAACAGCCAGTGCAGCAGCGCGAGGTGTACCAGGCGCCGCCTGCTGGCGACGCGTACGCCAGCCCGCAGCAGAGCCCATCGGCGCCCACGGGTTACCAATGCACTGCCGGCCGGCGCACATGGATCCAGAAGATCCCGTGCCCGGCCACGTACAGCACCTCGAACCTCGTGGACATTGACGGACACTTGATGGACGGAACGCCAGTGCACGGCACCGGGTTTATGCCCGTCGACAAGCCAGTTCAGCAGCAGCAACTGAGTCGTGACGCGCTATGTGACCAGGTGCGCGCTGGCGCCAGAGTGGGTCAGGGCGGCGGCTCATCGGCCAGCCAGTCGTACGAGCGGAACAAGCTCAAGCGCAACCTGTGCGGAGGGTAAGTTGCGCTTTGAAGCCCTGCGTCTCTTGTGCTATCGCCATCACGCGCCCGCAGAACGGGTTGAAGCCGGGGCGACGCCATCGGCGTCGGCGGCCGCGGCGACCCATGAAGCTGCGGGGCGTTTTCGTTGTCGCGGCCGAGGACTCAACGCGCAAGAGCCCTGACCCTGGCGTCAGCTCTCTGTGCGATATGGTTTCAGTTGTGGAAGGCTGGCGACGTGGCCTAAACACGCCGCCGGCCGCTTGAACTCTCGCGATCAACCGGCCGCGGCGGCCGGCGTGATGGGCTGCACCTTGGCGCGGAAACGCCGCTGCGCCTGCCACATGTCGTAGTTGCTCTGCATGGCGTACCAGCTTCCCGGCGTGGTGTTCAGTGCCTTGGCCAGGCGCAGATCCATGTCAGGGCTGATGCCGGCCGCGCCATTCAGTACGCGCGACAGCGCGACCCGAGTCACGCCCAGCCGTGCGGCGGCGTCGGTGACGGTGATGCCGTCCAGCCACTCGCGTAGCACTTCACCGGGGTGCGGGGGATTGTGCATGGTGGTCATGGTGTTGCCCTCAGTGGTAGTCCTGGTAATCGACCAGCACGGCGTCGCCGTTCTCGAACGCGAAGGTCAGGCGCCAGTGACTGTCCACCCAGACGGCCCAGTGGTCGACGAGCTTGCCTTTCAGCGGGTGCAGCCGCCAGCCGGGCGCGTTCATGTCTTGTGGGCCGCTGGCCGTGTTCAATCGGCCCAGTTGCAGCCGGAGGCGCTTGCCGTGCCTGGCCTGTATGCCCGATGCCTTGCCGGTGCGGAAGAAGGTCTCAACACCTTTGTGCCGGAAGGATCGGATCATGTGTATAGCGTAACGTTACACGCTATCGGGTGCAAGTGGAGCTGATGGACGGTTTATCCAGCTTTGCGCTTGATCGGCAGCAAGCCGGTGTCGCCGAGTAGGGCGCCAAGGTAGTCAGCCCAGGACTGCATCAGTCTGCGGCGCTTCGGCATGTTGGGCATGGTTGCGGGCCGCGTGCATCTTGCCGCTCGCCATGCGCCAGCTGGTGCCACGAATAACCCGGCATTTCCCCAGTCGGGGATAGCGACATGTTTCTTCCGCGCTGCTTGGCGAACGCACACGAAAAAGCCGGCGCAAGGCCGGCTTCCCGTCAATCGTAAAATCCGTGGTGGAGCGGATGGGGATCGAACCCACGACCTCCACGATGCGAACGTGGCGCTCTCCCAGCTGAGCTACCGCCCCACGGAAGCCGCAAATGGTAGCAGCGTGCGTGGGGGTTCGCCAAGACCTGATGTGCCAGGCTCAGCCGGGCAGCAGTGTGCTGAGGCGGTCGTGCAGTACGTCGCGGCGCCAGCCTTCGAGGAAGTCGGGCCATTCGGTGGTGACCACGTATTCCTCCAGCACCTTGCGCGGGCACAGCAGGCCGGGCGGCAGGTCGAGTTCGCCGGCGAGGGTGTCGATCAGCTGTTTCATGTCGCCGAGGGCTTTCTTTGCCTCGCCTTGCGGGTGGCCGGGGATGCGTGCGGTGGCGGCGATTTCCTCGGTGCTGACCGCGGGTGCCAGCAGTTCGAACAGCTCGCTGCGCTGGGCGGCACGCAGCGCGCGCTGGCCGCGGCTGCGCTGTTCGAGATCGCCGAGGCTGGCCGGCGGCTGTTGCGCAAGGCTCAGCGCAAGGGTGTCGTCGAGCAGCCAGGGGCGCGGCACGTCGAGGCGG